>NZ_JAFCUQ010000010.1:0-222216 GCF_049896625.1 Pseudomonas sp. TWP3-1
ACTGTGTCCCATGACTAACTCGTCGTATCGTTTTATCAGGCGGGCATCTAGCCCAGTCATTTGATATCCATGCCGTCCCTTTATAGACCAGGATCGGGAGATGTGTAGATACCAATGCCCTGTGGGGCCAGCCTGCTGGCGATTCTTACAACCACCCCGACTTTTTGAAACTCGCCCACAAACTCACGCATCCCACCGTAATAAACCCCAATACACCGAAGTAGCCGTAATGCCAGCTCAGCTCTGGCATGTTCTGGAAATTCATCCCGTAGATCCCGGCCACCGCCGTCGGGAATGCCAGAATCGCCGCCCACGCCGCAAACTTGCGCTGCACCACGCTTTGCCGTGAAGCCTCGAGCAATACGCCGATTTCGATGGTCTGGCTGGCGATGTCGGCCAGTGTCGTCAGGTCTTCCATTTGCCGCGTTACATGAATCTGCACATCGCGGAAGTACGGGCGCATGTTCTTGTCGATAAACGGGAAGCTGAGCTTTTGCAGCTCCTCACCGATCTCGACCATCGGCGCTGCATAGCGTCTGAGGCGCAACACATCCCGACGCAAGCCGTGGAGTTTCTGAATGTCGTGTTCATTCAGGGCGCTGCACAGCACGTTGCGCTCCAGCTCATCGATCTCGGCATGGATCGCTTCGCCGACCGGTTGATAGTTCTCGATGACGAAATCCAGCAGCGCATAGAGTACGAAATCTTCCCCATGCTCCAGCAACAGCGGCCGCGCCTCACAGCGTTGGCGGACCAGCGCGTAGGACGCCGAGTGGCCGTTACGCGCAGTAATGATGTAGCCCTTGCCGGCGAAAATATGGGTTTCGATGAACTGCAACACACCGTTCTCGCGCACCGGCGAATAGGTGACGATAAACAAAGCGTCGCCAAAAGTTTCGAGCTTCGGCCGACTGTGTTTCTCCAGAGCATCTTCGATTGCCAGTTCGTGCAGGTTGAACTGGCGTTGCAGATTGGCCAGTTCCTGAGCGTCCGGCTCTTCCAGACCGATCCACACAAAGTGCCCGGTTTTCGCAGCCCAGGCCGCGCCTTCATCGAGGGAAATATTGGTGACTTTCTTACCGGCGCTGTAAACCGCAGCAGCAACAACTCGACCCATGGTGGTGGTTCACTTCTTATTGGCAGATGGCAGGGGAACACGGCTTCAGCTTAGCCGTGTCGATGCTTGAGAGTCAGTGAAATCTGCGCAGTTCACCCGGCAAAAGAAAACCCGCACAAAGCGGGTTTGGTTTTTTCATGCAGCTTGCAACTGCCGGTCCATCGCGGCGATGCATTCACGCATCTGCTCGCGGCACTTTTCGATGAGCATGGGCATGTCGTCCATGCTCAATCCCGCTGTAGGAATTGCCGGCAGCGAGCGTATGAGAATTTCCCCGCTGCGCCAGCGGTTCAGGCGCATGTGCTTGACGTAGCTGCTGACACACACCGGAACAATCGGCACGCCGGCAGCAATCGCCATCTGAAACGCGCCTTTTTTGAACGGCAGCAGATCTTCGCCCAGGTTGCGCGTGCCTTCCGGGAACACCCAGATCGAAGTGTCTTCATGTTGCAAAGTGTGCGTAGTGGTCAGCATCGACTGGCGCGCCTTCTGCGCGTTGCCACGGTCGATCAACACATTGCCGGCCAGCCAGAACAACTGCCCGAACAACGGCACCCACTTCAGGCTTTTCTTGCCGATGCACACGGTCCGGCGCGGCACCACGTTGCCGAACACGAACAGATCGTAGTTGGACTGGTGGTTGGCGATGATCACGCAGCTGTCAGGCTTGTTCATCAGCGGCGCGACATCCGTCTTCACCCGCAGACGCAAAATGTACATGGCGGGCAGTGCGTAGAGACGGGCGCACAAACGGCTGTTGTCCGGATTGAATGGTCGGCAAATACCGAGGAGCACCCCGAGCACACCCGCCAGAATAAAGTGCAGGCCCATCAACAACATACGAAACACAAACAGCATTCTCAGGCCCCACCGGCGCAAAAGGTGGCGCAGTGTACGGATGTGCACTGTTTTCGGCAATTGCTGCTATAGAGTCTGGAGATAGGCGATGTTTAAGCGCATGTTTCCGACTTGAGTGTCAGACGCGTCGTAGAGCTGTTGCGGAGTTTTAAACCGGGCGCGTAAGAAAAAGCCCGACACGACGTTCGGGCTTTTCTTGATCGGCTTTTACTTGGCTCAGCCGAGGTGTTCCTGATCCTGGATGATCGCGTTGTCCAGCGCTTCCAGAAGGGCTTTGCGCACCTTGAGCTTGGTGTTCTTGTGCGCGGTCATGTTGATCTTCTTCAACTGACGCGCTGCGGCCAAAGCGGCGCCTTGCAGCTCCTCGGCAGACACCACCTTGTCGAGAAAACCGGCATCCACTGCGCTCTGCGGATCAAACATCTCGCCATTGATTACCGAGCGGTGGAACGCCGAGCGGCGCAGACGATCACGCGCCAGCTCGATGCCAGCGTGGTGCATCGTCATACCGATCTGCACTTCGTTCAGACCAATGCTGAACGGGCCATCGACACCGATGCGGTAGTCGGCCGACAACAAAATGAACGCACCCTTGGCCACGGCGTGCCCAGGGCACGCGACAATCACCGGGAACGGGTGCGACAGCAAGCGACGGGCGAGGGTAGAGCCGGCAGTCACCAGCGCAACAGCTTCTTTAGGGCCAGTGGTCATCACCTTCAGGTCATAGCCGCCGGACAGAATTCCCGGCTGACCGGTAATGATCACGATGGCACGATCAGTCACCGCCTGATCCAGCGCCGCGTTGAACGCTGCAATCACGTCCGGCGAAATGGCATTGACCTTGCCGTTGCTCAAGGTCAGGGTCGCGATACCGTCTTCGAGATGGTAGGCAATCAGGTCGCTCATGACGCTATTCCTTATAAGAAAGATGGACAGACGTTACCCACCACCGCAGGTCAGGTAAAGCGCTGTGACTGACCCGCCAGTCACCGTTTCGCGCTTCGCGCCGCACCGCTGAGGTATCGCCTTCTATATAGAAGCGTTGCGCCCACCGAAGAATGGCCGGTTTGCCATGGACCGAAGCCAGGTAAAACAGCTAAATCTCTTAAGCGCATGAAAATTCTGAAAAAAAGTTTGCCATCGCAAAAGCTTTCGACTACATTAGCGCGCCTCGACAGACGCAATGCGAATGACGAGAAACGGTGAAGTGTCCGAGTGGCTTAAGGAGCACGCCTGGAAAGTGTGTATACAGGAAACTGTATCGAGAGTTCGAATCTCTCCTTCACCGCCATATTCAGTAAACGCAAACCCCTGATTTTCCTAGAGAAAGTCGGGGGTTTGTGGTTTTTGATGTCTGAAAAATAGCCATATGGGACTGATATGGGACTGGCGCATTATTTTGGTGCGGGAAAGGAGGGGGGCAGTGCGTATCTCGGCCGCTCTACTGCGGCCGCATGAGCTAGGCTGTGCAAACCTCTGATTTCCAGGATGAATCGCATGCCAGATAACTCAATCTCCAACATCGCCACTGCTGATGCACTGACATTACTTCTGCACAACCAGCATGCTCTGGCGGCGGCAATCGAGGAGGTCGCCGTATGGCTTTCAGCCAGTGGCGTGGAGGTAGTTGCAGATAACGCTGTGATTGCTATGGAGACCTTAGACACAAACGCAAAAGCGATTACAGACGCGATTATGCGGATACGGCGGTCCTAAGACTCGCCCTAGCAGGTAGCAAGCGGCCAGAAGCGGACGTTAGTGTGCAACCTTGTCCGGCCCGAGGGGCTTCGATTACCCCTCGTCATCAGTGCAATTTGCAGCGGCAGTCAACCAGTCACGGAATTGTCGTGCGGCCGCGGTCAGAGGCCGATCCTTACTTGTGACCAAGTAATATCCCCTTCCAGTACGCAGTTTGTGCGGAAATAACTGAACCAGGTTGTTTTCATTCAGATCCTCCTCGACAAGCCATGGACTGGTCAGCACCAACCCCTGACTTCGTCTAGCCGCATCGATGGCCGTTTCCGACTGGTCGAATCGTAGATGGCTTGTCATGCCATCGAAGGAGAGGCCGACCTGTGCGAGCCATCGCGACCAATTTGCGTGCGAGGTCGTTATTAGCAGAGTCGCCCGCGTCATATCCTCCACATTTACCGCTTGGAGCCACTCCCGATAAGCAGGGCTGCAATACACGCTCACTTCGTCAGGCAGCAGCAACAGAACATTCAAATTACCATCCTGGCCGTCGAAGTATCGGATAGCCAGATCGTATGTGTGGGAATTGAAATCCACGTTGTCTGCTGAAGCGCTGAGATGAATATTTAGGCCAGGATATCGACTGGTCAGTAGGGGCATGCGTCTTGCGAACCAAGTGTTGGCGAACGCTGGCGGCATGCTCAGACGTACTTGGGATTCGAGTCGACGCTGTAGCGTTGCATTGGCTTGGTCAATCTGCTGCAGCGCGGGCTTTATCTGTTCCCAATAGAGCGTCGCATATTCGGTCGGTTGCAATTTGCGCACGGTGCGTACGAACAAAGGAACGCCCAGCCAATCCTCGAGTTTACGAATCTGCTGGCTCACGGCACCCGGCGTGACAAACAGTTGTTGAGCAGCCAGCGCCGCGCTACCTGTCTGCATAACAGCGTCAAAGCAGGCAATGGCCTTGAGCGGGGTATCAGATCGCATAGATTAGGAATTCTCTCTTATAGCGATAAAACAGATGGTTTGTACGGCATAGGCGACACCCTGACAATCACCTCGTCAATCGTAGAGCTATGTAGGTGCAAGACATGAACATTCTGATCATCCACGCTCACCCCGAACCCAAGTCATTCAACGGCGCGATGACACAGACCGCTGTGAGCACTTTTGAAGCGGCGGGGCATAACGTCCAGGTCAGCGACTTGTATGCCATGGGTTGGAACGCCGCGCTTCACCCGAACGAGTTCGGCGATCGTGCTGATGCAAACTATTTTGATCCGTCCAATGAGCAAGAGCATGCGCAGGCCAATGAGACAGTGTGCCGCGAGGTCGAGCTTGAGCAATCGAAGGTCGCCGAGGCTGACTTGGTCATCTTTCAATTCCCGATGTGGTGGTTTTCCATGCCAGCCATACTCAAAGGATGGGTCGACCGGGTCTTCAGCCGTGGTTTCGCGTACTCGTCTGGGCGAAAGTATGAAACCGGACACCTCAAAGGCAAACGAGCAATGCTAAGCCTTACCACAGGTACGGCCAGCACACTGTATGAGCCAAACGGTGTTGATGGCGATCTGCACCATATTCTGTGGCCCATTCATAACGGGATTCTTGCTTACACCGGTTTTACTGTACTGCCACCTTTTGCCGCATGGATGCCTGCGCGAGTGAGTCAGTTGCAGCGCGAACAGTACCTTCAGGACTACGTTAAGCATTTGTCTGATCTGGACGAACTCCAACCCTTGTTCTTCCATCCCCGTCGAGATTACGACGAGCATCAACAACTCAAGCCAGGGGTCATCGCTCAGTCCGGTGTTCAGTGGAACCCGCGCGCAGAACAGACCTTCGAGGAGGCGGCAAGCAGTTTTGCGCAGCGCCGCATTGAAGATAAAACGAACTCACAAACTGCACGCGTCAACCAGATTAACTCCGCACTGGAGGATCCACAGTGAAAGGCTATTGGATCATTCTTGGAACGGATGTAATCGACGCTGATGCACAAAAAGAATATAGCCGGCTTTGGGCGCCGATATGTAAGAAGTATGGCGCCAGCGTCAGGCTTTTGGATCAAGGCGCGCTGCTGGAGTCAGTGACCACCAAACGTGTACTGGTTGTCGAGTTCCCGAGTTATGAACAGGCCAAGGCCTGCAACATTGACCCTGATTACGCTAAAGCCAGGTCGGTCGCGTTTCGCGCTTATAAGCGAGAAATGATAATAATCGAAGGTAACTTGGCATAACTTTTTGCGGGGCTGTTAGATGAGAAAGGCAGTTGACGGCATGGCCACGGGAATCATGGTTTTGCTATGCCTGGTCTGGGGAGCGCAACAGGTCGCAATGAAGGCAATTGCTGAGGACGTGTCACTCATGATGCAGGTCTCACTACGATCTGGAGTCGCGGCACTTCTGGTATGGCTCGCAGGCCGGTGGATATTGCGCGAGGCTTGGCTGCCAGGCGTCGGGCGACGCTCCGGTCTGGTCGTAGGCGCATTGTTCGCTGCTGAGTTCCTCTTTATCGCTGAAGGTTTGCGCTGGACGAGCGCATCGCATATGGCTGTATTCCTTTACACCGCACCACTGTTTGCCGCTATAGGTCTGCATATCCGGTTGCCGGAAGAACGCTTGAGCCTGCCTCAATGGCTTGGTATGGGCATGGCTTTTCTTGGCATCGCGGTAACGTTTTTGTTGCCTCGGGAGAACGCAGGAGGTGCTGCCATTTCGCACGGCCTGTTTGGCGATTTTCTCGGTCTGTGCGCTGGTATTTCCTGGGGGCTCACTACGGTCGCCGTGCGCTCCAGCAGATTAGCTGAAGCTCCAGCTACGCAGACTCTGTATTACCAATTGGTCGGCGCCTTCCTGCTAGTACTCCCCTTGGCATGGTTGACAGGGCAAACTTCTGTGCAGCTCAGTCCACAAACATGGGCCAGTTTAGGATTCCAGACGCTGGTCGTATCATTCGCCAGTTATTTAGTTTGGTTCTGGATGCTTCGCCGTTACCTTGCAGCACGCCTTGGTGTGATGGCTTTCATGACCCCGCTGTTTGGTGTGCTGATGGGATATCTCTGGCTGGATGAGCATACGACGTTGGGTTTCCTACTGGGGGCAGGATTGACCGTGGCAGGCCTGCTCGTGGTTAATATGAGCAAAGGCACGGTTGCTCCTTGAATTGTGAGAGCAAAGTCAAACCGGGACCGCCCTTCATCAATGGCTGCTTTGGTCGAGAGTCTGTCGAGAACGGCAGCTAGTGGCCGATCGCGGGCTTTGATAGCCGATGGATAGAATTCCAGCCTATGTTCAATCGGCCCCCACACCTAGGCCAGGCGTGGGGGCCTTTTTGTGGGGGCACGGAAACCACGACCGCCGGGACTGGTCTGCCATCCTTCGACGGTCTGGTCGACGCTCACTTGGCTGTGTACTTGGGCCAGCCTGATAGCGTCGGGGTGCTTTGCCGAAAGCGTGGGCCTCAGCGAATTTCGTGTGGAGCTGTAGCAGGGGCCAGCTTCAACGCCAGTTGCAACATGCCCACCACGTCCGGTCCGTCCTCGTTAATCCATGTCCCGTAATGCTGACGGATCATGTTGCCGTTGGTGTGGCCCATCTGCTCGGCAATCCAGTCGATCGAGGCGACACCGGTGGTCAGCAACTGACTGGCGTAGGTGTGCCGGCACTGGCCAGGTCCGCGATAACGCACCCCGGCCGCGAGCAAATGCGCTTTGAAGAATCGATCACGCACCACGAAGTCGTTGGCATGCGGCAGGCCGCTTTTGGTGTTCAGGAAGACAAAATGCAGTTTGTGCTGGCGGACGGTCTTGTTGTCCCGCTCGACGATCTCCACCGTTTCCGCTTTCCTGTGCCGGTTTAAAGCATCGATCTTGCGCAGTGCCTCCCACGCCGGTGCCAGCAGGCGCACCCGGCGTGTCGAGCGGCGGGTTTTCGTCACCCGGTATGCCCCGCGTACCTTGGACCGGCGAAAAGTCACCGTGCCTTGCGCCAGATCGACATCCTCCCAGGCCAGGGCGATCGTCTCCGAGACCCGAGGACCGGCCCATACCATGAACTGCACCATCAACAGCTCCTGCGTGCGTTGGGTCGGGGTGTCGAGGATCTGTTTGATTTCGGCCCGGGTGAACGGATCCGGCGCTTCGGGATCGGGCAGGCGCACCATCAAACCCTCGGTGGGATCGTGCGCGACTTTCATCCGCGTGCGGTACAGCCGAAACACCTGGCGCACGTTGCTGATGAGGTCGCGAATGGTCTTGTTCTTGAGGGTTTTCGACAGCGTGTCCTGAATCCACACCTGCAGGTCCAGGTGGTCGATCTGGTTGATCTGGACCTTGCCCCAGCGCGGCCGCACATGCACCTCGGCTTTGTTCGCGTAACCCCGATAGCTGGATGCCGCCACGCTGTTGGCCTTGATCTTCAGCCACAGATCCAAATAGTGGCCGAAGGTGTTTTCCACCAGCCTGGCCGAGTGCGGGAAGTGCCGCGCGTAATCAAAAGTGCCGGTCTGGATTTCATATTCGATGATGTCGGCCAAACGTTTGGCCTGGGCCACGGTGGCCGGTGTATTGCCGCCCGGGATCGCTTCCCGGCATTTTTCCCCGTTGTATTGAAAAAAGATTCTCACGGAATTGCCGCGAGCTTCGACGCCACTCATGTAAACCCCTAACGCTGTACTCGTGTATCGACAGTCTGACGATCGGAAACAAAAAGGCCCGTTTCCGGGCCAAGTATCTGGAAGCATGTCTTCTGGTGGACGCGGCTTACGATTTGGGCTTGTGCTCGCGTCGATGGGCGTTCTGCAGCTGACGCCGGCGGCTGCATTTGAGGTGGTTGCCCTGGGCACGCCACTTGCCGCATTGGTCGCACACGCTGGTCAGGTCTAGGTTCCAGGGAAAGCGCCGTGCGGAGGTTGCGGGGTCATTAGACATGGCGTGATACACCCCGTGTGGCGGGGGTGGCGAGCAACCGCGTCACCACGGCGGCATCCGTCGCGCTCAGTTCGCCCAGGGTGCGGGCCATCTGGCTGAGGCTTTCGAGGCGGGTGCGCGATTCAGGGGTTTTGTGTACCAGGTAACCGATCACGGCCGCGCCGATGATGGCGGTGGCCGCCAGGTGCCGCGCCGGTGTGGTAGCCTGCGTGCCGCTGCTGCTTGGGGTCTGTGCTTGCATGGTATTGCCCTCGGTAGTGGTCAGGTGTCGGGGAGCTGCAACTCCTCGGCACTGCTTCTTTTACGATCAGTCCTTGCGTGCCAGGTGAATCACCAGGCCATCGAACTCCGGCACATGCTCAACGCATGATTGCCACTCCAGCACCCGCAAAATCTGTTGCCTGCTGCAGTCGTCCACGAGGATTTCGCGCTGGCCACCGGCTGCCCGAACTTCCAGAATCCCCAGCAAACCGTCCTCGCAATAAGCCCCGGCCTGGATGATCGGCGCACTCTGGCCGGTGAAGTCCAGCCGGTCTTGCACTGATTGGAGCTTGTTGGTTTTGCCGTCGCCGGCATTGCCCATAAACACTTGGATCTGCATCGGTCTTGCTCTCCTTTACGCCTTGAAAGTCCAGCACTTGACGGTTGTCGGCCGGGGTTGTGAAACGGGGTTGCGGTGGTTGAAGGCCGCGCGCACGGCGCTGTGCACCGCCTTGTTGCTGTCGAGAAACTTGCGCGAGCGAGACTCTTTGAGCAGGTCGCGCAACATCGCCACGTCGGCCAGCTTTTGTTTGTGTTCGGCCGCGCGTTCGCAGAATTCGTTGAGGTTGATGGCGATCACGCTCGGGTCACTGCTGTGGTCGACCACCGGATCCTCACTCAGCGATTCGAGGTAGTCGTAGACCTCCCAAAACTCGGCGACGGCCGGATGGTCGGAGCTGATCGACGCCTGGCGCTCGATGGCCATCCGCACGATCTGGCGCTGGGTGGCGGCGACTTGCGGATCACTCAGTTTCAGGACCAGGCGCAGGCCATCGAGCAGCGAGAGCAATTGCGCGTGGTTCTTGCTGATGCGCTCCACGCGGATGTAGCCGCGCAGGTCGTAACCGCAACTGCTGCAGTTGCCTTGGTCGCTGGTATAGGCAGCGCTGCAGGCAAAACAGTGGGTGTGCAGCCGGCGCAGCTTGGCTTCGTGTTCGGGCATACGCTGGGCGAACAACTCCAGCACCGCGGATTCTTTGCCCACGGCGCGCAGCAGGAAGTGGCTGAGAGTGCTGCCGTCCAGCGCGTTCATCTGATCAGCGGCCGCACGGCTTTCCGGGGTGACGATCGGGCGTACGAAGTGCAGCTTGACGATGCGCGTCATGATCGCCTCGTGGGCGACCACGGCCGCGTTCTGGCTGATGGCGATCGTTCCGCGAAAGGGCGGCTCATAAGTTTCGTTGCCAGCGGTCTTGACGCCTTTGGTGGCGAGGGTGCCGCCACCGTAAAAGTCTTTCAGCTCGTCCCATTCGAAGGTTTTAGCGTGTGCTCGATCATCGCCATGGCGATCGGCTTCCAGGAACACAACCGGCATGCCGGACACCTGACCCATCAGGCGCGAGCGCCCGGCCTTGGTCGATTTCATCGGGTCGAAACCTTCATAGCCTTCGCGGCCGAGCAGTTTCCACAGCAGGTTGAGCAGGGTGGTTTTACCGGCGCCGGCCTCACCGGTGGCTTCCAGAAAGGGGAAGGACTGGTAGCGTGCGCGGATCTGTTCGCAAAACAACGAGCCGAAGAAAAAAGTCAGGGCGACGAAGCCTTGGGCGCCAAAGCAGGTCCACAGCAACTTTACCCACTGCTCGTTGAAGTCTTTTCCATCACGCTGCAGCTTGATCGGGACGCCTTTCTGCAGAGTTTTCAGGCGCAGCTTGCCGAACTCGAAATAGTCCTCACTGTTGACCTTGTAGGTGGTCCCGTCCTTGATCGCGATATCGCCGTAGACGTAGCAGGCGTATTCCTTGCTGTAGCCCACGTAGTCGATGGTCGAAACGGTTTTGATGCCGAATAGCTGGTCTTTCATCAGCTTGTCGAGCTGCTGACCACTGCCCGTGAACATCGCACCCGCTGCCATGCCGAGCAGGCGCTTTTTGAATTCACTTGCGGCCGATAGCTGACCGCTAGTGAAGGTGTTTTTCACGCTCTCGGAGTCGTGCGGGAAGTCCACACGGAGGTAGTACCAAGACTCGTCCGTGACTTCGTTGCGTTGAAAATACAGGGCTTGCGGGTAGCAGTTGGCAATCTCCACGACGCTGCCGGACTGCTGCAGTGCCTTTTCGCGTTGCTGCGCTTGGTTGAGCAGTTGGTCGTCGTGGTTTTCGCTGTCCTCGATGTCGGACATCGCCCGGTTGAATTTCTCCATGTCCAACTTGAACCAGTACAGACGGCTACCGAACCCCAGGTGAAATTCCCCGCGTTTGTTCCAGTCGTACATCAGTAGGGCTTTTTCCGCCGCGCTTTCCGCCAGCAGCAGGGCGCCCTGATGACGGGCGTGCTTGAGGTCGGTGGCGATCTGTTCGGCACGCTTGGTGTCGTCCTGGATAAAGCTCCAGCGCTGGTGCAGATCGTTCCAGTCCGCTTTGCGGCCGTCGCGTTGCGGGATCTGCGCAGACTCGCAGACGAAGCCCAAGGCTCGCGCCTCACGTACCCAGCGCTTGGTGTAGGCGTTGGCGCTTGGCTCGTTATCCAGCGCCCATACCAGCTTGGGCAGCTTCCCGCCCTCACGCGTTTTCACCAACGCCTTGAGCGAATCACCGGGGAAGGCGTTGGACGACATGGCGGATACCGCCGCAATGTCGTTGTGCACCAGCGCGATGGCATCAAAGATGCCTTCGACGATCCAGATTTCCTTCGCTTCAAGCAGGTCGACGCAGGGCGGGCACCACCAGACGCCGCGATAGCTGTCTTTGGATTTGAAGCGGGCCTTCATCTTGCCGAAACGGTGCGGCTGATCAATCAAACGTTCCCACCAGCCGCCTTTTTCCAAAGCGAAGCGCACGGTGGCGCTGCCGGCGTTGTGTTCAGGTGAATAGAAACTTTCCTGCGTGAACCAGCCCTGGACCAGCTCAAACCGAAAGCCCCGGGCAAACTCCAGGTAAGCACGCGCAGTGGCATTGGGGTGTTGATCCGTAGCTGGCGCTCGCTTGCTCCAGTCTTCAAAAAGATCGTCGTACAGCTCTTTCACATGCAGGGTGTGGCCACACTTTTCGGGACGACCACAGATCACCATCCACGGCGTATCAAACCGCGAGTACAGCTCTTTTTTCCTGCACTTGGGGCATGTGCCGCCGCGCATGTAGTCAGTGCCAGTACGGTGCTTAAGCCCGAAGTCAGACTGGAGGCGTTGCAACACGTCGTGGCGAAGGTCTTCTTTCATGGTTACTTCACTGCTTTGAGGCTGAGGGAGAGGGCTGCCATCAGGCGTTTCTGAGCAGCCATCACCGGGGTTCTTTCGAGAATTGAGCTGTGCCGTTTTTCTTGTGGGACATAGCGGTATTCATCGGCATACCAGTAGTCGTTAAGGCTCAAGCGGTACTGCTCACGCATCGCAGCCAGAAGCGCTTCGGCCTCTGCGGATGGCAGCTGAGCGGTCAGAATTACGGCGTTTCCCATCTTGAAACCTCGATTTCGGGCGCAGCTCACCCATACCCACGGGCTGTAGGCTCAGGATTGTTTAAGGAGAATTAGAAAAGGGTGCAGGAACGGCGAAGGCTTTCGCCCTCTGTGACGATGATGCGTTCGTAGATCAGATCGACAGGCACGGACCACGACATCCCAGATGTAGGCTCGTAGATTTCGACGGTGGTCTGTGAACTCGCTCCCAAGTCAATACACTGGCCGCTGCGAACATCGTTCCACTCGCTGTACGCGAGTTCGGCCAGCCTGCGCGCAATAGGTAAGTCAACATTCAGCGTCGCAACTAGGTGGCTAGTGATGCGGCTTAAAAGCTGAGTGTCGTTGTGTAGATGCTCTGAGTGATGACGTACCAGGAAGCCTTTGGCCGCGATCAACATGCTGTCTTGATAATCCTGCTGCTTAATCGAATTGGTCACTTGGCTTTCCCTGTGCGGTATAGGGCGATGGCTGCCAACACTTCCGCGTGTCGAGCTGCCACATGAAGGTCGTGAGCATCCAAAATAAGCTCTGCTTCCTCCTCGCTGATTGAGCCATCCTCCAGAGCTTTGGCGATCGCTTGATCTACACAACCGCGCTGAGCTGCGACCTGCACCGAGCGGATGTAAAGCTCGACGTTGTCCAAGGTCTCAGGATCAGCCACCGGCACGAACAACCCGCCATACATCGACGCGATGTAGTTAGGGAGATGGTGAGTACCGCAATCCTGTTCGAGCATGAAAACGTGCGAATCACTGAGTGGACTGCAGCCGGCGTTTTCATAGGCATGGTTGTCGAACTTTTTTAGCTTGATCCCCAAGCGCGCTGCGGCGGCTTCGCGCCCGCCGGCATAACAACGAATGATCTCGCTCATAACTTCTTTGCGGGTATCTAGGATTGGCTTTTTCATCTTCTACTTTTCCCTGTTGGTCGATGTCGTTACTGTTCGATCACACCCTTCTTAACGCCGAGCAATACTGCGGCGCGGTGTGCCTCCCCTCGGCGACATTGGCTTTGGCCACTCAGCACTGCGTAAACAGTGCTGGGACTCAGGTTGTGTAAAAGAGCAAAGTCCTTTGCGGATTGACCGCGCTTCTCCAATGCTCCCCGCGCTCGTTCGCGGGCTTGCTCGCTGATGCTTGTCTTCGGCATAGTGCAAATCCATGCAATTTCATGTGGTGTGAAATGCAGAATGATGCACTTCGATGCATTTGTAAATATTTAGGGTGAATAATTTTGCATCTTTCTGAAGATATTGGTTCTCGCCTGCAGGAAGAACGGAAGCGCTGCGGAATGACCCAAGCCGAGATTGCCGAGGCAATCGGCGTTGTGAAGCGTACTCAAGCGAATTACGAGGCAGGTACAAGCGATGCGCCTGCGCCGTACTTGAGCAAGGTCGCAACTCAGTTCGGTTTTGATATCCCCTACATCCTTACCGGCTTTCGAACAAACCTGGCCGAAAGCGTTTTGAACGATGTGGAAGACTGCCTAATCACGCAGTTTCGAAGCATCCCCGAGGACGACCAAAAAGCGATTCGCCGAATTCTTGAAGCCATGTCTGATGACGCAGCCCGGCACAGGAAATAACTCGCGACAAAGCCTCTGATCCATTGGGGTTGTTCTCATTCCAAAGCCGTTTGTATCACTTCATAAAGTCCATTCAGCAATGCACTTTATGGAGTAGTAAGCATGTTGGATCGCAAGAAGAACGGTCAGACCGCGTTCGAAAACACCGAGTCGCAAGCAACTGGACTCACTGTCATCGAGCGTCGTTTGATTGATCTGTATCGCCGGCTGAACCTGGTTGAACAGCAGCAAGTTCGCCGGGTGACCGAGATACTGGCAATCAACCCAAAGGAGGCAGCAGGGGGCTGAACGTCATTCTTTGAATGATCCCGATCGCCAACGCGCCAGCGTTGGCGGTTTGCAACTAAGCCACCGCCTGCGATCCCAGTCGTTCGAAAAGCTCGCGCTGTTTCGCCGTGGGCATCTCCCTCAATCGATCTAACAGCATCCTTTCGAACGACTGAGCCGATGGACTCAGCGTGTGAGAAAACGTCAACTCTGCGACCCATGTGTGCCCGCACTTTGCATCCAGGCACTGGCAGTACAGCTTCGCGAAATCCACGGAAAACTTCTCTCTTGAAGCGATCCGTCCCCGATGTCCGCATTTGCATTCAACTCTCATTGTGTCCCTCCCCAGGGGCAGCTGATCGCCACCATTTTGCCACAACATGCAGTGGTATTCTCTTTTGAAAAGCACCCTATGCAGTGGTATCCACTGGTTCTGGTTCGGCTCTCCAGCTAAAGCGCCTGTCCTCGCGAAGTACGGTATTCAGCTGGCTGAACAGCTGACATATCGGCCGAATCTCGTTGCTGGTGTACACCCGATCGATCTTTTCGATGTCGCCGAAACCGCCGGTGTTTTCCGGAATGATGCCTGCCAGCGCCGGGTTCATTCGCCAGGCGGCGATGACGTCATTTCGGGTGATGTTTTTCACCTTCTCCAGCTCGTCTTTGGCTTGGAAATCACCCACCGGGATGATCTGGATCGCGTTTTCCTTGCCGTTGGGAATGTTGACGAACATCGAGCGGAAGTTACCCACACCCTTGCTGGCGCTGATCTGTGCGCGCAGTTCGTCTTCGTCCTCTTCGGTCAGGTCGGGGTCATTGGTGTAGAAGATGTAGCCCGCGTGGGCGCCGTTGCTGTAGTACCGGCGTCGGAATAGGGTGGCGGCTTCATTGAGCAGCAGCGCTTGCAGGCCGCCGAGATAATCCGGGATCCCGTAGATGTTCTGTTCCACGTCGTAGTCCAGGACATGGGAGATTTCATGCTGTTCGAACTCCATTTCCTTGTTGTCGGGCAGCAGCATGACGAAGCCGCCCCCGACCTTGACCCGCATGTTGATCGCCGGGAGGTGCTGCAGCTCTAGCACCTGGCCGAACGCGTTGGTGTCGTTGTAGAAGTACGATTCGCCAAAGACCATGTAGTCCAGCCCGGCGCGGCCCATCGTCTCTGTGCTGCAGCCAGCCGAGGCGATGAACTCACGCAGCAACAGGTTGCGCTTGAACTTGGGAATGGCGCCGTGGTGAGCGTTGGCGCGCAGCAGCTTGGCCAGCCCTGCCCGCGACACTGGCGGCTTGTAGATCTTGCCGTCGTCGCTGGGGAACACTCCCACGTACTCGCCGATGTTGCCGGACAGCACCTGTTCCGGCTCCCCGAACGTGAATGAGCGCATCGGCTGTTGCGGTGATTGGACTGTGTGCTGCTTTCTGCGTTTGCGGTTGGCCATGGCTGCTCTGGTTACTCGTGACGTAGCGGCTGCGGCGCCGCTTGTTGGTGTTCAAAGGTTCGTTGGCCAAGGCGTGCATGATCGCCCAGGCAATGTCGGCGTGGCCGGTGGCATCGGTGCGCGAAGCGCTGTAGGTGATCTGGCCACTGTTGGTGGATCCGCGCTTGATGGTCAGGAACGCCTGCGCGATATCCGTCCAGCCGGCGTCCCACTCGATGCGACTGCCTTGGATCGTGTCCTGGGCTTTGAGCACCAGGGCGTTTTTCGCCTCAAGGCTGTAGTGAATCGGTGTCGCCTTGGCGTAGAAGTCGCGCACGATGTCGAATACCCCGTAACCCACGCCGGTGACATCGATACCGATGTGCTGGACGTTGAAGCGCTCGGTCAGTTTCTTGACTTGGGAAGCCTGGTAGGTGAACGAGTGGCCCCGCCAGCTGTGTTTTTCCAGGATCCGGAACTTCGCCCCGGGTTCGAGCGGTGGCGCGATGACCACGCAGGTTGCGTCGTCGCGGGTGCGGCTCGGGTCGTACCCCAGCCAGACCGGACTGTTGCCGAACGGCCGATCCAGATCTGGGTTGTAGTCCTCCCAGAACGATTGGTCGGAATAGCAGCGCTCCAGATCCTTGAGGCTGAACGCGCTCTGGGTGCTGTCGATGAACTTGCAATAGAACAGCTGCTGAAACTTGTCCTCGTCGTACTCCAGCTGCAGCTGCTCCAGATCGAACAGGTCGCAGCCGCCAGCGATTGCATCGTCCAGGGTGATCGTCTTGCGCCATTGTCCGTCCGGACACAGTGCGCCCTGCGTGTAAGCCGTTTCGCTCGGCCACACGCCGCCGGCCTTCTTGCCGCGCTTACTGTTGCGAAATTCCTCTCCCGACCAGAACGGGTACGCCTGGTGCGAAACCGCGCTGGGCGTCGAGAAATAGGTTTTTCGCCATTTCTTGTGCGTGCCCATGGCGCTGGCCACGGTGCTCAGCTTGTCGAAGTCGCGAATCCAGAAATACTCGTCGACGTAGACGTGACCGTGATAGCCCTGGGCGGTGCTGCTGTTGGTGCTGAGAAAACGCAGTTCGGCGCCGTTGCTGAGTGTGATGGGATTGCCCGTCAGCTCGATGCCGAACCACTGCTGGGCGAACTGGATGATGTAGCTGCGGAAGATCTCGGACTGCGATCGGCTGGCGGACAGGAATACCTGGTTATCGCCACTCAGTACGGCGTCCATGAATGCTTCGCCGGCGAAGTAGTACGTCAGACCAACCTGTCGGCTTTTGAGGATGTTCCGGACGCGGCGCGTCAGCGGGTTTTGCTTCGCCGCGAACAGCTCTTTCTGGTAGCCGTACATCTTGGAGATGAACTTATCCAGGAAGTCCACTTCGGTCAGGCCACTGATGTCGTTCTTCGCCTTCTTTTCCCGCTTCTTGCCGCCGCCCTCAGCCCGATCGCGACGCTGTCCGGAGGGGCGTTCGCGTGGTTCGTCCGAGCTGTCTGGCGGCGCTGTCGGCGTCGGTTTGTTCGATTGCTTGATCAGGCGTTCGCGCAGGGTGGTGAGGCGTTCCAGCTCGTCGAGTTCCCCCTTCGTCAGCGTGTCGGTTTTCTCAAGGATCAACGTGATCCGCCGGCTGACGGCGGTCAGTGGTTCTTCGTCCGTCAGCATCTCGTCCCAGCATCCTTGGCGGATCCAGTAGTAGACGATTCGGATATTGGGCAGCTTCAAATGCGCCTGGATTTCCTTCACCGAACAACGGCGCAGGTAGAGGCGTTTTGCGGCTTCTTTGACTTCGGTCGGGTAGTTCATGGGCCGCAGTCTATGCGGCGAAAACCCCGGAAACGCGGGGTTAAATTCTGCGATCCACCTATATCGCAGAAATAGGAGAAGGGCGGAATTCAACCGTTTGTTTGGGGGGGGACGGCTCCCTATCGTGGCGGCTCATTCAACGATTGAGCGCAGTTACTCTCATGCCCCGTTCCCTTGTCTCCTACTGGAAACGTGTTGCCACCAGCGGCCCGACCGTCGATGGCCGCGAGATCCTTCCCCAGGAACTGCGCGACATCGCCGAAACGTACGCACCCACGTTGTACACCGCTGTTATCTGGTGCGAACACGAACGCTGGTTTGGATCTCACGGGACGGTTTTTGCTGTGCGCCTGGTCGAGGAGGGCGACGATCTGGAGCCTGGCCAAGTCGCCCTTGAAGCCCAACTGAAGCCAAACGACAAGTTGCTGCGCCTGAACGACGCCGGCGAAAAATTGTTCACCAGCATCGAGATCAAGCCGAATTTCCGGGGCCGTGGCAAAGCCTACATGACCGGTATCGCGGTCACCGACGAACCCGCCAGCGTCGGCACGCAAGAACTCTACTTCTCCAGTCGCACCAGCCGCGATGCGTACTACGCCGCCTCGCAAGAACTCGGCCCCCTGCGCGAAACCGAAGCGCAGGGCGAGATCGGGCGCCTTGCCGGCATGTTCACCCGCTTGTTCAAGCGTTTCGGCATTGACGAATCGTCCACCGAAACCACTCCGCAAACCCCAACCGAGAGCAAAACCCCAATGGATGAAGCTACCGCAACGGCCTTGAAAGCCCTGCTGGCGCAGCTGCTGGTCGTCGCCGCCGGCATTCAGGCCGTGATCGAGCCTGCCGCCGAAGATGCACCGGAACCCGATCAGGCCCCAATTGATGACGTAACCGCGGCGGTCGATGACATCGTCACTACTGCCGAAGAAGAACGCGAGTTCAAGCGTACTGGCGGCGCTTCGAACAAGGCTGTGCTGGCAGCTCTGACGAGTCTGCAGCAGCAGTTCACCACGCTGCAGAACACTTCCACTGGTCGTCAGCTGCCGCGTTCCACCGGCGCCGCCGATAAAGCCAAAGCGCGGGTACTCTGACATGGCCCGTTCCCTGAGCGCCTACGGCGCCAAGATGTATGCAGCCATGCAACTGGCCATGGCCGAAACTTACGGTGTCGAGCTGTCCAGCAAGATGTTCAGCGTCGAGCCGTCCATCACCCAGGAACTGAACGACGCAATCACCGCCAAGTCGGACTTCCTTTCGCGCATCAACGTCATTGGCGTAAGCGAAATCAAGGGCGAGAAGGTGTTCATCGGCGTGTCCGGCCCTGTCACGGGTCGCACCAACACCAAGACCACCGACCGTGAAGCGAAAGACGCTTCGGAGCTGAACAACACCACCTACGAACTCTCGTCGACCGAATCCGACGTGGGGTTGCCGTACGCAAAAATCGACGCCTGGGCTAAGTTTCCGGACTTCCATCAGCGCTACTCGGCCGCTGTGCAAAAACAGATCGCCCTCGATCGCATCATGGTCGGTTTCCACGGTTTGAAAGCGGCTGCGCAGACTGATATCGCTGCTTACCCGATGTTGCAGGACGTGAACAAAGGCTGGTTGCAGCAACTGCGCGAGCAAGCCCCGCAGCAGGTGCTGAAGGAAGGCAAAGTCGCCGGCAAGGTGACCTTGGGGCCGGACGGCGACTACGCCAACCTCGATGCCTTGGTGCATGACACCAAGCAGATGGTGGACGAGCGTCTGCGCGATGGCGGCGACCTGATCGCGATCATCGGCACCGATCTGTTGGCCGCTGACAAAGCGAAGTTGTACGCCAAACAGGGCGATGTTCCGACCGAAAAAGAGCGCATTGAAGATGCACAGGTGATCGCCACTTACGGTGGTCTGCCGAGCTTCAGCGTGCCGTTCTTCCCGGTCAATGGCGTGCTGGTTACCAGCTGGGACAACCTGTCGATTTACTTCCAGGACTCCAGCTGGCGCAAGCAAACCGTGGACAACCCGAAACGCTCCCGCGTCGAGGATTACAACAGCCGCAACGAGGGCTATGTGATCGAGCAGTTGGAGAAGATCGCGATGACCGAGAACGTGGAGCTGGTGAAGTGAGTCTGGCTCTAGCCCACAAGCGCCGCACTTTGGCGGATGGATCCGCTGCAGTGATCGCTGCTGCAGCGGCACCGCTGGCGTATTCGCCGGCGGAAGCCCTGAGCAGTCCGGCCAACGCCAAAAAGCATCTGCTGCTGCAGGAAGCATCTCTGGATCAGGATCTTGAACGCTTGAGCGCAATCAAGGGCTTGGCCGGGCGCCAGGCACTTAAGCGCGAAGAACTGCTGCCCAAATACCAGGACTTCATTCAGCGCTACATGGAATCGGGCCTGGTGATGCCGAACCGCGTTTTGGTGCAGGTGATGGTCTGGCTGTTTGACACCGAGCAGTTCGAAGACGGGCTGGAACTGGCGGACTTTGCGATCGAGCAAGGCCAAGAGATGCCGGAGCGTTTCAAGCGCCGTGACGTGCAGACCTTCGTCGCGGACGCGGTGATCGACTGGGCCTACGCGGAGTACAACGCCGGCCGCAGTCCGGAGCCGTACCTGAGCAACCTGTTGCCGCGTGTCGATGGTGAATGGCAGCTCACTGAACAGATCCCGTCCAAGTACCACAAGTTGATCGGCATGCGTGCGATGGAGGCCGAGCAGTGGGAAACCGCGCTCAAGCATCTGGAACGTTCCACTGAGCTTTACGCGAAGGCCGGTAACGAAACCCGCATTGCGAAATGCCGCAAGGCTTTGGCCAAACAAACACCCGTCGTCACCGGCGCCGAATAACCGACTACCCCCCCCAGCGGGAACCTGTGGAAGTGAGCCGCCCATTTATGGACCGTCCCACTGAAAACAGGCTTCCCGCCCTATTTGAGCTGTCAGCAATGAGCTTTTCCGGGAATCCCACCAACTTTGTGGAACAGACAATCGAGAACGACGGCTTTTGGCCGAACCTCTCCGTGTCCGAGTTTCAGAAGGGCTACCGCCTGCCGGCGGAGTTCCTGGGCGATCTGCTGACCGACGCTCTGATGATCGCAATGGCCGAGGTCAACACCGACCTGACCGAGCGGAAACAACGCTGGGAAGCCTCGGGCATCACCAACGTCGAAGCGGCGGATCCGCTGCTACTTTCGCAAGGTTTGTGGAAGGCCAAGTTGTATAAGCGCGCCGTGTACTGCCGCGCCAAGGCCAGCGCGTTGCCTCAGTTCGCATCCGTAACCCGACGCGAAAGCGCCGAGAACACCGCGAAGGAAGCACCTGAACTCAAGGAAACGTTCTTGGCGTACAGCCAGTCGGCCGTACGAATGCTGCAGGGCCGTGGCCGCATCACGGCGGCGCTGCTATGAACAAGCTGCAAGGTCTGACCGCGTACCTGCGCGAACGGCGCCTGGTGGAGCCGGAGCAGCTCGACAGTTTCACCGAGCAAGTGAAGCTTGTGCTGGTCTGGAAGCCCGACGTGGATGGCATGCACTTTGCCGACATGCACTATCGCGCCGCGATCATTCTGGAGCGCTTCGCCGACCATCCTGCGCGGCTGATGGCCCTGGTCGGCAGTTGGCTGGAAAACCACGACACCGACCGCGACCGGTACGAACTGCCGACGCCGGAATTCGCGGTAGATCCATTGGACACCGACCTGTTCGACGTGGAAATCACGCTGGAATTTGTCGAGCCGCAGTACCTGTCTGAAGACCCGGCCGGGGAGATCGAAGCCTTCGGCAAACGTTGGGCCTTCATCCCGTTTGACCTGTGGATTGCCGATCGTGGCGAGGTAGCCACAGGTGAGCGCTAATCCGTGCGACCTCGATGTCCGAGGCTTGCTCAACGTCGACGCCCAACTGGCCTTGCTTGAGCTGCCGCCCAAACTGCGCCGGCGTCTGCTGAACAACGTGACCAAGCGGGTGCGCTCGATGAGCCGCAAACGCCAGCGCGATCAGCAGAACCTGGACGGTACGCCGTTCGCCGAGCGCAAGGGTTCAGCCAAGGGCAAGAAAAAGATGGAAGCCGGGCTGGCCAAGCTGCTGGTGGTCACGCGGGTCAGTGCGGACGAAGCCGAATTGGGCTGGAAAAACGCGCTCACTCGCTGGGTTGCCACGCAGCAACACAACGGCGCCACCGAGCGACGTACCGCCGCGCAAATGCGCCGCTGGAACACCGTGCCACCGGGCATTGCTTGCACTGACAAACAGGCCAAACGCCTGCGGAAGCTCGGATTCAGCGTCCGGCAGAAGGGCAAGAAAAAGCCGACACGGCCGTCAGTCGCGTGGATTCAGCAGCATGTGAATTACGCCAAGGCCGGGCTGCTGATCCGCATTTTGAACAACGAAAAAACCGAGACGTCCGGCGCGCAAAGCTGGGACATCACCCTGCCCAAACGTCAGTTCCTCGGCGTGGCCACCGGTAATGAAACCCGCGAGCTGGTTAACCAGGTCTTTCAACAAATCCTAACTTCACCCCGCTAACGAGGCACTGCATGGCACTCGGTCAAGTCACCGTCGACAATCTCAATCTGGGCCAGGGTGCCGTGACTGAGATTGAGCGTTACTTTCTTTTCATCGGCCCGGCCGGCAAGAACGTCGGCCAGTTCATCGCGCTGAACACCGACAGCGATCTGGACGCTACTTTGGGCGTTCCGGCCAGCGATCTGAAAACCCAAATCACCGCCGCCCGCTTGAACGGTGGCCAGCGCTGGGCCTGTGTCGCCGCGCCGATCGGCGCCGAGGGCGATTGGGAAACGGCGCTGGAAAAAGCCCAGCAACAGGGCTTTTCCGTGGAGGCTGTGGTGATTACCAAGCCTGTCACCACGGCCGCCGAGCTGTCGGCCATGCACGATGCAGCAATCGCCCTCAACAACAAATACGGGCGCCGCGTCTTTGTCATGGCATCCGTTGCCGGCATCACGGCCGAGCAGACCTGGGCGCAGTACGTGAGCGAGCGAAAGGCACTGGTGGCGGATCTGGCCGCACCGCGTGTCTTGCCGGTACCGCAACTGCACGGCAATGACCTCGGCGTTCTCGCCGGGCGCCTGGCGCATTCTTCCGTGAGCATCGCGGACAGTCCGATGCGTGTAGCCACCGGCCCGGTGCTGGGCCTTGGCCCCGTGCCAATGGATGGCGAAAAAGTGCCGCTGCCGTCGGCCGTACGCAGTGAGCTGGATCGAGCGCGTTTCTCTGTGTCGCAGACCTATCCCGATTACCCGGGCGTGTACTGGGGTGACGGCAACATGCTGGACACCCCCGGCAGTGACTTTCAGGTCGTGGAATATCTGCGCATCACCGACAAGGCCGCTCGCCAGATCCGCCCGTTGCTGATCCGCCGCGTGGCCGATCGCCGGTTGAACAACACCCCCAACAGCATGGCTGTGAATACCAACCAACTCATGGCGCCGCTGCGTGCCATGTCCAAGTCCGTCAAGTTCAACGGCGAAGTGTTCCCCGGCGACATCGAGCCACCGAAAGACGGCGACCTGGTACTGGAATGGCTGAGCAAAACCAAGGTCGCGGCCTACATCAAGCTCAAACCCCTGAACTGCCCGAAAGACCTCACGGCGAACATCGCCCTGGATCTTTCCACTGACAAAGCGGAGTAACGCCCCATGGCAAAGATTGGCGGCAAGAACTTCGACGTGAGCCTGGGCGATATCGCGCTGCACGTCGAAAGCTGCACCCTGGACATCACCGACAACTCGGCAGTGGCCCAGACCCGGGGTGTGCCGGATGGCACCGTGGACGGCGACGTCTCTGCTGCCGGCGAATTCGAATTGGATACCACCAACTTCAATTTGCTGATCGACGCGGCGCGATCGGCGGGCAGCTTCCGCGCACTGAAACCGTTTGATGCGGTGTTCTTCGCCAAGGCCGGCGAAGACGAGGAACTGCGCGTGGAGGCGTTCGGCTGCAAGGTGAAAATCTCCAGCCTGTTGGGGATCGATCCGAAGGGTGGCGAGAAAACCAAGCATAAAGTGCCGTTCGACGTCACCAGTCCGGACTTTGTCCACATCAACGGCGTTCCGTACCTCGACGCTTCTGAGATCGAGGGGCTTCGGTAATGGTGGACTGGTTCGACCGCGCCCAGGAGCTGGAGCAACGCCAACGTGACCAGGCGATCAAGGCCCAGCTGCTGAAGCCTGTGCCGGTCGGGCCAAGCCTGACCCATTGCCAGGACTGCGACAAAGAGATTCCACCGGCGCGCCAGGCGCTGGGCGGCATGACGCGGTGCGTCCCGTGCCAGACCGACCATGAGCAGAGTAAGTGTCGATGACCACTGAAGCCGCACGCCTTGGAGCGCTGGAGCAGCGATTCGCCGTGTTTGAACACCGGCTGGACGAGCTGGCAGATCGACACGAAACCGTCCCGACCCGTGTGTCCAAGCTGGAGCAGGGGTTTGAGCACATGGCCGGCCAGTTGTCGGAACTCAACGCAGGCCAGCAGACGCTGACCGTGGCGGTAAACGACATTGGCACGAAAGTAGGCCGCTTGCTGACCATCCTGACGCTGGTCGGCGCCGTGCTGCAGATGGTTGTGCCGGCGCTGCTACGGGTGTGGTTTCCATGAGCCTGCGCGGCAAGATCCAAGCCGGCGTTATTGCGCTGGCCAGCGCTCCGCTGGTGATCTTTTTGGGCACCTGGGAAGGCAACGGCCAGAACACGGTGTATGCCGACAAGTTGGCCGGTGGCCTGCCCTCCGTGTGCAAAGGCATCACTCGACACACCAGCCCGTTTCCGGTCGTGGTCGGTGATTACTGGTCGCCCGATCGGTGCGCCGAGGTGGAGCAACTGGTGATCCGCAAAACGCAGCTGCAGCTTGCTGACTGCATCACCAATCAACAGGTAGGCCAGAACACGTTCGATGCTCTGAGCAGCCACGCACACAACGTAGGCGTGCCCAGCACCTGTGCCAGTCGGGCGGTGGGCTTGATCAACGCCGGCCGGATCGCTGACGGCTGCAAGGCGTTGGCCTGGGCGCCTGACGGCAAGACGCCGGTGTGGGCTTTTGTCACCGATGCCAAGGGCCGCAAGCGTTTTGTTCAAGGGCTGCACAACCGTCGGCTGGGCGAATCCCGGCTGTGCGCGGAGGGGCTGTGATGCTGCGCGAAGGGTTATTCCTGATCGTGCTTTGCCTGGTCGTCTGGGTCGGTTTCGCCACATTAGAAGACCAGCGCGACACCGCGCGGCGCGAGCGTGATATCGCCCAATGGGAAGTGAACGGCCTGCGTGAAGCGGCACGCATCAGCGGCGAAATGCTCGCAGAGCGGGACGCGATCGACCAACGAAACACCACGGAATTGACCCATGTACGTACTGAAAATGACCGTCTGCGCCTCGCTGTTGACGATGGCAATCAGCGGCTGCTCGTCCGCGCCGCCTGTCCCGCCACCGGATCTGTGCCTGCCACCGCCGGCGCCGCCCGCGTGGCTGATGCAGGACGCGCCGAACTCGCAGCAGACGCTCGACCGGATTATTTCACCCTCCGGGATCAGCTCGCCCTCAGCCGGCAAATGATTCTCGGATTGCAGCAATACGCGCTCAGCGTGTGCCGGCAATCGCCGGCGAAACAGAGCACCACTTTTTTAAACCTCAACAAGAGATTTACCCCATGAGCGAACAAAACACCGATATCACCCTGGAAGTCGGCGAACACGAATTCACTTTCACCCTGACCCCGGCCGACGTCACCAAGTACTTCAACGCCCTGACCCAGACCAACAAGGTCGCGCCGGGCAACAACCTGTTGATGAACACCGTAAAGCAGGAAGAAAAAGCCACCCTGAAACCGTTGCTGGCCAACCCGGTGATGGTGATGCAGCTCGCCGGTGCGCTGCTGGAAGAGTACGGCCCGAAGGTTGAGGTGCTTGTAAAAAAGCGCTCGGCCACGCTGAGCGCCTAAGCGAAAACGGACTGGGCCAGTTGGTGGCCCTGACGAACCACTGGCTACCTGGTGCCGAACCCACGCCCGAGGCGATGGGAACGGCCAAGTGGCTGGAGGACGAACACTGGAAACGCATGGAGTTTGCCGTGGCTAACGGCATCGCCCTCGCGCTGAACGGATAACGACTTTGGCAGACCAAAGCGCCAGCCTGGCTTTCATTCTGAGCCTTACCGACAAGGTCACCGCGCCCCTGGGCAAGGTGAAAGCGGGGTTTTCCGACCTTGCCGATCAGAGCGAGCAGCACATCAAGACGATCGGCCTGGGCATGGCTGGTTTGACGGCGTCGGTCGTCGCCATCACCGAATCCATGGAACCGGCGCTGGAGGTCAATCGTTCCCTGGGCGATGTTCGATCGCTGGGCGTGGCCGAGGATGCATTGTCTGCGCTCAATTCCAAGTCGCTGGAGTTCGCGGTGAACTACGGCGAGAACGCCAAGGACTTTGTGGCCTCGGCGTATTTGATCGAGGGGGCTATCAAGGGGCTTGCCGGCAACCAGTTGGCGACCTTTACCAACACCAGCAACCTGCTGGCCAAGGCCACGAAATCCGACGCAGAAACCATGGGTGAATACGTCGGCACGCTCTACAACCTTCAGAAGTCCCAAGCCGATGCGATGGGGAAAGGCGCTTGGGTTGAAAAGCTTGGCGGGCAAACCGCACTGGCGGTGCAGTTGTTCCGCACCAGCGGCGCCGCGATGAAGGACGCATTCAAGGAAGCCGGCGCGATCGCTACGACCTCCGGCGTGGATCTGGCCGAACAGATGGCGGTGATCGGCACCCTGAGCAGCACCATGGAAGGTGGCGATGCCGGCGGACGCTACAAGGCGTTTTTCGAAAACATCGGCGCTGCCTCGGAAAAGCTCGGCATGCAGTTCACCGATCAGCAGGGCAAAGTCCTGCCGATGATGACCATTCTGGACAAGCTACAGGGCAAGTTCGGCGACCTCACTAGCGCGTCGGCCGGGGCCAAGCTGATGGAGGCTTTCGGCGGCGAAGGTGCCCAGGTGATCGGAGCGCTGGCCAAGGATACCGACCGGCTGCGCAACGGCATCGAGCAACTGGGCAACGTGCGTGGGCTGGAAAACGCCGAGCAAATGGCAAAGGAGATGGTTGATCCATGGCAGCAATGGGCGTCCCTCGTCGAGGTCATGCGTGTGGTGTTCGGCCAGGTGCTGATTCCGGTGCTGACGCCATTCATGAACAAGATGGTCGACATCGGCAAAACGCTGGTGCGTTGGTCGCAGCTGTTCCCC
Organism: Pseudomonas sp. TWP3-1; assembly: GCF_049896625.1. Lineage (NCBI taxonomy): Bacteria > Pseudomonadati > Pseudomonadota > Gammaproteobacteria > Pseudomonadales > Pseudomonadaceae > Pseudomonas > Pseudomonas sp. TWP3-1. Next base: position 26,558 of record NZ_JAFCUQ010000010.1, read on the forward strand.
AACATCACCCGCGTGATCGGCATCACCGCGTTGACGATCATGGTCATTGTCGGTGCATTGTCGTTGCTGACGATGGTGGTGGGTATTGCACGGATGAGCTGGCTGGGTTTAGTCACGGTCTGGAAGGTCGTGCAACTGCTCAACCTGCGCACCGTCGCCGGTTTCGTTCTGCAGAAGGTGGCGATCCTCGCTTACATGGCGGTGATCTACACACTGAGCGCAGGCCTCGCCCTGGTGCGCGGCGCCATGCTGCTGTGGCAAGGCGCGATCTGGGTGGTCAACGCTGCGCTGCTGGCCAACCCGATGGTGTGGATCGTGGTTGGTGTTCTCGCCTTGGTGGCCGTCATTGTCGCGGCGGTCTACTACTGGGACGAATGGACGAGCGCCCTGATGAACACGGCCGCGTTTCAATTCGTCGCGGACAAATTCCAGCAACTGGCCGACTGGTTCAACTCCATGGGCGGCTGGTCGGGGATGGCCAAGGCTGCGTGGGACAGCATCGTTGGCATCTTTACCAAAGCTGTGAACGGCGTGATCGAGCTGCTGAACAGCATCCCGGGCGTGAACATCGAAGCGCGGTTCGGCGGTATGCCCGAGATTCCGGGCGTCGATGCAGCGACCAACGCTTCCGACACGGCCACCGCCGCGCAGAAAGCCCAGCAAACCATCAACTCGGCAATCCCTAGCCTTTCCCCTGCGCGGCCTACAGCGGTGCCGGCGGGTGGCTTGCTGACCAGCATTCAGAACACCAACAGCAGCCAGAACAAGGGCACGCATGTGGAGAAGGTGGAGATTCACACCAACAAACCGATGTCGCCGCTGGAGATGGAAAACATGGTTGCGATGGGGATAGGCGGGTGAGCGATTACGTAGATCTGTTGATCGTCGACAACGACCTGGCGCTGGATCCGTCGCATCAGCCTCGGCTCATCGATGACCGCGCCTGCATCGCCCAGGACATCGCCCACATGATCCGCGACAGCGGACTGCTGGTCGTTCTGGTCGCTGAGCGCGATCGATTGAAGCAACGCGATTGCATTCAGCAATTGGAGCTGCTGGTGGAGGACGACGTGCGTCTGGTGCCCGGTACCGCCCGCATCACTCAACAGGAACCAGGCGTGTACCTGGTCACCGCCAAAACCCTGAAATTCGGATCGATCGAGGTAAGTCTGTGAGCGTCGATTTTAAACAAGTGATCGCCGATGCCGGGATTCCAACCACCGAGGCGCGATTGAAGGCCGCGTGGGAAAAGGAGGTTGAGGCCCAAGGCGCCAAGGTCGCCAACACCAGCAGCTATTCCCCGTTCTGGCGAGTGATGACGGCGCTGGTGACCAAGCCGGTACTGTGGCTGCTCGACTTCTTATGCATGACCGTGCTGCCGAACTTCTTTGTGAAAACGGCGGTGGACGCCTGGCTGGACACGCTCGCATGGGCAGTCAACGTCGAGCGCAAGGGCGCGACCAAAGCCAAGGGTAAATTGCTGTTCACCCGGGCGACTCCGGACGGCGTGATGGAGCTGGAAAAAGGCATCGTCGTGCAGTCGGCCGCGATCAACGGCAACGTCTATCAGTTGGTCACCACGGCGCCGGCAACCTTCCTGCAGGGCCAACTGCAGGTGGACGTTCCGGTGGAGGCGATCGAGGCCGGCAGCGGTTTTAATCTGGCCCCTGGTTACTACGCGATCTTGCCGGCGCCGATCCCGGGCATCGTCCAGGTGGTGAACAAGGACAGTTGGCTGGAGTCGCCCGGGGCAGATCCGGAACCGAACGACCAGTTGCGCCTGCGCGTGCGCAATCAGTTCTCGGCCGTGAACCAGTGGCACACCGACGCGGTGTATCGCGCCATGATTTCAGCCTTCCCCGGCGTGCGTCCGGACGGCGTGTATTTCGAACACGGCGCACCGCGTGGGCCGGGCAGTGCCAACGCTTTTGTGCTGTTTGATGCGGGTGTGCCGGCGGCGACTTACCTGGAGCAAATCAACGCTCATATCCGCGACCTGGGCAACCATGGCCACGGCGATGATCTGTTGGCCATGGTCATGCCGCAAGTGCCGGTCAGCGTGGAAATGTCCTTGTGGCCGCAGCCGAATCTGAGCGCGGAGCAGATCGAGACGCTGAAAAGCGAAGTCGAACTGTTCATCCGCGCGGCGTTTCGTGAAAGCACGCCCCGCGACTTTCAACCGACCCTGACTTATCCACAATCCCGATTCAGCTTCAGCCGCCTGGCCGAAGAGCTGCACCAGCAGTTTGCCGATATCGCCTCGCTGCGGTTTACGCCTGGGCTGGACATCGTCAGCGGCCTGAACATTCCGCGCCTGTCCGCCGTGAAAGTGAGCGTGCAATGAACAAACTCAAACTGCCGTTCTGGTTGGGCGGTACCGAACTTTCAAAACTGGTCGCGGCTGCACAAGCGTGGTGGGAAACCGTCACCGGCTGGCTGCGCTGGCCCTATTCGCAGATCGATCCCGACACCTGTCACATGAGCATTCTTGAGCTGTGGGCCTGGCAGCGCGACGTGACGCGCTTTCAGGGCGAGCCTGAGACGTTATTCCGCCTGCGCGTAAAGCACGCCTTCATCAACTCTGTGGACGCCGGCAGCACCGCTGGCATGAAGCGCATTTTCGAGCGTCTGGGCGTGGGTTACGTCGAGATCGAGGAGCGTCAGCCCGATCGGGATTGGGACGTGGTGCTGCTCAAATTCAGCAACGCCCAGCTGTCGCTGAACCCGGAACTGTTGCGCGTACTGATCCAGCAATACGGCCGCACCTGCCGGCGCTATGACTTCGTGACCATCACCCCCGTGGGGCTGCAAATCGCCCTGATCGACTTCAACGACGACCAGCAAACGCTGGTTGCCAGCCTGTAGGAGCGCACCGTGAGCGCCAGTATCACCTTGGCCGGCGAAAGCCAGATTGCCCTGAAACATAGTCAGAAAAAGCCGCTGATCATCAGCAAATTCATCTTTGCCAACGTGCCCGGTTTGAATACCGAAGCGCCAGTGGATCGCGCTGCCGGCAAGCCGCCGGCGGGGCAGATCGTCCAGGTCTACGACATCCCCGAGGAAAATCGAGGATTCGTGAATCCCAACCAAGTGGTGTACAGCGCTCAACTAGGTTCGGACATTGGCGACTGGGATTTCAATTACGTCGCGCTCGAGGACGCCGACGGGATTTTGTTCGCCGTGTCTTACGTGCCGCTGCAACAGAAGCGCAAGAACATCCCGCCCCTGCAAATCGGCAACAACGTCACCCGCAACTTTCTGGTGGCCTTTGACGGTGCCATGCAGCTGACCGGTGTGAAGATCGACGCCAGCACCTGGCAACACGACTTCACGGTGCGACTGGCGGGCATTGATGAGCGCCACCGCCTAAGCACGCGCAAGCTGTACGGGCGGGCGTGCTTTTTCGCTGGCTCGTTGATGTTCGAAAAGATTGGCAGCGCGTTCCAGATCCGCTCTGGCCTAGCGTTCATCGAGGGTATCCGAATAGATCTACCTCAACCGTTCGTCGTCACTGGTGTCATTCCTTACGGTCGGATCTGGCTTGACGTGTGCCTTGAGCGCCAACTGAATGATCGGGTAGCCAAATGGAAAGTGGTTTACGGCGAACAAGCCGACTACACCGACTCTGCTGGTGGCCGGCATTACTGCGTGGCGATTGCTGATTACCAATCTTCTATCAACATCATCGACCTGCGGCCCGACGAACCAGCAGATGGCCCACTGATTCAATATTTTGCGGCCCGAAACGGCGACTACCCACTGTTGCGCGCCCGGGCCACGACCAAAGAAGACGTAGATCTGGGCAATCTGCCCAACGCCATAAGTGATGATCCGAACACCAACAGCAGCGATATCCTCGCCACTACAGCTGCGTTGAACAGACTGCAAAAGCAAGTCGGCGATTCGATGACCGGCATGGTGGCGACGTTCAGCATGAATAGCCCACCAGCGGGTTGGTTGGCGTGCAACGGCGCGGCGGTTTCCCGCACCGCGTTTGCTGGTTTGTTTGCGCGGATCGCAACGCTCTACGGCGCCGGTGACGGAGCGACCACCTTTAACCTGCCTGACATGCGTGGCTTGTTCCCAAGAGGCTGGGACGATGGGCGCGGGCTTGACCCTGGCCGAGCATTCGGCAGCTATCAGGACATGATGATCCATTCCCACGCGCACACGGCCTCGGCCGCAGCCGTCGGTGACCACGCTCACACTGCGTGGACGGATGCCCAAGGCAATCACGTCCACCGGGCTTGGACTGATGCTCAAGGCGCACACAACCACTCGGCCCCGAGCGCACCCGGTATTGGGCAAGGCGCCGGAGGTATCAACTCTGTTCAACAAGCCGGGGGGGCGCACGAAACCTCATGGGCTGGCCAGCATGCCCACAACATCGGGATGGATGGGGCCGGTAACCACGCCCACAACGTCGGTATCGGCGCCGGCGGCGCGCACACCCACGGCGTGTCCGTAGCTGCTGCTGGCGGAATCGAAACCCGGCCGAGGAACTTGGCCCTTTTCTACTGCATCAAATATTGAGATCGAGCATGACTGAAAAACTCGTTTATCAGACCAATCACCTGGGCATCCTCGTGGGTGCGGTAAAGGCCGACGAATCGCCACTGGAGCCAGGCGTTTACATGATCCCAGGCGGCTGCGTAGAAACCGCGCCGCCGGTGATCCCGGAACACAAAGCCGCCTGGTGGAATGGCGTCGCGTGGCAACTGGTGGACTTCTTCGGCGGCGTGGTGGTGTACAGCACCGACACCGGCGAGCCGCGAACACTTGAAGGTTTCGAACCAGTACCGGCGGGTTACACCATGACAAAGCCCGGGCCAAACCAGATCTGGAAGAACGGCAAATGGGTTGACGACATCGATGCGGTGTTGGCCGCGCTCCAAGACAAAAAACTGCAACTGATCAGTGCCGACTGCGCGGCATATATCGCCGGCGGATTCAGTTCCAGCGCCTTGGGCGAGGTGTACCGCTACAGCAGCGCGATCGAAGACCAGGTGAACTTGAACGGGCAGGTGCTGCTGGGCATGGACGATGCTTACCCGTGTTACGACGCCGGCCAGGTGCTGGCGTTCCGGCCGCACACGATCGCCCAGTTGCAGAAAGTCAGCCATGACCTGGTGCGTTTCCGCCAGGCTGCGCAACAGCACGCCGAGACGCTGCGTAAGGCTGTGGCCAAAGCCGTGAAAGACAAAAACCTAAAGGCACTCAAAGCCATCATCTGGACGCCGCCGGCATGACCTGGGCACCGGTGACGATACGCTGGCCAGCGCAAGCGACGCAGTGGATGGATGGCCTCAATGCCGCCAAGAACCTTGCCGGCGGTGAGCTGGCCAGCACCGCGCAGCGCCTGGCTGGTTTGGATGGTTTGGCCAGCACCAGCCCGGGGCCGGTCGGTGATGCGGCGAAAAGCGCGATCGCGGCCGGGCGGGCGGCGCTTGCCGAGCAGTTGGGCGAGGTGCCGGCGTGCCTGGTCGTGACACCGTTTCAAAGCGGGATCGGCCAGGGCAAGGGCTATCAGCGCTTCCTGTCGGCTCCGAACGTGCTGGAACACCTCGCGAAAAAGCTTGAGGACGTTACCGACACCGGGCGCCCGGCCGGGCCGCAATACGCACTGTCGATTTTGTTCCTGGGCACGCGTCTGGACCAGTTGGCCAGCGGTCTGTCGCGCTTCAACGCATTGCTGCCGATCGGTGACCTGGTGCGTGCCGAGCGCCGTGCTCAGCACCTGGTCAAGCTTGAAAGTGAAAAGTGGGAGATCCCCGGCGCCGGCACGCTGCCGCGCTGGCAGGCGCTGCCCTTGGAGCGCTGCACCGTGGTCAAGGCTGCCAAGCAATCCATGGCCGGCCAGTTGGCCGTGCTGGAGGGCTACGCGGCTGACAGTTCGCCGCTGGGTGATCTGGCGGCGCTGGCCGCCCGCAAGAGCGCCCAGCAGCAGGGACGGGATCAGCAACTGGCCGACCTCAAGGATCTGCTGGCCGGGGGAAATCCTGACATCAGCATGCGCGCCCGTCTAATTGGCCCGGGCACGGCGAGCGAGCTTCGCCGTGACCTGCTGAGCGGCGACGCCCCGGGGCATGAGTGGGTGCAGTGTGCTGGCCTGTTGTTGGTCGGGAGCAAGCAAGGGCTGAGTTTTGTACAGGAGCTGGTGGGCCTATGACGCTGTTGCTCGATGGGCAGAAAGTCCAGGGGAAGAACCTCAAGGTCACGGCCAACCTGCGCATAGAAAGCGGGGATATGTCGGGGCAGACCAGCAACACCGACACGGCGCACAAGGGCTTCAAGCCTAAGACGCTGACCGTCTCGCTGATGATTCCCTTTGTTGATCGGGTGCAACTGACCGACCTGATGCGCCTGGCCGAATCCACCGCCGGCGGTGGCCAGATGCACCTTTACCGGATCGTCAACGACACGGCCGAGGCCTTCGGCGTGCGCCAGGTGGAGTTCTCGGACGGTATCAGCGCCCGGGAGGCGGACAACCTGAAAGCCTGGCTTGTGCAGTTCACGCTGAGCGAGCGCGAATCGAACCCGGAAAAGGTCGAAGGCCGACGTGCCGGCAACAAGGTCAACGCCCAAGGCGCCCCGGGCAGCGCGGTTGGTGGGGGCGGTGCCGGCACCGGCGGCGCCGATCCATCGAGCGACAACCCGGAGCTGAGCGGTTTTGAAAAGGTGCTGGGCCGGGTGGACAAGTGGCTGGGCGGGAGTGAGCCGAAGTGAAACTTCACAAGGTGTTGACCATCAACGGCGCGCCGATCGAGCTAATCAAGGAGGACGTCCGACTGGACGCCACCAGCCCCGGCCGGGCGAACTTTACGGTGCAGTCCGCCGTGACGCTGAAAGGTCTGGTGACGCTGGATATCGGCTACAACGAAGGCACGCTGCAGCGACACTTTATCGGCTACGTCGAACGTTGCACCGCCGCCAACGCGGTCGAGCAAGTGTTGTTCTGCAGGGAGCTTGCCGCCGTGCTGGCCAACCCGCTGCCGATGAACCTGCGTCACGTTGATCTGCGCGCCGTGCTGGCCGAGATCAGCGAGCAGACCGGCCTGCGCTTCCGCGTTCCGGATCGGCCTTACGCCGGGGTGAAGACGCCGTATTTCTACAACCTCGCCGCCGGTTACCAGGCCATGGACAGTCTGGCCCGCGTGTTCGGCATTCCCGACTTCACCTGGCACCAGCTGGGCAATGGCGAAGTGTTCGCCGGCAGTTGGGCCGACAGCTTCTTTGGCGTCCGGGCGCCGCTGCAAATCCCCACGGAGCTGTTCGACGGCTACCAAGGCAACCAGAGCGCAATGGTCGCGGCCCTTCCCGGGTTGCGACCAGGTGCAACGATCAACACCGGCGAGCGCGTCACCAGCGTGGCGCTCGCCAATGACCAGATGGCCATCCGATGGAAGACGCAATTCGCCGCGCAGTAGAGCGCCAGTTTCCCGAACTCACCGGTGGTTACCACCTACCGCGCTTCGCCCAGGTTACCGCCGTGGCCGATGCGCCGGCGGACGCCGGCATCTGTGACGACTTCCGTCCGCGCTACGCCGTGGACATTGTTGTTCTCGGCCCTGACGACGCGCCGGATCCGGCCATGCCGCCGCTCACTGGCGTTCCTCTGCCGCTGCCCACCGGTGGCGAGGAAATGGGCATCTACGCCTTTCCGGAGGAGGGCACGAGGGTGGTGGTGTGCTTCGCCTACGGGATGCCGAACAAGCCCTATATTCAATCGATCTTGCCCCACGGCCTGACCATGCCCAAGGTGCCGAAAGGTGATCAGGTGTGGCAGCACAGCTGCACCGCCCAGCAGCGCGTTGACGCCGAGGGCAATTGGCTGCGCCAGACCGATGGCAAGATCCGGGATCATGCGATCGAGCGCGAGGTTGAAGCCCTAGAGAACCGCGAGCAGTTCCAGAGCCACACGCAGACGATCGATGACCATTCGACCGAGTCCGTGGGGGGCGTAAAAACGATCGAGGCGCTGGGCGCGCTCAAGCTAATGTCGGGCGGATCGGCGAGCCTGGCGGCAGTTGACGATCTGCATCAGGCTACAGGCCGAGATCTGAATCTGGTCGTGGGGCAGAAGCACAACGTCACGGTGGGTGGCGATATGCACGAGAGGATCGAGGGCTTGCGTGAGAGTGTTGTGAAAATAAGTCAAACAATGCTAGCGCCAAAGACATGGATTGGATCTTCTGATTTAAACTTGTTGCGGGTTTTGAGTGAATTGATAACTTTAGTAGAGGAGATGAATGGTAGTTTAGCTGTGCATGTTCACTCGGTAGGGGCGCCGCCAAATAACGCTCCTTCGTTCTCAATTAATGCTAGGGAGGCTAGGATAATTAATTCTAAAATTAAATCTATTATGCTTTAATCAAGTATGGCTGATAAGTTCTAAATTTTATTTTGATCTTTGAGGCGAAGTTGATATTGATCTGGCTATATTGAAATTCCGTTAGTTATTTGACTGGTGGGGCGGGTTAATTGTTAAGGTGAGCGGTTTTTGAAGTTAGAGAATCTATAAAAATCTCTAGTGTGCGGCTGAAAGCCTTGGCGTCGTTGATATCTCGACTTTTATTAAAGCAGTTGCTCAGTGAGTTGTAGCACTGAAAGGTTTTTTCATGTCGTATATCGGATTTTGCAAGGGTTTTTTTTAGATGGGTCTCGCAAGATTTTAATTTGGACTTGTCACGTTTAAGTCCGGTATAAAACGGTATAAGCCAGCACTCGGTAGAATGAACTGCTATGGCAAATATGACTCTGTGGCCAAATTTTTCTAAAAAATCTTCAGTTAATTTTGAGCCGATAAATTTTTCCACGTCGCTTGCCAGTTGCTCTGCGGAAAGTTCGATGCCGTCTTTGAAGTACGGAACATTAAAGTTTTCGTGCGCGCAGCAGTCTGTATCAATTTGAATTACTAGAAATTCGTTGTATTCCAATGCTTCTGTTAATTTTTCATTGTTTGAGCAGAACTCCAATACTTTTTCCCAGCCGCCAAAACTGTCTCTCGCCTGCCGTGCGACGTCTGTGGCATCCCGGAGTGGCTGCAAAACATTAATATCAGCCTCTTCACCTAAGGTACTTTCGATCACCGTGAAAATAATGCGCTCGATTACTACCTGATCTGTAATTCCCTCTGTGACTAATGCAAAACTTGGCATATCAAAATCCTTTTGGAAGTCCACCAATCACGCCGCGCATAAACATTTCAGACAGTTTTAGATCTTGACCTTTAGGTTTTGTGATTCTCTTAATGCGGGTGTGTCCATGAGGATTTCGGCTAATTACGAAAAGACGCTGTTCATCATCCTCAAGGTTTAGTCCGTCTAAGATAGCAGGGTTGTGTGTGGTAAGTAGTGCCTGCTTGTCGTGAGACGCAGCGAGAGTGCTTAGTTCCTGTATCAATTTTGAGCAAAGTTTTGGATTTAGGGATGCGTCGATGTTGTCGATTGCAAATATTTTGGGCGTGAGATCTGTTGAAAAGAGTGCAAAGTAGAAAAGCAGAAACATAAATCCTTCGTTGGCGCTTCTATGATCTAACTTTGCTTTTCCAACTTTCAAATATCTGTCGGTAATGTCTAGCACTGCTGTTGAGTTTGAGGTTTTATCACTAACTGAGAAATGTTCGAACCATCCGAGAACTTTTAGGCAGTTGTTTATTTCTAAAATTTTAGCGTGGTCGTTGTCTTCGGATATAACAAGCAATAGCTTAATTAGCCCTTCGCCATTTATCCCAAGTGGTTCCAGCTGACCTTCTTTTTCAAGAAGCCTTAATGCTGTGTTTTCAGGTGAGTATATAACAAAGTTGTTCAGCTCCTCTAGGTGAGCGTCATATTCGGACTTGAAATTGTTGATGAGTGTGCCGATGAGTGTGGATGTTGGAACTTGTATTTTCGTGTTTTTCCTTTTTCCAGTTGGTGCTAGTAAATTGTTAACTTCCTCACTAGTGAGGAAATCCATGAGTTCAGATACGGAGTCTTTCAGCTTTTCCAAGTTGGCTTTATCTTCTGATAAGAATTCGCCTATACGGCTTTTGTAGTAGTCACCAGAAGTTGTGTTGTTTCTTAAAATTTCATGCGTCCAGTTTGAATAATGTTTGTTGTCATTTTGGAGAGTGAAGCTCGATGTGTTGCCGTTGTCTTCATTTATGTTTATTAAGATCGGGTCAGCATCAGAGAATCCTGTGAATTGTGGCCGCATTAGTGGAGCGGAGGTTACCCTGATTCCGCGAGACATTAGAAATTCGTTATCAAGTTTAGAGGCGTTAGCTGCACCCGCCAGCGCAATCGCTTCTAAAAAATTGCTCTTTCCAGCACCGTTTTCACCAATGAAAACGTTGATTCGGCCAAGTTCAACTTGGACTTTGTCGATCGATTTGAAATTCTGAATTTCGATCGTTCTTATCACGAAAATTCCTCTACCTTAGAGTCAAATATAGGAGTTTATGTGGCAGGGGCTCAGGTAGCAAGGCTCGCCTGACGTCGAAGGTGATCTTCGCTTTTCGTACTATCCGATACAGGCCAAAAAATCGCTAAGGTAGAAAAAAATTAATCCAAAAAGCACTTATCCCCCTCCCGCCGACGGGCTTTGCGTCCCTTTTTTGTGCAAAGGTCAGAGCGGTGCAACCACCGGCTCTGCCCAGGCCTACTGCGGGTGCTGTGGGCGTTGTAGCGATTGCACGTAGTGCAAGGTTTTGAAAAAAAGTGCAGAGGCGTCGCACAGCATTAAAGAGCGTCGGCGAGTTGGCCAAAGGATTGAGACGCCCGGCGTGTAGGGGCTACGGCCTGGAAAACTTACTGCACAGGAGGTTTTTGTTTTCGGAACTGTTCGCACCAGCTGCGAATCCGGCACCGCCAAGTCCGCTTGCAAAACGGCTGTAAGGCCCAGCCTGCTTAGCTCGCCGGTGGTTTTCCGGTATTGCACAGCGTCACCAAGAATTTCCTAGCTATCAGTACCAATTTGCATGATGTGAAAAACGTCGAAAAGGGACGTCGCCTTGACCGTTTTTCAGACGTGGGCTGGGGAAAAGGTAATTTTGGTAAGCGAGGTATAGAAATGGGCTACAGCCCTTGTGTGGCATGGCCTTCAGTCATTACCTCAAGAGGTAATTTTAGGTAAGAGTTAGGGTAATAATTTCTGAAGTACCCCATTTTACTGGGTTTGAGGGCTATCAGGGATTACTCATAGGAAAGGTAATTTTCTAACCTCATACTTACCAAGTTATTACCTCTGCGGAATTCTCTCAATGGCCCGATTTTCAAGGCTTCCAGAGGTGGCCTCATGCTGCATTACCAAAATTACCTTTTTCCCATGGGTCAACATGAAACGTCGAAATGGCCTTCGCGACCCTGTTTGGCAACCTGGTGCGCAAAACCCATGGGACTGGCATGGGACTGAGTTTCAAAATCTCGCTCCTCTGCAGCCCTTATAAACCGGGGGGGTATGCTCCGAAAACCGCAAACGGGTAGTTTCGAATCTCTCCTTCACCGCCATATTCTGCAAACACAAACCCCTGATTTTCCTAGAGAAAGTCGGGGGTTTGTGGTTTTTGGTGTCTGGAAAAGGGCGATATGGGCCTAGTAGGTAGTGTTGTATACCTAAGCAAACCCGTCCGTATCCAGAGCGAAGTCAGCGTCTTCGCTAAGCATTGAAGCTTGGTGCGGCAAGTGTGAAGCCTGAGAAGCGAATGTCTAAAAGCCATGCCTGCTGCACAGCAGCAATAAGCGTACTTCCTTACACGACTCACGGATTCCCCTGACAGCATCGCCCCGACTCCTCCCGATATCTTGTAGCCGTGCCATACGGACGGTGAACTTTGTTCTACAAAAAAATCGCTTTCCCGAATCAGGTAGCGGTGTTCTTTGTATTGGACGCTCGAGGGCAACGGGTCCCGAGCGCGTTTTGAATTGAACGGAGTGGTGGCGACCTTTAATCGGCCTCACCCAGACAAAGAAGCGAAGCCCTACCAAGTGCGTGACGCTCGGGCTTTCCTTGAGCAAGCAGGAGTCATCCCGTGAACGTAATGAATTACAACGGCTATGCCGCGCGAATCGAATACAGCGATGAAGACGGCCTTTTCGTCGGCCACATCGCAGGTATCAAAGATATCGTTGGGTTTCACGGCGAGTCAGTTGCTGAGCTGCGAAAAGCCTTCCAGGAGGCCGTTACGGATTACCTCGAAACCTGCGCCAAGCTCGGGCGCTCTCCTCAAAAACCCTATTCGGGCAATCTCAGCCTGCGCTTGGCGCCGGCGCTCCACGCGACAGTTGCTGTGAAGGCGCAGTTGGCGCAAAAAAGCATTAATCAATGGGTGGCTGATGTACTTGATCGAGAGGTGCATGAATAATCGCCAGTTCGCGGACCGCTGCCGTTGAACCGCGTAGCTCTTCAAACAAGTGGCTTACTATCGCCAACTTTTCATCTGCACAAGGATTGCCGTTCAATGATCACCACCACAACCCACACTATCGAAGGCCGACAGATCACCGCTTACCTCGACATCGTCAGTGCCGAATCGGTGCAGGGCGTCAACGTGATTCGTGACACGTTCGCCGGGATGCGTGATTTTTTCGGTGGGCGTTCGCAGACGTTGGAGCGTGCGCTTAAAGAAGCGCGTATTCAGGCTACGGATGAAATCAAGGAGCGTGCGCAGGCGTTGAACGCGGACGCGGTCGTCGGACTGGAGTTCGAGATCAGCATGCCGGCGGGCAAGGGCGGGATGGTGGTGGTGTTCGCTACCGGTACCGCAGTGAAGTTACGCTGATGCGCCCTCACCGAGCAGAGGTTTGCGATTGGTAGATTTCGATATTTCCATGTTTAAGTTGCTTGTAGGCTGTGTAGGGCAGGACCAGGGTGTCGGTCAGGCCGGAGAGCATGATGTCGAGCACAACCAGGCTCGCCGTCGGGGTGCCTTTCCAGCTTTTTTGCGGCAACTCCGGCGCATGCATGATGCAGAAGTCGTAACCCACTCCGCTGTATATCCGCGAAATCGAGTCACAGTACGTTTGGCGTTTTTTTAGATCGTTGCCTGCCACCGAGTCGTCCTGCAGCACGCTGCTGACCGTGCCGCAGCCTGTTAGCGCGACTGTCATGAGTATCAAGCCAATACTTTTCGGGGTGATTGCCGTTGTCATGTTCGCGTTCCTTCGCGGGTGATGGTGTGTCACGCGGAAGTAAGGCTAGCTGAAAGAGGCCGTTGTTCCAGCGAACGGGCTGGTCGGCTTGTTTTTACCTAGGCCATTCGTCGGTCGCCAAGCAATCTGAACCACAGGTCCAGGAATGACCGACTAGTCTCAAAATTCTTGAAGGTTGATATTTTTCCAGGCAAATCGGCTTGCCGGTATCGATCCGATCTTATGAAGGAGCGAAAAATGACTAATCCGTACATCGAACACGACGCGGCTGAGTTTTCCGTTAACAACTGCGTGCACTGTGGTCAGACCGAATACCATGCCGGGTTTGGCGAGGATCCAGCGCAGAATGACAAGATCAAATCGGTAGTACCCAAGGCGCAGAAAGCCAAGTTTTTGCCCAGAGTGTCGGCGCGATCCAGAAAATGAATCATCGGCGCCAAACCCCGTCATCGCACGGGGTTTTTTGTATCTAGCGTCGGGGCGTAGAAATTTCCTACAGATCGGTACACCTCGTTCGATTGTTTTCACAAACTTTTCACAGCCGTCGATCTAAGGTGAAGCCATCCGTTAGAAAGCAAGTCTCCAGCCCGTCTCCCCAGCGGGCTTTTTTTTGTCCGCGATAAAACCTTTTGCATAATCGCTGTCCAATTGGCGCCTGGTGCGCAGTGGTGTTGGACTTTGTCTGGACTTTACCGCCGTAACGGCATTCAATCCCCGCCCTTTGCTCATCCCTATTGTTGAGGTTTTCGTCATGCGTTTAACATTGCCTGCTCTGGTTCTTGGCCTTCTGGTCGCTCAAGGCGCGATGGCTGCCGGCGACGGCACGGCTGCGGTTGGCGGTGGTCTGGGCGGCGCGCTGGGTAACGTGCTCGGCCAGAAAATGGGTGGCAGCACGGGTGGCGCGATTGGTGCCGGTGTAGCAGGCGCGGCCGGCAGCGCAATGGCGGCGCGCAAAGGCAGCCGGACGAAAGCGGCTATTGGCGGCGGTGTCGGCGCGGCGGGCGGTTCGGTGATTGGTAACAGCCTCGGCGGCCGTACCGGCGCGACCATTGGTGCAGGTCTGGGTGGTGCAGCCGGTGGCGCGGTCGGTAGCAATTTGTCGAAAGGCCACAAGCGTCACTAAGCGAAATCACGTACGAAAATGTTCGGCTTGATGTCTTTTTTTCATCGCTGAACGTTTGTCGAGTAAACAGCTCTAATGGCACATAGCCCACTGCGTGGGCATACCGTCCCGGTTCGGGAACTGTGAGGTTCAAATGCGTTTGACACTATCTGCACTGTTTTTCGGATTGTTTGTGGCTCAAGGCGCCATGGCCGCTGGCGATGGCACGGCCGCTGTCGGAGGCGGGCTAGGCGGTGCACTTGGCAACGTGATTGGCGGACAACTCGGCGGCAGCACAGGCGCAGCGGTTGGCGCAGGTGTCGGCGGCGCGGCGGGTAGCGCAGTTGGCGCCCGCAAAGGCAGCCGCACTGAAGCGGCGATTGGTGGCGGTTTGGGTTCGGCGGGTGGATCGGTGATTGGTAACAGCATTGGCGGCTCGACCGGCTCGACTATCGGTGCAGGTCTTGGTGGCGCAGCGGGTGGCGCTGTGGGCAGTAACCTCGGTAACGATGACGGCAAATCCCACTCTGGCAGCGGCCATAAGCACAAGCACAAGAACAAACACAAGAATCGGCATGACTGATTAATTGTCGAATCTCTGGAAACCCGGCGTGATGCCGGGTTTTTTGCATCTGCGATTCGCAAATCGGAACGTTTGGCCGCGGGGACTTTCGAACTTTATACATTCCCGAACAATGCGAGGCATGCCATGAACGCAGAGACTGAAGGCAAGGAAGAGAAGGGCCCGAGCGGAGTGCCGTTTATCAATGATCCGGAGAAGCGCGAGTTGAATGATCCGGGGAATGAAGATCCGGGGTCGCTGATGGATGATGCGACGGTGCCGTTGAATGATTCTGATGAGGCGGATATGGAGTATGACGAGGATGAGGATGAGCAGTGATTGGTGAGTGTTCGCGTTGAGTAGGGCACATGCATCATCGTCGAGTTTTAAGGGCCTGTGGGACAGGCCCTTTTGATAAGCGACGCAACTAGAGAAAAACTGTCGATTTTGTGCTTGAGAGTACGTAGTTCGTCTATTTAATTTTCGGGCGGACTAATATGTAAAGATTGTCTTCGGCCGACATTTTTTCTATTTTTTGTGCAGATACGTACTCCCAAAATTCTTTTTCAAGTGTTTTTTTATCGCAGTATTTTTTATAAACCATAGGCCGGTCATCGGCGTACATATACAGACGCCAAATGTCAAACCCGTCAGTGCGGCTGTTCGAACCATAGTCGAAATCCACGGATTCCGTTGGGAAGTGTATAGCGCACCCGACCCCATGCAATTCGTAGTGAGCCTCATCGGTTATAATTCCGCATCTTTGTATTAGGTTGCTTCGCCATAGTCTGAGAATATTCCGAGTTCCAAATTTCGCCTCTAATAGCTTCGTACCACGATCTACTTTAGACAGAAAGTCGGTGATCAAATCTTCAAGATTTTTTTCTGGTCTGCTCATCTTCTTCTGTGATGCTCCAGTCTGTCATTGCCGACATTATTTGCGGACTCTAGTACTTCTTCAAGGTTGTTTAGAGTACCGAAATGTTCTCTTATGTTGGTTATCAACTTTATGGTGACGTTCGTTGTCGTTTTTCTAGCAGCCGCTGCGCGGTGATGACCGTCAAGAATGTAGAACTCGTTATCGTGTTCCACTACGTCTATTGGATATTCATTGTCGTATCCAGTATTTCGCATTTCTTGGATTATGTTCTCGACTCGCTTTGTCGAGGTTTTTCCCGATATTGCATGTGTTCGCTTTAAAGTCTTAGGGTCGACGCCATGATTAATAGTAGGTAATTCTGGCGCGCCCTTATCAACTTTTACGTTGGCTACATCACCCGGAACCGCACAACCCGGCTTGTTCGGCGGCGGACAGTTGGAACTCAACCCCAACGGATCCACCCACCCCGTCGGATTCGGCACGTACTGGTACTGATTCAGCCCACCCGCCAACTTCACCGGATCTGGCGTCAGGTACCGCCCAACATCCGGATCGTAATACCGATGCCGGTTGTAATGCAGGCCACTTTCTTCATCGAAGTACTGCCCCTGAAAACGCAGCGGCTGGTCGAGGTAGTCTTCGCCGGCCAGTTCCACCGAGGTGGTTTTGCCGTACGCGGCGTACTGCGCCGACCAGGCGATGTCGCCGCTGTAGTCGGTGAGTTCCTGCGGCGTGCCCAGGTGGTCGAGTTGGTAGTAGAACGGGCAGGCGCGTTTTGGGCCTTTGCCGTCGAGCATCGCGAGCGGGCGGAAGGTGCCGGGTTCGTAGATGAAGCTGCGGTGTTGGGTTTTGCTGCTTTCGGCGACGAGGTGGTCGCCTTGCCAGAAGAATTCGGTGGTCTGGCCGTCGACGGTTTTGCTGATGCGCCGGCCGAAGGCGTCGTAGCGGTAGCTGGCGGTTGTTCCGTCGGGGCCGATCAGGCCGATCAGGCGGTGCTGGCTGTCGTAGCGGTATTCGGTGATCAGTTGTTGCGCGAGGCCGCGGCGTTCGCGGATCAGGTTGCCGAAGGCGTCGTAGTCGTAGTGGCGGTCGCCCTGGGCCAGCAGGCGGTTGCCCTTGACGCTGCTCGGTCCCGGACGATCCTGCATCAGCAGGTTGCCGGCCGGGTCGTGAGCGTAGCTTTCCGGCAGATGGTCGCGGGTGTGGCACACCCGGATCAGCCGGTCGAGGGCGTCGTACTGGTAGTTGCGCTGGCCGTGGCGGGTGTCGGCGATCTGCTCCAGATTGCCGTTGGCGCTGTAGGCATAATCGCGGCGATACACCGAACTGCGCTGATGGCCTACGGCGTGCGCCTGTAAACGACCTTGTTCGTCGTAGGTATATTCGCTGAGCAGCAGGCCTTGCTGGCGTTGTTGCTCACGACCGGACTGGTAGACGTGACGGGTCAGCTGCGCGCCGTTGAGGTTGATCGCGGTGAGTGCGCCACCCTTGGCGTACAGGTAGTCGAGTTTGCTGTTGTCCGGCAGGCGCAGGCGTTTGAGCTGGCCGCAGGCGTCGTAGGCGTAACGCAGGGTGCCCCAGCCCTGGTGTTCGGTGATCAGCCGGTCCTGAGTGTCGTAGGCAAATTCCAGCGGGTGCCGCTGGCCATCGTCGACGCCGCTGAGTCGGCCGAGGCGGTCGTAGCGGTATTCCACACGCTCGCCATCGGGCAGGGTCTTGACCAGCAGACGTCCAGCCGCATCACGCTCGTAAGCGGTGACCAGCGTCGAACCGTCATCGCCAAACTCGGTTTTCTCCAGCAGATGCCCGTTGCGGTCGTAGCCGTAAGCGGTGCGCCTGCCGTCGAAACCGGTTTCCTGTCGGATCAATCCCGTCGGCGTGTAGTCCAGAAGATACTTTTCACCGGACTCGTTCTCGATCTGTGTGAGCAGCAGCTGCGCATGGTCGTAGCGATACTGCACCTGCGTGCCGTCCGGATTGATCCGGCGGCTGACCAGGTGCAGATCGTCGTCGTACTCGTAGCGGGTGATGCGACCCAGTTCATCGCGCTCGGCGGTGATCTGGTTGTAGGGGCTGTAGCTGTAGGCGCGGCTGGCACCGGTCGGAGCGATCGTCTGCAGCAGTCGGCCGACGGCGTCCCAAGTCTGCAGAGTAAGCGCGCCGTGTTCGTCGCGGGTGGTAATCCGCCGCCCCAAAGCGTCGTAGGAAAACTGGCGTACGCCGCCATCGGGCAGGGTTTCCTCGACCAACTGCCCTAGGTCGTTCCACACCAGCACATGGCGGCTGGTGTCCGGATAACGGATCGACAGCAACCGACCTTGCGGGTCGTAGTGGTAATGCGTGACATGCCCGTCAGGATCGACCAACTCGGTCACATCACCCTGCGCATTACGCCGGTAGGTCCACACCGCCTCCCCGCGCGAACGGGTGTGCAGGAAACCGTTGCGATACTCGTAGGACGTGGGCGCATCTTCCGGTGGAATCAGCGCAATCAGGCGTCCGGCATCGTCATAGCGATACTCGGTGACCGCCCCCAACGCATCCTGCTCGGCAATCAACCGCCCCGCATCGTCGTAAGCCTTGAGCTGCTCACCACCATCCGCCGCGACCTTGCGCACCAGCCGCGCACGGTCGTCATGGACGTACGTTTCCTCGGTGCCATCGACGTACTGCACCGCGACACTGCCGGCGTCATCCCAGACATAGCGCGTGTCCATCTGCGAAAACGACGCCCAGTGCCGCACGCAGCGCGCCGCTTTGCCGGACCGTTCCCACGCCCAGAAGAAACTCGCCCCACCGCTGAGTTGCCGCTGGAGGATGACGTGCTGATCGTCGTAGTCGTAACGCTCGCTGTCGCCGACCGCGTTGGTCGCCTCGATCAGCCGCTGACGGGCGTCGTAGCGGTAGCTGACGAGGGTCTGCTGACTGCGCCAGACCGCCTCGCGCAACACCTGATAATCCACCGCCACCAGGTGCGTGCGCTCATAGCGCAGAAACAGGCAACGCCCCGCACCGTTATCCAGCCGCTGAATACGATCCTGACGATCGCGCGACACCAGCAAGCGGTTGTCGTAGGCATCACTGATCGCCGTCAGCCGCCCAGCGCGAAAGTGATAAAAGCGCGCTGTTTCCCCGGCCAGTGCGAGGATCAGTTCCTCCGGCTCATCCCCGAGAAATATCGCCGCGCGCGACAGGCTGTTGTGAATCGCCGGGCGCGCAACACTCGGCAGCGGAAAGCGCGTGCGCCGGTTCTCGTGATCGACCCAGACAACCGCGTCACCGTCGATCTCCAGCCGATGCGCCAGCGAATGGCTCCAGCCAAAGCCCAGGCCGACGTCGATCTCGGCGGCGCTGTTGCGATACAACCGAGTGAACTCGAACGGCAGCAATCCATCGAGGGAACCGTCGGTCAGCGTCAACAATTCCTCGCCAGTGACCATCGATACCGGGCAGCCGTTGGTGCAGGTCAGCGGCGCACAATCCGCGCTGTCACCGTTGGGGTTTTTCGCCTGATCCGACGCCTCATCCCGAGGCTCGTGCCGCTCCAGCCGCGTCATGTCTTGTGACTTGTTGCGCGAGATCGCCGCCGGGTTGGGCACCGTCAAAACCGGCGCCTCGCCCTGACGAATCTCCAGCGGCACGGTCGGCGTCGGCTTCAACGGTGCCTGCCGCGCATTGACCGCCAGCGGCCTCAGCGCATTCGCATGCCGGGTCAGATCGGGCTCGGAGGTCAGCTCAGCCAAACGCAATGCCGCCGCCGACAACCACTCCCGCGCACGCGGCGATTTGATCTTGGAGAGGACCTTGGCGCTCAACAGCAGCTTCACGCCCATGCCGCGCCCAACGCACATCAGCAGAAAGCCAATCAGCAACTCGGCGCGAACTTCCGCTACCACCTCGGCCAGATACTGCGGCGGCAGCATCTTCAACCAACTGGTAAACGCCGCCAGATGAATAAACAGCAGCGGCTCGTCACTGAGCATCAACAACCCGTTGGCGATGGCCTCGGCCGAGGCGCTCAACAGGGCGTCCAGTTCAAGCGCCGATAAATACGCCAGGAGTTTTTCGCTGTTGGCCTGCAAGTCCGCAAGCAGCGCAAACACTTGCTTCACGTCGTCCCAGACGCCGTTTAACGCGCTCTCAAAACCGCGCCAGTCAGCCTGTTGCAACAAGCCATAACGCTCACTGAACCCGCCACTGGAAAACTCCTTCCACTGCGGCTCAAACCCTGCCCATTCCCCACGCAGCCAGACCTCAAGTCCATCGATGAGACCTTGATAAGACGCGTACAGCGTTTTGACATGCTCGGAGGAAACATCAGGAAAGAAGGTGATGCGATAACGCTGGCCCCGATTGCAGTCGGACACCTCGAGAATGCCGCTGGGGCCGATGGTGTGATGCAGCGGTTCGCCGTAGCTGAGGACGCCATCAACCTCGGCAACCACCGGTTCCAGCATCACCGGCGTATTACCAATCGGCACAAACCGCGCCGCATCGAACATGTGCACCAGGGTCAACGGACCTTGGGCAGGGCACATGAACACCGACGGACTGACGGCCTTGCGCGACTTGATCGGCGCAGTCAGCGACACATCGTTGCCGACCTTGAACACCTGCTCGACATCCAGCGCCGTTCCAGTCCAGAACTGCTCGGCCCAGGCGTCGTAGTTGTTCAAACACAGGCGAAATTCGCCGAACAGCGCTTCGGCGTCGGGCTGCTCGGGATTCAGCGCCGCGACCACCAGCAAACCAATGGTGTTATTGAGTTTCAGCAGAGGATCGGGTGGAAGCATTCGCAGTCGCTCGCGCAATTCGATGGAAGGCGCGCAACTGTGCGGGGGATCAAACGGGAAAGAAGTCAGCCAAGTAGGCGGTGGCTGTAGGGTATTTCGCTAATTGCCTGCGACTGGTTTAAACCAAACAGCAGAGATTGCCCGTTGCCCAATGGCGATCACGCTCGTTATGCTGCTGAACCCTTTAATCAGATCCGTGCTGCTGCCTCAACGGCGCGGGGCTGGATGACATTGCTGACGGATCCGATGATGAATGCACCGCTGAAGGCGTTCGGCCCGATCAAGGCCGTGATTTTCGATATGGACGGTTTGCTGCTGGACACCGAGGGCATCTACACCGAGGTCACGTCGATGATTGCGGCGCGGTACGGACGCACCTTCGACTGGAGCATCAAGCAGAACATCATTGGCCGTGGCGCAGGTGATCTGGCGCGCTACGTGGTTGAGGCGCTGGATCTGCCGATCACGGCTGAAGAGTTTCTGGTGATCCGCGAACCGTTGATGCGCGAGCGTTTTCCCACTGCCCAGGCGATGGCGGGGGCAGAGGAACTGGTGCGTCACCTCAAGGCGCACAACATTCCGATTGCGGTCGGCACCAGTTCATCGCGTCAGTCGTTCGCTCAGAAAACCACGTTGCACCGCGAGTGGTTTGCGCTGTTCGACTTCATCGTGACGGCGGATGACCCGGAGGTTGGCGCAGCCAAACCGGCGCCGGATATCTTCCTGACGGCTGCCCGGCGTTTGGGTGTGGCGCCGGAAGATTGTCTGGTGTTCGAGGACTCGCCATTCGGCGTGACGGCGGCCAAAGCGGCAGGCATGACCGCCATCGCGATTCCTGATGCGGCGATGGCCGATGAAAAATACGCACACGCCGACGGGATTCTTCGTACGTTGAAAGCGTTCACTCCAAGTGCCTGCGGATTGCCGGCGCTGGATTGGGCCTGACGTAACCGTAAGCAAAAAAACGCCGCCCCTCCATAAAGGAAGGGCGGCGTTTTTCATTCTGCAGACTCAAAAACTGTCAGGCGCCGAAACCCCCGTCGATGGTCAGGCTGGCACCGGTGATGTAGCCGGCTTCAGGGCCTGCCAGGTAGGCGACGAAGCTGGCGATTTCTTCAGCCTTGCCGTAACGGCCGACCGCCATCAGCGGTATCAGGCTGTCGGCGAACTCGCCGTGGGCCGGGTTCATGTCGGTGTCGACCGGGCCGGGCTGCACGTTGTTGATGGTGATGCCGCGTGGGCCGAGATCGCGTGCCAGGCCTTTGGTCAGCCCAACCAGTGCCGATTTGCTCATCGCATACACACTGCCACCACCGAAGGGCATGCGATCGGCGTTGGTGCTGCCGATATTGATGATGCGCGCGCCTTCGCCCATGTGCTTGGCGGCCTCCTGGGAAGCGATGAACACGCTGCGTACGTTGATCGCCAGGGTCTGATCGAAGTCTTCCAGTTTGAAATCTTCCAGCGGCGCGATGGCGAGGATGCCTGCGTTGTTGACCAGGATATCGAGGCGGCCAAAGGCTTCAACGGTGGCAGCCACGGCGCTGCGGATGGCATCGGCGTTGGCACTGTCGGCCTTGATTGCGAGGGCTTTGCCGCCGTTGCCGGTGATGCTGTTCTGCAGTTCCTGAGCCTTGGCGTCGGAGCTTACATAAGTGAAGGCCACTGCTGCGCCTTCGGCGGCCAGACGTTTGACGATGGCGGCGCCGATGCCGCGAGAGCCGCCTTGAATCAGAGCGACTTTACCGCTGAGGTTTTGAGTGGTCATGTGCGATCTCCAGAAATTTCAAGGCAGGCTGCCTTGGTGTCGGAGTCGAGTATCTGCCGCCAGCCAGCAACCGTGTAGCCCGAGGTTGCTATAGTCTGTGTAAACCAGAAGTTTATAGTGGCGACCATGGAAACATTCAGTAGTATCGAATGCTTCGTCCGCAGTGCCGAGGTCGGCAGCTTCGCCGAAGCCGCCAGACGCCTCAGTCTGACTCCGGCAGCGGTCGGCAAAAGCGTGGCGAAACTCGAAGCACGTCTTGGCGTAAGGCTGTTTCAGCGCAGTACCCGCAGTTTGACGCTGACCGAGGCCGGGCAACTATTTTTGAGCGAGGTCAGCGCCAGCCTCACCACGATCCAGAATGCTGTGGCGAATCTGGCCAGCGCCGAAGGGCAACCGGCGGGTACGTTGAAAGTCAGCATGGGCACGGTGTTTGGGCGGCTGTACATCGTGCCGCTGCTTGGGGAGTTCCTGCGGCGCTTCCCGGCGATCAACCCGGACTGGCATTTCGATAACCGTCAGGTGGATCTTATCGGGCAGGGTTTTGATGCGGCGATTGGCGGCGGATTTGAGCTGCCGCAAGGCGTGGTCGCGCGCAAGCTGACTCCGGCGCATAGGGTATTGGTGGCGTCTCGCGAATATCTGGATAGCCACCCGGCAATTAATCAGCCGGAGGACCTGAAGGATCACGACGGTATTCTGATCCGCTCACCGCAAACCGGCCGCGTGCGCTCGTGGCAGTTGAGCGATCGCAAGCAACAACACAGCCCCTTGATCCTGCGAGTGCGAATGACCATGAGCGATTCCGAGGCCGCTTGCGCCACGGCGGCGCAGGGCTTGGGCATTGCGTTAGTAAGCATGCCGTTTGCCGTTGGTTATCTGGACACCGGGCGTTTACAGCGAGTGTTGCCGGACTGGTACGTCGACGATGGCAACATCTCGATCTATTACGCGGAGCACAAATTGCTGCCCGGCAAAACTCGAGCATTTGTCGATTTCGTCATCGAGCAGTTTGCCGAGCAGGGACTGGCCAAACGCTTCAGTGCAGTCTGAACCCGGCTTGAAACCGGGTGTTGGCTAAGCCTTGGATTTGCCGATGATGTTCCCGGCGTGCAGCCCACACTCTTTTTGCGTGGCTTCTTCCCACCACCAGCGACCTTCGCGCTCGTGCTGGTTTGGCAGCACCGGGCGGGTGCAGGGTTCGCAGCCGATGCTGATAAAGCCGCGCTCATGCAGGCTGTTGTACGGCAGCTCAAGCATGCGGATGTAGCCCCAGATTTCCTCGCTGGTCATCTGCGCCAACGGGTTGAACTTGTACAGCGTGCGTTCCGGAGTCGAGAACGCAGTGTCGATTTCCAGTACCGCTACCGCGCTGCGGGTGCCCGGGCTCTGGTCACGGCGCTGGCCAGTAGCCCAGGCTTTGACGCCGGACAGTTTACGGCGCAGCGGCTCGATCTTGCGGATCCCGCAGCATTCGCCGTGGCCGTCCTTGTAGAAACTGAACAGGCCTTTTTCCTTCACGAACGGTTCGAGTTTTGTGTAGTCCGGCGACACCAATTCGATGTCGATCTTGTAGTGCTCGCGCACCTGATCGATGAAGCGGTAGGTCTCCGGGTGCAGGCGCCCGGTGTCGAGACTGAAGACTTTGACGTTCTTGTTGAGCTTCCAGGCCATGTCCACCAGCACCACATCCTCGGCGCCGCTGAAAGATATCCACAACTCGTCACCGAACTCGGCGAAGGCCAGTTTGAGGATGTCTTGCGCGGATTTGTTGGCATAGGTCGTGGCGAGTTCCACGACGTCGAACGTTGGGCTCATCAGGGCGGCTTCCTACAGGTCGGTGGCGCTGGGCGCTCTATATGGCGGCGATGTTAACAAAAAGTCGCGTTGGCCGGGGCGTGCTGTGCGTTGCACGGGCCGGGTCGAGCCGCTAGAGTTCGGGCTCGCTCGACTCAATAAACATTACAAACGGAGTGTCCTGTGGAAATTGCCTGTCTTGATCTTGAAGGGGTGTTGGTGCCGGAAATCTGGATCGCCTTCGCCGAGAAAACCGGAATCGAATCCCTCAAGGCCACCACCCGGGATATTCCCGATTACGATGTTCTGATGCAGCAGCGCCTGCGCATCCTCGACGAACACGGCTTGAAACTCTCGGACATTCAGGAAGTGATCGCCACGCTCAAGCCGCTGGATGGCGCGGTGGAGTTCGTCAACTGGCTGCGCGAGCGCTTTCAGGTGGTGATTCTATCGGACACCTTCTACGAATTTTCCCAACCGCTGATGCGTCAGCTGGGCTTCCCGACCTTGCTTTGTCATCGTCTGATTACGGACGACAGCGGGCGGGTCACCAGCTATCAACTGCGTCAGAAAGATCCGAAGCGCCAGTCAGTGTTGGCGTTCAAAAGCCTGTATTACCGGGTGATTGCCGCGGGCGATTCCTACAACGACACGAGCATGCTCGGTGAAGCGGATGCGGGGATTCTGTTTCATGCGCCGGACAATGTGATTCGCGAGTTTCCGCAGTTCCCGGCGGTGCATACCTTTGCCGAGTTGAAGCAGCAATTCATCAAAGCCTCGAACCGCAATCTGAGTCTCTAATCACTTTCTGTGGCGAGGGAGCTTGCTCCCGCTCGGCTGCGTAGCAGTCGCACAAATTCTGGGGGCGCTTCGCACCCCAGCGGGAGCAAGCTCCCTCGCCACAGTTAATTAAAGGGTGTGCAGGGTTTGCAGGAGGATCTTCACTTTGGTGATCGATTCCTGATATTCGGCTTGCCAGTCGGAATCGGCCACAATCCCGCCACCGCCCCAGCAACATACCTGCCCATCCTTGACCAGCAAACTGCGAATCGCGATGGAGCTGTCCATCTCGCCGCGCACGTCCAGATACAGTAACGAACCGCAGTACAACCCGCGCCGGGTCGGCTCTAGCTCGTCGATGATCTGCATCGCCCGAATCTTCGGTGCGCCGGTGATCGAACCGCCGGGAAAGCTGCCGGCGATCAGGTCCAGCGCATCGCGGTCATCGGCCAGTTCGCCGGTCACGCTGCTGACCAGGTGATGCACGTTCGGATAACTTTCCAGACTGAACAACTCCGGCACCCGCACCGAACCGATGCGGCAAGTGCGCCCAAGGTCGTTGCGCAACAGATCGACGATCATCAGGTTTTCGGCGCGATCCTTGGGGCTGGCCAGTAACTCGGCGGCATTGGTGGCGTCTTCGGCAGGCGTCAGACCGCGTGGGCGAGTGCCCTTGATTGGGCGGGTTTCGACCTGGCGCTGGCTGACTTTGACGAAGCGCTCGGGGGACAGGCTCAACACTGCGCCGCCGTCGGGCAGGCTCTGGAAACCGGAGAAGGGTGTTGGGCACGCCGCGCGCAATGCGCAATAGGCCAGCCATGGATCACCTTGGCACTGGGCGCGAAAGCGTTGTGCGAAGTTGACCTGGTAGCAATCGCCGGCCTGAATGTAATGCTGAATGCGCTCGAAGGCCTGGCGGTATTCATCTGCCGACAAATCGGCCGTCATCGGACTATTTAACGAAAAAGGTGCCGAAGCCTCTGTCGTCAATTGAGTGAACAGATCAATCAGCCGGCGCTGCTCGTCGGCACTCACTGAAGGATGAAACACCAATTGGCTGGTCGCCAAAAGGTGATCCGAGATCAACGCCCAGTCATGCAGCCCGAACCGCGCATCCGGCAGTTGCAGATCATCCCGCGCCTCGCTCGGCAGATGTTCCAGATGCCGACCGAAGTCGTAACTCAGATAGCCGATCAGACCGCCAGCGAATGGCAGTTCATAACCGTCGGGCAAATCCGCTTCGCCCAAACGGGTCAGGTTTTCGCGCAGGCGTTGCAGGAAAAGACTGCCGCTTTCGTCTGGCAGAACTGCGAGCTGTTCCAGCGGCCAGGCGCTAAGCAAATCATAACGGCCACGTTCTGCGCTCGGCCGGCCGCTGTCGAGCAGCACTGCGCCAGGGGCATGACGGATTGCCGCGAAGTAGTCGGCGGGGTTGGCGCGGTAGGGTAGGGGGTGTACGGAACAGGTCGGCATGTTCGGGATCAACCCTCGACCGCCGGAATATGCCCAAACAATTCCTGCGCAAACGCCACACGCTCCTCAACCGTCTCTGACACCCCACGCGCCTTCAACTCTTCCAGACGCGCTTCAACCGCATGCGTACGCAACGTCAGCCCGCAATCGTTGGCGATCTGAATATTCAGCCCCGGCCGCGCATTCAGCTCAAGAATCAGCGGGCCTTTTTCCTGATCCAGCACCATGTCCACGCCGATATACCCCAACCCGCACAGCTCGTAGCAGCCCGCAGCGAGTTTCATGAAGCCGTCCCAGTAGGGCAGTTGCACACCGTCTACCGCGTTGGTGGTGTCCGGGTGTTTGGTGATGATGTTGTTCAGCCAGGTGCCGCGCAGGGTCAGGCCGGTGGCCAGGTCAACGCCGACACCGATCGCGCCTTGGTGCAGGTTGGCCTTGCCGCCGGACTGGCGAGTCGGCAAGCGCAGCATGGCCATCACCGGATAGCCCATCAGCACGATGATGCGGATGTCCGGCACGCCTTCATAGCTGATGCTTTTGAAGATCTGGTCCGGGGTCACGCGGTATTCGATCAGTGCGCGGTCGCGGTGTCCGCCCAGTGAATACAGGCCGGTGAGGATGCTTGAGATGTGATGTTCAAGCTCTTCGTGGGCAAGGATCTTGCCCGAGATCGTGCGATAGCGGCCCTCGAAACGGTCGGCGATCACGATGATGCCGTCGCCGCCCGCGCCTTGGGCCGGTTTGATCACGAAGTCGCTGCGCGCGCCGATGATCTCGTCGAGCTTGTCGATTTCCTTCTCGGTGGAAATCACGCCGTACAGTTCCGGCACATGAATGCCGGCCTTGATCGCGCGCTCCTTGGTGATGATCTTGTCATCGACAATCGGGTACAGACTGCGTTTGTTGTACTTGAGCACGTAGTCCGCGTTACGCCGATTGATGCCCATGATGCCCCGGGCTTCCAGGGCCTTCCAGGTCTTCCAGAAACCGAACATCAGGCGTCAGCCTTCTTCAGGAAAGCCTTGAAGCGCACCAGTTCGGTCAGGCGATAACCGCGATAGCGACCCATTGCCAGCATGAAGCCCACCAGAATCAGCAGGATCGCCGGGAAGGTAAACACGAAGTACACCAGCTCCGGCACGCTCATGATGAGGTGCGCCAGCGACGCCGCGAACAGCGTGCCGATCGCCACTTTCATCGCATGTCCGGCACCGCGTTCTTCCCAGGTGATCGACAGGCGTTCGATGGTCATGGTCAGAATCACCATCGGGAACAGCGCCACCGACAGACCGCGTTCCAGACCAAGCTTGTGACTAAAGAGACTGATCGCCGCGATCAACACCACGACAAAGGTCAACACCACCGAGAGTCGCGGCAGCATTTGCAGCTTCAGATGTTCCAGATACGAACGTAACGACAGCCCCAGTGCGGTAATCACGGTAAACAGCAGAATGCCGAACCCGAGTTGCGTCTCGCGGAAGGCCAGGGCGATCAACACCGGGGTGAACGTGCCCAAGGTCTGCAGGCCGATCAGGTTGCGCAGGATCAGGATCACCAGCACGCCAATCGGGATCATCACCATGATCATGAAGGTCTGCTGGGTTTGCAGCGGCAGTCCGTACAGCGAGTAATCGAGGAAGTTGGCGTCGGTGTTTTCGTCGGTCAGCTTGGCCAGACGAATCGCGTTCATCTCGCTGTTGTTCAGGCTGAAGGTCACGTTGGCTTTTTTGCCGCCGTCGACGGTGATCAGGTTTTCGTCGCCGGTCCACCACAGCAGGCGGTCGGTCGGCAGGCCTTGCTCACCGGTTTCCGGGTTGAAGTACAACCAGTCGGCGCCATTGAAGCTGCGCAGCCACAGTTCCGGGGTTTGCGGCTGATCGGCGACCAGACGCAGGGTGTGGACTTTTTCTACCGGTACGTGGGCGATCGATAGCAGCAATTCGACGATCTTGGCTTTGTGCGCGGTGGACGGATCGCCGGCCAGCAGCAGTTTCACGTTATCGTCGTTGAGATTGTTGACGCGTTTGATCGCTTCGCCGATGAAGGTTTCGACGTCGGCGGAGTGCTGGCGGATCGGCGCGAGCAGGGCTTCGGCGGCGATTTTTTCCGCGCCTTCGATGACCATGCTGTCGCGGAAGGTCGGGCCTTTGATCTTGGTTTTTTCAGCGGTGTAGCGCTTGGTCAGCACCAGACGGTAATACAGCGTCTGATTGCCCTTGGCACGCCGCGCTGACCACGTCACCTTGCGGTTGCCGTCAACCCGGTTGACCGCTACTCCGTAATTGTTCGAGATGAAGCTTTCATTGAGGCTGACGTAGTCGCGACTCAGGGGCGGCACGAACATCTGGATCTTCACCGGATCCTTGGTGCTGGCGACGAACTCGACTTTGGCGTCGATGTTCCACAAGTCGTCGGTGGCGTCTTCGGTCACCGGGATGCCGAGCACGAAAATCTGATAGGCCGTAACCGAAACGCCGAGCAGCACCAGAATGGTGATCAGGATTTTCAGGTGGAAGGTTAGAGAACGCATGGAAATTACTCGGCGGTATGAGCGGCGATGGCGCAGGCAGGTTTGCCGGCAGCGTATTTAAGACTGGGATCGACCAGCGCGTCGAAGCGTTTCAGCGCTTCGGAGCCGATCAAAAGCGGATATTGGAACGCACTTCGGTCGGTCAGGTTCACTTCTATACTGCGCATTGCCGAACCCATGCAGATATCCAGCTCGATCACCGGACGAGCGGTGTACTTCTTGCCCTCTTCCGGATCGTAGTCGCCGGCGCGGCGCTTGATTTTGCTGACCCGTGCCAGCGGCCGTTCGAGCGGGTGCGAATGCGCGGCGTCGATGGCCAGATAGAAGCGTACCCACGACTCGCCGTTGCGTTTGAAGCGTTTGATGTCGCGGGCGCTCAGTGAGGCGGTTTTGGCGCCGGTGTCGAGTTTGGCCGCGACTTGCAGATTGATACCGTCCAGCGCTGCGTATTCATTGAGGCCGTACACGGTTTTTTCCCCCGCCAAGGCGAGGCCGGGCAGGCAGAGCATATAAAAGAAGGTGGAGAAGGGCTTGAGTCTCATAAATCCTGGTGCGCAGCGTTCCGTTTCTCGGTGCAAGGCGTTGGGCAATGACTGCGCAAGCGCCTACGTGTGCCTATCAGCTTTTTATGACAAGCCGTGCAAATGACTGGCAAATGCGGGCGGCATTCTAGCACGGTGGTTTTATGGCGCCAGCCGCCGAGCGGGTCTATAACCCTTGGGGCTGAATCAGTGGCTTATTAGACGATTGTCGACAATGTGTATTTATCCTTTGACTGATTGGCATTGATTCGCTAGTTTTTGCCGCATTGGATTTCAAGGTGTCGACAATATGCTGGATCAACTCGATCCCCCGGTGATCAGCGGTGACGATTCCGAGACACTTTCGGAAAACGTCTTTCGGCGCATTCAGGCGGCCATCGTCAAAGGTGAAATCGCCCCGGGCAGCAAGATCTCCGAGCCGGAGCTGGCGCGTACCTACGGCATCAGCCGTGGGCCGCTGCGTGAGGCGATCCATCGTCTGGAAGGCCAGCGCTTGCTGGTGCGCGTACCGCACGTCGGCGCACGCGTGGTCTCGCTGAGCCATGCCGAATTGCTCGAACTCTACGAAATCCGCGAATCCCTTGAAGGCATGGCCTGCCGTCTGGCGGCGGAACGCATGACCGTCGAAGAAATCGACGAACTGCGCCGGGTCCTCGAAACCCACGAGCGCGATGCGGCGTTTCAGGCCGGCGTCGGTTATTACCAGCAGGAAGGCGATTTCGACTTTCATTACCGGATCATCCAGGGCAGCGGCAACCGCACCCTGACCCAGATGCTCTGCGGCGAGCTGTACCAACTGGTGCGCATGTACCGCATCCAGTTTTCCACCACGCCCAACCGTCCGCGTCAGGCCTTTGCCGAGCACCACCGGATTCTCGATGCCATCGCCGACCGTGACGGCGAGCTGGCCGAATTGTTGATGCGCCGGCACATCGGCGCTTCGAAACGCAATATCGCCCGTCATTATCAAGACGGCGCCAACCCGACAGTCACTGAACGAGGTGAGTCATGAGTTCCAACCAGAAAACTCCAGGCCAGCGTTTTCGCGATGCGGTCGCCAGCGAGCATCCGCTGCAAGTGGTCGGCGCGATCAACGCCAACCACGCATTGCTGGCCAAGCGCGCCGGTTTCAAAGCGATTTACCTGTCCGGTGGCGGGGTGGCCGCAGGCTCTCTCGGGGTGCCGGATCTGGGCATCACCGGCCTGGATGACGTGCTCACCGATGTGCGCCGCATCACCGACGTCTGCGATCTGCCGTTGCTGGTGGATGTCGATACCGGTTTCGGTTCCTCGGCGTTCAACGTCGCGCGCACTGTGAAGTCGATGATCAAGTTCGGCGCGGCGGCGATTCACATCGAGGATCAGGTCGGCGCCAAGCGTTGCGGCCATCGTCCTGGCAAAGAAATCGTCTCGCAGCAGGAAATGGTTGACCGCATCAAGGCGGCGGTCGATGCGCGCACCGATGACAGCTTCGTGATCATGGCCCGCACCGATGCGCTGGCGGTTGAAGGTCTCGAATCGGCACTCGATCGCGCTGCTGCGTGCATCGAGGCCGGTGCTGACATGATCTTCCCGGAAGCCATCACCGAGCTGGAGATGTACAAGCTGTTCGCCAGCCGCGTGAAAGCGCCGATTCTGGCCAACATCACCGAATTCGGCGCGACGCCGCTGTACACCACCGAGCAACTGGCCGGGGCCGATGTATCGCTTGTGTTGTACCCGCTGTCGGCGTTCCGCGCGATGAACAAGGCTGCGGAAAACGTCTACACCGCGATCCGCCGCGACGGTACGCAGCAGAATGTCATCGACACCATGCAGACTCGCATGGAGCTCTACGATCGCATCGATTACCACACGTTCGAGCAGAAGCTCGATGCGTTGTTTGCGGCGAAAAAATAAACGCCGCCAGCCTCCCTAACAAATTCAAGATTGGAGAAAACAATGGCCGAAGCAAAAGTACTCAGTGGCGCCGGGCTCCGGGGCCAGGTTGCCGGGCAAACCGCTCTGTCGACCGTGGGCCAGGCTGGTGCCGGGCTGACCTATCGCGGCTATGACGTGCGCGAACTGGCCGCAGATGCGCAGTTCGAAGAAGTGGCGTACCTGCTGCTGTACGGCGAACTCCCTAGCAAAACCCAGCTCGCCGACTACCAGCAAAGACTCGGCAAGCTGCGCGATCTGCCGCAAGCGCTGAAAGAAGTGCTTGAGCGCATTCCCGCCGACGCCCACCCGATGGACGTGATGCGCACCGGTTGCTCCTTCCTTGGCAACATCGAACCGGAGCAAGACTTCTCCGAGCAACTGGACAAGACCGACCGCCTGCTGGCCGCGTTCCCGGCGATCATGTGCTACTGGTATCGCTTCAGTCACGATGGCAAACGCATCAATTGCGTCAGCGATGAACCAACCATCGGCGGCCACTTTCTGCACTTGCTGCACGACAAGAAGCCGAGCGAACTGCACGTCAAAGTGATGAACGTGTCGTTGATCCTCTACGCCGAACACGAATTCAACGCTTCGACCTTCACTGCCCGGGTGTGCGCTTCGACGTTGTCTGATCTGTATTCCTGCGTAACGGCGGCCATCGGCTCGCTACGCGGCCCGCTGCATGGCGGCGCCAACGAAGCGGCGATGGAAATGATCGAGCGCTTTTCGTCGCCGGACGAGGCGATCAAAGGCACCCTCGGCATGCTCGAGCGCAAAGACAAGATCATGGGCTTCGGCCACGCGATCTATAAGGACAGCGATCCACGCAACGAAGTGATCAAGGGCTGGGCGAAAAAGCTTTCCGATGAAGTCGGGGACAAGGTGCTGTTCGCGGTTTCCGAAGCGATCGACAAGACCATGTGGGAGCAGAAGAAACTCTTCCCCAACGCCGATTTCTACCACGCCTCGACGTACCACTTCATGGGCATCCCGACCAAGCTGTTCACGCCGATCTTCGTCTGCTCGCGCCTGACCGGCTGGGCCGCACACGTGTTCGAACAGCGCGCCAACAACCGCATCATCCGCCCGAGCGCCGAATACGTCGGCGTCGAACAGCGCAAGTTCGTGCCAATCGAACGTCGCTGAATGGTGAGGGCCCAGCACTGATCTCGAAGTTCACCGAAAAAAACTGTGGGAGCTGGCTTGCCAGCGATAGCGGTGGGTCAGTCAGCATCGATGCTGGATGTGACTCAGTCATCGCTGGCAAGCCAGCTCCCACAGGGTTCGATGGGAATTTCAGGATTGGCGTCAGGCCCCAACCTTTTTGTTATCACCGTGACCGAGTCCCGACCGATGAACACAGAATTCCGCAAGAACCTGCCCGGTACCCCTCTGGATTACTTCGACGTCCGTGCGGCGGTCGATGCGATTCAGCCCGGCGCCTACGACACCCTGCCGTACACCTCGCGCGTGCTGGCGGAAAACCTCGTGCGGCGTTGCGATCCGGCCACGCTGACCGAGTCCCTGAAACAATTCATCGAACGCAAGCGCGACCTGGATTTCCCGTGGTTCCCGGCTCGCGTGGTGTGCCACGACATTCTTGGGCAGACCGCATTGGTCGACCTCGCCGGTCTGCGCGATGCTATCGCCTTGCAGGGCGGTGACCCGGCGCAAGTCAATCCGGTGGTGCCGACCCAGTTGATCGTCGACCACTCGCTGGCAGTCGAGGCCGGCGGTTTTGACGCGCAAGCCTTCGAGAAAAACCGCGCCATCGAAGACCGTCGCAACGAAGACCGTTTCCACTTCATCAACTGGACGAAGAAGGCCTTCAAGAATGTCGATGTGATCCCGCCGGGCAACGGCATCATGCACCAGATCAACCTGGAGAAAATGTCTCCGGTGATCCAGGTGCGCGACGGCGTGGCGTTCCCGGATACCTGCGTCGGCACCGATAGCCACACCCCGCACGTCGATGCACTGGGCGTAATCGCGATTGGCGTTGGCGGCCTCGAAGCCGAGAGCGTGATGCTCGGCCGCGCGTCGTGGATGCGTCTGCCGGAAAGCGTCGGTGTTGAACTGACCGGCAAGTTGCAACCGGGCATCACCGCCACCGACATGGTGCTGGCGCTGACCGAATACCTGCGTAAGCAGAAAGTCGTCGGCGCATGGCTGGAATTCTTCGGCGAAGGCGCCGCCGCGCTGACCCTCGGCGACCGCGCGACCATCTCCAACATGGCCCCGGAATACGGCGCTACGGCGGCGATGTTTTACATCGACCAGCAAACCATCGACTACCTGAAACTTACCGGTCGCGAAGACCAACAAGTGCAGCTCGTCGAGCATTACGCGAAGACTACTGGCCTGTGGGCCGACAGCCTGAAAGGCGCGCAATACGAGCGCGGCCTGACTTTCGATCTGTCGTCGGTCGTGCGCAACATGGCCGGCCCGAGCAACCCGCACGCCCGCGTCGCGACCAGCGATCTGGCGGCCAAAGGCATCTCCGGTCAATGGGATGAAGTGCCGGGGCAAATGCCCGACGGCGCGGTAATCATCGCCGCCATCACCAGTTGCACCAACACCAGCAACCCGCGCAACGTGATCGCCGCCGGGCTGATCGCGCGTAACGCCAATCGACTCGGACTGACGCGCAAACCGTGGGTCAAGTCGTCGCTGGCGCCGGGTTCGAAAACCGTGGCGCTGTACCTTGATGAAGCGGGGCTGACCACTGAGCTGGAGCAGCTTGGTTTCGGCATCGTCGCGTTTGCCTGCACCACTTGCAACGGCATGTCCGGTGCGCTCGATCCAGTGATCCAGCAGGAAATCATCGACCGCGATCTGTACGCCACCGCCGTACTCTCGGGTAACCGCAACTTCGACGGGCGGATTCATCCGTACGCCAAGCAAGCGTTCCTCGCTTCGCCACCATTGGTGGTCGCTTACGCGATTGCCGGCACCATCCGTTTCGACATCGAAAAAGACGTGCTCGGCGTGGTCGATGGCAAGGAAATCCGCCTGAAAGACATTTGGCCGAGCGACGAAGAAATCGACGCCGTGGTCAAATCCTCGGTCAAGCCGGAGCAGTTCCGTCAGGTCTACATCCCGATGTTTGCCATCCACGAAGACACCGGCCCGAAGGTCGCGCCGCTGTACGATTGGCGCGAAATGAGCACCTACATCCGCCGTCCGCCGTACTGGGAAGGCGCGTTGGCCGGCGCACGTCCGCTCAAAGGCATGCGCCCGCTGGCGGTGCTGCCGGACAACATCACCACCGATCACCTGTCGCCCTCCAACGCGATCATGCTCGACAGCGCCGCCGGCGAATACCTGGCGAAAATGGGCCTGCCGGAAGAGGACTTCAACTCTTACGCAACGCACCGTGGCGACCACCTGACCGCGCAGCGCGCGACCTTTGCCAACCCGAAACTGTTCAATGAAATGGTCGTGGAAAACGGCAAGGTCAAACAGGGTTCGCTCGCCCGTGTCGAGCCGGAAGGCCAGGTAATGCGCATGTGGGAAGCCATCGAAACCTACATGGAGCGCAAGCAACCGCTGATCATCATTGCCGGCGCTGACTACGGCCAGGGTTCCTCCCGCGACTGGGCGGCCAAAGGCGTGCGCCTGGCCGGGGTGGAAGCGATTGCCGCCGAAGGTTTCGAGCGCATTCACCGCACCAACCTGGTGGGCATGGGCGTGTTGCCGCTGGAGTTCAAAGCGGGCACCGATCGCCATACGTTGGCCATCGACGGCACTGAAACCTACGACGTGATCGGTGAGCGCAAGCCGCGTGCGGATCTGACGCTGGTGATCGACCGCAAGAACGGCGAGCGCGTCGATGTGCCGGTCACCTGCCGCCTCGATACCGCCGAAGAAGTGTCGATCTACGAAGCCGGCGGCGTGTTGCAGCGCTTTGCTCAGGACTTCCTCGAAGAGTCGGCAGTTGCCTTTTAAAACAATTTAAGCGACCAAAGGATGATGAATCCTTTGGTCGCTTTAAAGGAGCAGTCATGGCTCACGCAGCACAAATCAAAATCCCCGCCACTTATATGCGTGGCGGCACCAGCAAAGGCGTGTTTTTCAGCCTGAAAGATCTGCCTGAAGCCGCACAGGTCGCAGGCCCGGCCCGCGATGCTTTGTTATTGCGCGTGATCGGCAGCCCCGATCCGTACGACAAACAGATCGACGGCATGGGCGGTGCGACATCGAGCACCAGCAAAACCGTGATCCTGTCGAAAAGCACCAAGGCTGATCACGATGTCGATTACCTGTTCGGTCAGGTCTCCATCGACAAACCGTTCGTGGACTGGAGCGGCAACTGCGGCAACCTGTCGGCAGCGGTTGGTTCGTTTGCCATCAGCAACGGTCTGGTGGATGCCGAGCGCATTCCGCACAACGGCGTCGCCGTGGTCCGGGTGTGGCAGGCCAACATTGGAAAAACCATCATTGCGCACGTGCCGATCACCAACGGTGAAGTGCAGGAAACCGGTGATTTCGAGCTCGACGGCGTGACCTTTCCTGCGGCTGAAGTGCAGGTCGAATTCATCGACCCGGCGGCGGAAGAAGAGGGCGGCGCCGGTTCGATGTTTCCCACCGGCAACCTGATCGACGATCTGCAAGTGCCCGGTGTCGGCACCTTCAAGGCAACCATGATCAACGCCGGTATTCCGACGATTTTCGTCAACGCTGAAGACATCGGCTACACCGGCACCGAACTGCAAGGCGCGATCAACGGTGACCTGAAAGCGCTGGCGATGTTTGAAACCATTCGGGCTCACGGCGCATTGCGCATGGGCCTGATTTCCGATCTCAACGAAGCGGCCAAACGGCAACACACGCCGAAAGTCGCATTCGTCGCCAAGCCTGCGGATTACGTGGCCTCCAGCGGGAAGGCGATTGCGGCGGGGGATGTAGATCTGCTGGTGCGCGCCTTGTCGATGGGCAAGCTGCATCACGCGATGATGGGCACGGCGGCTGTGGCGATTGGCACGGCGGCGGCGATTTCCGGCACGTTGGTGAATCTGGCGGCTGGCGGGGTTGAGCGCAGTGCGGTGCGCTTTGGGCATCCGTCGGGAACGTTACGGGTTGGCGCCGAAGCGACTCTGGAAAACGGCGAGTGGAGCGTAAAGAAAGCCATCATGAGCCGCAGCGCGCGGGTTTTGATGGAAGGTTTCGTGCGCGTCCCCGGCGATTCCTTCTGACACAACACATCCCGTGTAGGAGCTGCCGCAGGCTGCGATCTTTTGATCTTGTTTTTTGAAGATCAAAAGATCGTCCGAACGCGGCCCGAGCCTTCGGCAGCTCCTACAGGGACGCGGGGGTTATTTGAAGCGCCGCTCGACGCCTTTCTCCACCAGAATCTTTGCCGATATCTCCTCCACCGAAAAATGCGTGGAATTGATGTTCGGGATGTTCTCGCGGCGGAACAGGTTTTCCACTTCGCGCACTTCGAATTCGCACTGGGCGTAGCTCGAATAGCGGCTGTTGGGTTTGCGTTCGTTGCGGATCGCGGTCAGGCGATCCGGGTCGATGGTCAGGCCGAACAGTTTGTGCTGGTGCGCGCGCAGGGCGGCCGGCAGTTGCAGGCGTTCCATGTCGTCTTCGGTCAGCGGGTAGTTGGCCGCGCGGATGCCGAATTGCATGGCCATGTACAGGCACGTCGGCGTCTTACCACAACGCGACACGCCCACTAGTATCAGGTCGGCCTTGTCGTAATAGTGGGTGCGGGCGCCGTCATCGTTGTCGAGGGCGAAGTTCACCGCCTCGATGCGCTCCATATAGTTGGAGTTGTGGCCGATCGAATGCGACTTGCCGACGGTGTAGGAAGAATGCTCGGTCAGTTCCTGCTCGAGCGGGGCGAGGAAGGTCGAGAAGATGTCGATCATGAAACCATTGGACGTTGCGAGAATCTCACGAATGTCCTGATTGACGATGGTGTCGAAGATGATCGGCCGGAAGCCGTCGGTTTCGGCGGCTTTGTTGATTTGTTGTACCATGGCCCGCGCTTTTTCCACGCTGTCGATGTACGGTCGCGTGAATTTGCTGAAGGTAATGTTTTCGAACTGCGCCAGGAGGCTTTGACCCAGGGTTTCGGCAGTAATGCCGGTGCCATCGGAGATAAAGAAAGCAGATCGTTTCATTTGCACCTTGGGCCTTAAGCTAATAGTCAATCTTGGATATGATAGGCGCGATTTGCCGGCCGCCATTGGCCAGCATTCTCACTTATTTTCCAGGTCCAGGCCATACAACCGGCCAACGCTCCCCCGAGCAGCCGGTTTCTGAGCTTTTCCAACACAGTTAGTGGAGAGATCACCTTGGTAGAGTACGTAGTTTCCCTCGATAAGCTCGGCAAACACGATGTTGAGCATGTGGGGGGCAAGAACGCATCCCTGGGCGAGATGATCAGCAACCTGGCCGGCGCCGGTGTTTCGGTCCCCGGCGGCTTCGCCACCACCGCGCAGGCCTATCGTGACTTCCTGGAACTGAGCGGTCTGAACCAGCAGATCCACGACGCGCTCGACGCCCTCGACGTTGACGACGTCAACGCCCTGGCCAAGACCGGTGCGCAGATCCGTCAATGGATCATGGACGCCGAATTCCCTGAAAAGCTCAACGCCGAGATCCGCACCGCGTTCGCCGCGCTGTCGGCCGGCAATCCTGACATGGCCGTGGCCGTGCGCTCTTCCGCCACCGCCGAAGACTTGCCGGACGCATCCTTCGCCGGTCAGCAGGAAACCTTCCTGAACATTCGTGGCGTGGAAAACGTTATCCGCGCTGCCAAAGAGGTGTTCGCCTCCTTGTTCAACGACCGTGCTATCTCCTACCGCGTGCATCAGGGCTTCGACCATAAACTGGTCGCCCTGTCTGCTGGCGTGCAGCGCATGGTGCGGTCGGAAACCGGTACCGCCGGCGTGATGTTCACCCTTGACACCGAATCCGGTTTCCGTGACGTGGTGTTCATTACCGGCGCTTACGGTCTGGGCGAAACCGTTGTGCAAGGCGCGGTGAACCCGGACGAATTCTATGTCCACAAAGGCACGCTGGAAGCCGGTCGTCCGGCGATCCTGCGCCGTAATCTGGGCAGCAAAGCGATCAAGATGATCTACGGCGAAGTCGCCACGGCCGGTAAATCGGTCAAGACCATCGACGTCGATAAGGCTGATCGCGCACGTTTCTGTCTGTCCGACGCTGAAGTCAGCGAGCTGGCCAAGCAAGCGATGATCATCGAGAAGCACTACGGCTGCCCGATGGACATCGAGTGGGCCAAGGACGGTGATGACGGCAAGCTGTACATCGTGCAGGCGCGTCCGGAAACCGTGAAAAGCCGCACCCAGGCCAACGTCATGGAACGTTACCTGCTGAAAGAAACCGGCACTGTGCTGGTGGAAGGTCGTGCAATTGGCCAGCGCATCGGCGCGGGCAAGGTGCGGATCATCAAGGACGTCTCGGAAATGGACAAAGTCCAGCCGGGCGACGTGCTGGTTTCCGACATGACCGACCCGGACTGGGAACCGGTCATGAAGCGCGCCAGCGCCATCGTCACCAACCGTGGCGGCCGTACCTGCCACGCGGCGATCATCGCCCGTGAACTGGGCATCCCGGCAGTCGTGGGTTGCGGCAACGCCACTCAGTTGCTCAAAGATGGCCAGGGCGTGACTGTTTCCTGCGCTGAAGGCGACACCGGTTACATCTTCGAAGGCGAGCTGGGCTTCGACATCAAGAAGAACTCCGTGGACGCCATGCCGGATCTGCCGTTCAAGATCATGATGAACGTCGGCAACCCGGATCGCGCCTTCGACTTCGCGCAGTTGCCGAACGCCGGTGTGGGCCTGGCCCGCCTGGAGTTCATCATCAACCGCATGATCGGCGTGCACCCGAAAGCACTGCTGAACTACGACGGTCTGCCGCAGGAAATCAAGGACAGCGTCGACAAGCGCATCGCCGGTTACGACGATCCGGTCGGCTTCTATGTCGATAAACTGGTCGAAGGTATCAGCACCCTGGCCGCTGCGTTCACCCCGAAAAAGGTCATCGTGCGTCTGTCGGACTTCAAGTCCAACGAATACGCCAACCTGATCGGCGGCAAGCTCTACGAGCCGGAAGAAGAAAACCCGATGCTGGGCTTCCGTGGCGCTTCGCGTTACATCAGCGAATCGTTCCGTGACTGCTTCGAACTCGAGTGCCGTGCGCTGAAACGTGTGCGCAACGAGATGGGCCTGACCAACGTCGAAATCATGGTGCCGTTCGTTCGAACCTTGGGCGAAGCCAGCCAGGTTGTTGATCTGCTGGCAGAGAACGGCTTGAAGCGCGGCGAGAACGGTCTGCGCGTGATCATGATGTGCGAACTGCCATCCAACGCGATTCTGGCGGAAGAATTCCTCGAATTCTTCGACGGTTTCTCGATCGGCTCCAACGATCTGACTCAACTCACGCTGGGTCTGGATCGCGACTCCGGGATCATCGCGCACCTGTTCGACGAGCGTAATCCAGCGGTCAAGAAGCTGCTGTCGAACGCGATTCAGGCGTGCAACAAGGCTGGCAAGTACATCGGCATCTGCGGTCAGGGTCCTTCGGACCACCCGGATCTGGCGCGCTGGCTGATGGAGCAGGGCATCGAAAGCGTGTCGCTGAACCCGGATTCCGTGCTGGAAACCTGGTTCTTCCTGGCTGAGGGTCAGGCTCAGGCTTGATCGGTGAGTGAAGCGGCCGGTCACTGACCGGTCGCTTTATGATTGAAACAGGGCGGGCTCCTCTGGACGCCGCCCTTTTTTGTGCAAGAGCATTATGCAAAGCAGCAGCAACCTATTTCCTGTCGCCCTGATCAGCGCCGAGCGGCGCGGCGATCTGAGCGAAGATGTGTATCGCCTGAAGCCGGGCAACAGCCCCGACTGGTCGGTGGAAATCGCCGTGACCCGTCTGGGCATGGCCGATGAATCGCTGGCGCGCGGCGTGCCGGTGATTCTGCTGCATGGCAGTTTTTCCAATCGACGCTTCTGGTTTTCGCCCAAGGGCTTGGGTCTCGGCGCTTATCTGGCGCGGCTGGGCTACGACGTGTGGATTCCGGAAATGCGCGGGCATGGCTTGTCCCAGCGCAACCAGAACTACCGCAAAAACCGCGTCGCCGATTACGCGCGCTACGATCTGCCGGCGATTGCTGCGTTTGTGCGCGAGCAGAGTGGGCAGATTCCGCACTGGATCGGTCACTCGCTGGGCGGCATCACGCTGGCTGCGGCGCTTGGCGGGGAATACCTCGGTGAGCCTGCGGTGGCGTCAGCGGCATTTTTCGGAACGCAGGTCAGCCGCACCTATTGGCCGCTGAAAATCCCGCCGGTGGAGTGGAGCGGGCGCTTCATTCTCAAGCGCTTTGCGCAACTCTCAGGTTCGCGGCTCAAGCGTGGCCCGGAGGACGAGCCGATCGGTCTGGCGCTGGAAAGCATGCGCTGGTACGGCCTGTTCGGACGTTTCGGCGACAAGGACAAGGACTGGTGGGCGGGTCTGGCCGAGGTTCAGGTGCCGGTACTGGCAGTGAGCGCGGCGGGCGATCATCAGGATCCGACGTGGGCCTGCCAGAAACTGTTCGAGCAGATCGGCTCCGAGCATAAGCAGTTCATCAATCTTGGGCGCGAGCAGGGCTTCAAAGATAATTTTGGCCACGTCGAAATGCTGGTCAGCAAAGCCGCGCAGGCTGAGGTCTGGCCGTTGGTGGCGCGCTGGTTGGCTGATCAGCAGACACCGCTGTTGGCTGAGGCGGCCGGCCTGGCGAAAGCTGTTTGAACTGACGAAGGCATTTCGTTCAGGCTTGCTTGCGGCTAAGATATGACGGATTCAGTGGTTCTGGTCATTTTTAGTGGCCATTTGGCTATTACGTTTCAGCGTTTGTTCAGGTGCTGTCGGCGACCATGCCATGGGCTAAGGTGAACAGCGACCGTTCGACATCCTTGATCGTCTTCCTTTGACAGGAGTTTTTCGATGAACCATTACCTTACGCCTGACCTGTGCGATGCGTATCCGGAGCTGGTGCAGGTGCTGGAACCGATGTTCAGCAATTTCGGCGGCCGTGATTCCTTCGGCGGCGAGATCGTGACCATCAAATGCTTCGAGGATAACTCGCTGGTCAAAGAACAAGCGGAACTCAAGGGCAACGGCAAGGTGCTGGTGGTCGATGGCGGCGGTTCCCTGCGTCGCGCGCTGTTGGGCGACCTGATCGCCGAGAAGGCTGCGAAGAACGGCTGGGAAGGGCTGGTGATCTACGGTTGCATTCGCGATGTCGATGTCATCGCTCAGACCGATCTGGGCGTGCAGGCACTGGCCAGCCACCCGATGAAAACCGATAAACGCGGGATCGGCGACCTGAATGTCGCCGTGACGTTTGCCGGTGTGACGTTCCATCCGGGCCACTACATCTATGCGGATAACAATGGCGTGATCATCTCGCCAAGCCCGCTGCAAATGCCTGAATAAATCGCGGTAATCATTAGGGGTGAGGATGTTCGAGGAAGAAAACGCGCAATGGGGGCTGGTGCATGCCCTGGTGCTTGACGGTAAAGGCGGCGCGCGTTCGATAGCCCGGACTGATCTCGACGAGTTGCAACTGCAGGCCCACGAGAGCCTGTGGTTGCATTGGGATCGCAGTCACCCGCAAACCCAGACCTGGTTGCGTAAATCCAGTGGGCTAAATGAGTTCACCTGCGACCTGTTGCTGGAAGAAAACACCCGGCCACGCCTGTTGCCGCTGCCGGATTCCGAGCTTTTGCTGTTTTTGCGCGGGGTCAATTTGAACCCCGGCGCTGAGCCGGAAGACATGGTCTCGGTGCGCATTTTTGCCTCGGCGCAGCGAGTTATTTCCCTGCGTTTGCGCCCGTTGCGCGCAACCGATGAGTTGTTGGCGGATTTGGCAGAGGGCAAAGGCCCGAAAACGTCGTCTGAACTGATCCTGTATCTGGCGCAGTTCCTCACCAATAAAGTGCAGGACCTGGTGACTTGCCTCTCGGAAATCGCCGATGAGGAAGAAGAAAAGATGGATGCCGACGAACGGTATACCCCCGAGCATGGCTCGATTTTGCACATCCGTCGTCGGGCTGCCGGGCTGAAGCGTTTCCTCGCTCCGCAACGGGATATTTTTGGGCAAATGACGCGGATAAAACTGCCATGGTTTGTCGATGATGATGCCGACTACTGGAACGAATTGAACAACAGCCTGACGCGCTATCTCGAAGAGCTCGAATTGACCCGAGAGCGCGTGGGGCTTGTGCTGGAGGCCGAAGACCGGCGCTTGAGCGTGCGTATGAACCGCACCATGTACCGCTTCGGGATCATCACCGGGATCTTTTTGCCGATGAGTTTTCTCACCGGTCTGCTGGGCATCAATGTCGGCGGAATACCGTTCTCGGAAAGTCCCTACGGATTCATGGTGGCATGCCTGCTGATGGCCTCGGTGGCACTCGGGCAATGGTGGTTGTTCCGACGTTTGCGCTGGGTATGAATATGCAGCATGTGACCCGACCAAATTTGCCCGCGTCTTTCACAGACATCACGAGAGGTGCGTATGCACGATCCGTTTGAACAGTCTCTGCGCGACATGCTCAACGCCTCGCCGTCCGCTCGCGACGACGATGCGGCCCTGGGCCGCGTGCTCAAAACCGCCAACCGCCAGGTCGGCGCCGGTGATCTGTTCAGCCTGCTGGGCCGCTGGCTGCCCGCGCTGATGATCGCTTTGAATAATGGATCGGCGCATGTCTCGCCGGTTTCCCGTCTTCGTAAACCTGTTGCTCGCACCGCTGATAAGGCTGATTGAATATGGAACTTGATCTCTGGACTCAGAGCCTCGTCACTGCAATGACTGCGTTGTGGACCAAAGTCGCCAATTTCATCCCGAACCTGTTCGGCGCACTGGTGGTGCTGCTGTTGGGCTTCGTGGTGGCCAAGTTGCTCGACACGTTGCTGTCCAAATTGCTGGCCAAACTCGGTCTTGACCGCTTGATGGGCGGCACCGGTTTGACTAAATTAATGTCCCGTGCGGGGCTGCAAGTACCGATTTCGACGTTGATCGGAAAAATTGTGTATTGGTTCGTTCTGCTGATATTTTTGGTTTCTGCGGCAGAATCCCTTGGCCTTGAACGAGTTTCAGCTACGCTCGACATGCTGGCGTTGTATTTGCCGAAAGTTTTTGGCGCCGCGCTGGTGTTGTTGGTGGGTGTTCTGCTCGCACAATTGGCCAACGGGCTGGTGCGCGGGGCGGCAGAAGGCGTAGGGCTGGACTACGCTTCAGGACTTGGGCGAATTGCCCAGGGCCTGGTTATCATCATCAGCATCTCGGTCGCGATCAGTCAGCTTGAGGTCAAGACCGACCTGCTGAACCATGTGATTGTCATCGTTTTGATTACCGTTGGTCTGGCAGTTGCGCTGGCCATGGGCTTGGGAAGCCGGGAAATTGCCGGTCAGATTCTTGCGGGAATCTATGTGCGTGAGTTGTATCAGGTTGGGCAACAAGTGCGTGTTGGCGAGGTCGAAGGCCAGATCGAAGAGATCGGCACGGTTAAAACCACATTGCTGACCGATGAGGGTGAGCTAGTCTCTCTTTCCAATCGGATCCTGCTGGAACAGCATGTGAGTAGCCGCTAACCCGGCAAACCCTGCTAATGTATGCCGCCGCGAAATGCCAGCTGATGCTGGTTGCGGCGGACATTGACCTGACTGTCGGCACGACTTGTTTTGAATAAAGCCCATACGCTATCTACGCGCTACGACCCCCGCGAGCTCTCTGATGAGGAGTTGGTCGCGCGCTCGCACACCGAGCTGTTTCACGTGACGCGCGCCTATGAAGAGCTGATGCGGCGTTACCAACGAACATTATTTAACGTTTGTGCGCGATATCTTGGGAACGATCGCGACGCAGACGATGTCTGTCAGGAAGTGATGTTGAAGGTGCTGTACGGCTTGAAGAACTTCGAGGGGAAATCGAAGTTCAAAACCTGGCTGTACAGCATCACTTACAACGAATGCATCACGCAGTATCGGAAGGAACGGCGAAAGCGTCGCTTGATGGACGCATTGAGTCTTGACCCCCTCGAGGAAGCGTCTGAAGAGAAGACGCCGAACCCCGAGGACAAGGGCGGGCTTGATCGCTGGCTGGTGTATGTGAACCCGATTGACCGCGAAATTCTGGTGCTACGATTTGTCGCAGAGCTGGAGTTTCAGGAGATCGCAGACATCATGCACATGGG
This sequence comes from Pseudomonas sp. TWP3-1, assembly GCF_049896625.1. NCBI lineage: Bacteria > Pseudomonadati > Pseudomonadota > Gammaproteobacteria > Pseudomonadales > Pseudomonadaceae > Pseudomonas > Pseudomonas sp. TWP3-1. Next base: position 71,052 of record NZ_JAFCUQ010000010.1, read on the forward strand.
TTTGAGTGCGACAAAAATGCGTTACAAACGTGCTCTAGATAAATTGCGTGAGAAATTTGCAGGCATTGCTGAAACTTAGTTCGGCGCAAATATCTCTTACGTGTAGGCAAGTTCTGATAGACTTGCCGCCGAGTTGTCCCCCGGTTTGCGGGACTGCTTCACAATCACCAGATGGGGATTTAACGGATGAAACTGAAAAACACCTTGGGCTTGGCCATTGGTTCTTTGATTGCCGCCACTTCGTTCGGCGCTCTGGCACAAGGCCAAGGCGCAGTTGAAATCGAAGGCTTCGCTAAGAAAGAACAATTCGACAGCGCTCGTAACTTCAAGAACAACGGCAACCTGTTCGGCGGCTCTGTTGGTTACTTCCTGACCGACGACGTTGAACTGCGTCTGGGCTACGACGAAGTGCACAACGTACGTGCCAACGACGGCAAGAACGTAAAGGGCGCTAACACCGCTCTGGACGCTCTGTACCACTTCAACAACCCGGGCGACATGCTGCGTCCGTACGTTTCGGCCGGTTTCTCTGACCAGAGCATCGACCAGAACGGTTCGAACGGTCGCAACCGTTCCACCTTCGCCAACGTTGGCGGCGGTGCCAAGCTGTACTTCACCGAGAACTTCTACGCCCGTGCTGGCGTTGAAGCTCAATACAATATCGACCAGGGCGACACCGAGTGGGCTCCTAGCGTTGGTATCGGTGTGAACTTCGGTGGCGGCTCCAAGCCTGCTGCTGCTCCAGTTCCAGCACCAGCTGAAGTCTGCTCCGACAGCGACAACGACGGCGTATGCGACAACGTTGACAAGTGCCCGGACACCCCAGCCAACGTAACTGTTGACGCTGATGGCTGCCCAGCAGTTGCTGAAGTTGTACGTGTAGAGCTGGACGTTAAATTTGACTTCGACAAATCTGTTGTTAAAACCAACAGCTACGGCGACATCAAAAACCTGGCTGACTTCATGAAGCAGTACCCATCCACCACCACTACTGTTGAAGGTCACACTGACTCCGTCGGTCCTGACGCTTACAACCAGAAACTGTCCGAGCGTCGTGCAAACGCCGTTAAGCAAGTTCTGACCAACCAGTACGGTGTTGAATCGTCCCGCGTTCAGTCTGTTGGCTACGGCGAAACTCGCCCAGTTGCTGACAACAAAACTGACGCTGGCCGCGCTGTAAACCGTCGCGTAGAAGCGCAGGTTGAAGCTCAAGCTAAGTAATTAGCTGCCGCTCTGAGGAAAGCCCGGCTTAGGCCGGGCTTTTCTTTGTCTGCGATTTGACTGCCGGTATTTGCTACCGGGCGATCGCGCTCTGAATGTAGGAGCTGCCGCAGGCTCGGGCCGCAATCGGACGATCTTTTGATCCTGCCCGAGCGGCAACGGCACCGATCACCAGAATTGCCGGGCTCTTCAATTCAAATGCACGTGCATCCTCCTCCATAGCCGTCAGATCACTGCGACATTCGCGCTGCTCCGGCAGGGAAGCGTTTTCGATCATCGCCACCGGCGTAGCCGCCGCCATGCCGCCAGCCAACAGCTGCTCACGAATTTCGCTGAGCTTGGCCACACCCATGTAAATCACCAGTGTCGTCCCGCCCTGCGCCAGCGCCTGCCAGTTCAACTGACTGTCGTCCTGCGTGTGCGCCGTGACCAGCGTCACACCACGCGCCACGCCGCGTAACGTCAGCGGAATATCGCATTGCGTCGCCCCGGCCAGCCCGGCGGTGATGCCATTCACCAGTTCCACTTCAATCTCACGCTCACGCAGCCACTGCGCTTCCTCACCACCACGGCCGAAAATACACGGATCGCCGCCCTTGAGCCGCACCACGCATTTGCCTTGGCGCGCGTAGCGCAGCATCAGTCGATGGATGAATGCCTGTGGCGTTGAACGACAGCCACCGCGCTTGCCGACGGCAATGATCCGCGCGCCGGGGCAGTGTTCCAGCACTGCTGCGTTGACCAGATCATCAATCAGCACCACATCTGCCTCGCGCAGCGCACGCACGGCTTTGAGCGTGAGCAATTCCGGATCGCCAGGGCCTGCGCCCACCAGCCAGACTTTCGCGTTCATGATGTTTCCTCTTCAGATGACGGCAACCGGCTGCACATTGGCCGCCAGCAAACGCTTGATTTCCGGGACGCAGGAGCCGCATTGCGTGCCGCAGCCCAATTCTTGTTTCAGCCCCGGCAAGTCCAGACCCCGGCGAATGCCGGCGCAGACTGCGCTTTGGCTGACGTTGTTGCAGTTGCACAGGGTTGTATCCGCAGCGAGCTGCGTTCCGGTGCTGCCCGGTGGCGCACTCATCGGTGCCAGCAGCCAGCGCCGCAACTGCTCGTCCGCGCGGCCCTCCAGCCACAGGCCTTGCAACCAATGTTGCGCAAGGGTTTCGCCAGCGAGGCGAATGGCGGTGATCCGGCCGTTTTCGATGCGTACTCGTTTGCCAATGGCGCGGCGCGGGTCGTCGTAAGCCAGTACCGGCCCGTCAATCAAGCTCAAACATTCGTCAATCTGCCGCAGTAACTGCGGATCTGGCGCAACCGCGCTGGCGGCGCGTATCAGCAATGCAGGGCGTTCCCGGCCGACAAGGCTGAGGCTGACGTAGGAAAACGCCTCACACAGCGGTCGAAGTGTCTCGAAATGCCGTTGAACATCGCCCTCAATCAGAGCGAAAAGCTGCCAAGGCAAATCCACCGTTTCAAGGCGTACGCCGCTGTGTTTGAGTTCGGGTTGTTTCGAGAGGGGGTCAAAGGCCGGCAGTGTCAAAGTGTTCACCCCGCCCTTGAGAAACCGGTCACCCCAGTGCATAGGCAGAAAAGCCTGGCCCGGACGCACACTGTCGTCGCTGCCGACCGCGACAATCACTGTGCCACGACGGCTTTTCAGATTGACCAGATCGCCCGGCTGCAACCGGTGCCGACGCAGTTCGTCCGGGTGCAGACTCAGCACGGCCTCGCTGACGTGTCCGAACAATTGCGCGGCGGTGCCGGTGCGGCTCATGCCGTGCCATTGATCGCGCAGGCGGCCGGTGATCAGGGTCAGCGGGAAACGTGCATCGCGCTGTTCTTTGGCTGCGCGATAAGGATCGGCGACAAATTGCGCGCGACCGCTGGCCGTAGGAAATATGCCGTCGACGTACAGGCGCGTCGTGCCTTGCCGTGCTCCGGCAGGGAACGGCCACTGCTGCGGCCCAAGCTCATCGATCAGCGCATGGCTGATGCCCGATAAGTCCAGATCGCGGCCACGGGTCAGCGCTTTGAACTCATCGAACAGCTGCGTCGGGTGATCAAAGGCAAACAGGCTCGGCTGCTGCGGACGCAGACGTTTCTCCAGGCGTTGTGCGAAATCCACCGTGATCGCCCAGTCCGGCCGTGCTTCACCGGGTGCGACAATGGCCTGGCGCACGTGGGAAATCCGCCGTTCGGAGTTGGTCACCGAGCCTTCCTTTTCGCCCCAACTGGCGGCAGGCAGCAGCAGGTCGGCAAACGCGGCGGTTTCAGTTGTACGGAAAGCTTCCTGCAACACCACGAACGGGCAAGCCTCCAGCGCCGCGCGCACAGCGGTTTGATCCGGCATCGATTGCGCGGGGTTGGTGCAGGCGATCCACAACGCCTTGATCTTGCCGCTGCGCACTTGCTCGAACAGCTCAATCGCACTGAGACCGGAATTTTCTGGCAACGAATCCACGCCCCAATATTCGGCCACTTCGGCGCGATGCTCAGGGTTGGTCGCATCGCGGTGACCGGGCAGCAGATTGGACAAACTGCCGGTTTCCCGTCCGCCCATGGCATTTGGCTGACCGGTCAGCGAGAAAGGTCCTGCGCCGGGCCGGCCGATTTGTCCGGTGGCCAGGTGCAGATTGATCAGCGCGCTGTTCTTCGCGCTGCCAGCGGTGGACTGATTCAGGCCCATGCACCACAACGACAAAAAACTGGGTGAGGTGCCGACCCACTCGGCGCACTGCTGCAATTGCTCTACGCTGATTCCGCACAGCTGGGAAACCATGGTCGGGGTGTAATCGCGCACCAGACCCTTCAGTTCGGCGAGGCCTTCGGTATGTGCGTTGACGAAGTCGCGGTCGATCCAGTCTTCCCACAACAGCAGATGCAAAATCCCGTGGAACAACGCGACGTCTGTGCCCGGCAGGATCGCCAGATGCAGATCGGCGAGGTCGCAAGTGTCGGTGCGCCGTGGATCGATAACGATGACTTTCATCTGTGGACGGCGCGATTTGGCTTCTTCGAGGCGACGAAAAAGTACCGGATGGGCGTAGGCCATGTTACTGCCGACGATCATCACGCAATCGCTCAGGTCCAGATCTTCGTAACTGCACGGCGGCGCATCGGCGCCGAGGCTGCGCTTGTAGCCGACCACTGCCGAGGACATGCACAGCCGCGAATTGCTGTCGATGTTGTTGGTGCCGACCAGCGCCCGCGCCAGTTTGTTGAAGGCGTAATAGTCCTCGGTCAGCAACTGCCCGGAGATGTAGAACGCCACGCTGTCCGGGCCATGCTCGGCGATGGTTTCGGCGAACACCTGAGTCGCATGATCGAGCGCGGTGTCCCAGTCGCAGCGGCTACGCGACAGGCCTTTGCCCAAGCGCAGTTCCGGGTACAACGCGCGCGCCGCCAGGTCGCCGGTCAGGTGCAGGGTCGAGCCTTTGCTGCACAATTTGCCGAAGTTGGCCGGGTGCGCCGGATCGCCGCTGACGCCGAGAATGCGCTCGCCGTCGTGCTCGATCAGGACGCCGCAGCCGACCCCGCAATAGCAGCAGGTCGAGGCGGTCGTCTGGCGGCTCATCAGACGGCATCCCGCAGGGCCAGTTGCACGCGGCCATTTTCCACTCGAGCCGGGTGGTGGTGCGCGCAGCCGATATCCGGGGCCTGGGCTTCGCCGGACTCCAGGTCGATCTGCCAGTTGTGCAGCGGGCAGGCCACGCGTTTGCCGTAGATCAGACCTTGTGACAGTGGCCCGCCCTTATGCGGGCAGCGGTCATCGAGGGCGAAAACCTCATCGTCGCTTGTGCGAAAAATCGCGATGTCACCCTTCGGCCCGGCAATGATCCGCGAACCGAGGGCGTTGATCTCTTCGAGGGCACAGATATCCAGCCAGTTCATGCCGGCACCTCCAGGTTTTTCACAGGAATGACATCGAATTCTTTCTTCAAGTGCGGCTGCGCGAGGCGCTCTTTCCAAGGGTCCTGTTCGAACGACAAGGAGAATTGCAGGCGCTCGTTCAGCGCTTTGCGCCGCTCGGGATCTTCCAGCACAGCCTTCTTGATGTGCTCCATGCCAACGCGCTGCATGTAGTGCACGGTGCGTTCGAGGTAGAAGGCTTCTTCGCGGTACAGCTGCAAAAACGCGCCGTTGTATTCGCGCACTTCTTCGGCAGTTTTCAGCTTGACGAAGAACTCGGCGACTTCGGTCTTGATGCCGCCGTTGCCACCGATGTACATCTCCCAGCCGGAATCGACGCCGATAATTCCTACGTCTTTGATCCCCGCTTCCGAGCAGTTGCGTGGGCAACCGGAGACCGCCAGTTTCACTTTGTGCGGCGACCACATGTTGAACAGGTCGTGCTCAAGTTCGATGCCCAGTTGCGTCGAGTTCTGCGTGCCGAAGCGGCAGAACTCGCTGCCGACGCAGGTTTTAACGGTGCGGATGGATTTGCCGTAGGCGTGGCCGGACGGCATATCGAGGTCTTTCCACACGCCCGGCAAGTCCTGCTTCTTGATCCCCAGCAAGTCGATGCGTTGGCCGCCGGTGACCTTGACCATCGGCACGTTGTACTTGTCGGCGACGTCGGCAATCCGCCGCAGCTCGGACGGATTGGTCACACCGCCCCACATGCGTGGCACCACCGAGTAGGTGCCGTCTTTCTGAATGTTGGCGTGTGCACGCTCGTTGATCAGGCGCGATTGCGGATCGTCCTTGGCTTCGCCCGGCCAGGTTGAGATCAGGTAGTAGTTGAGCGCCGGGCGGCAGGTGGCGCAACCGTTCGGGGTGCGCCAGTTGAGGTAGCTCATGCTGCCGGCGATGGTCAGCAAGTGTTGCTCGCGAATGGCTTGGCGGATCTGCCCGTGGTTGAGGTCGCTGCAACCGCAGATGGCTTTTTCACTTTTCGGTTTGACGTCGGCCGCGCCACCGACGGTATTGATCAGGATCTGCTCGACCAGTCCGGCGCAGGAGCCGCAGGAACTGGCAGCCTTGGTGTGCTTCTTCACGTCATCGACGCTAAACAGCCCGTGTTCCTGAATCGCCTTGACGATGGTGCCTTTGCACACGCCGTTGCAGCCGCAGACTTCGGCGTTGTCGGCCATGCTCATGGCTTTGTCCTGGCCTTGGTGTCCTACATCGCCTAAAGCGTTTTCTCCAAACATCAAGTGATCGCGGATCTCGCCGATGGCGTGATTCTCACGAATCTGTCGGAAATACCAACCGCCATCCGCCGTATCGCCGTACAGACAGGCGCCGACCAGCACGTCATCCTTGATCACCAGTTTTTTGTACACCCCGCCGATCGGGTCGGAGAGGGTGATGGTTTCGGTGCCTTCGCCGCCCATGAAGTCGCCGGCGGAAAACAGGTCGATGCCGGTGACTTTCAATTTGGTCGAAGTCACTGAACCTTGATAACGGGCGAAGCCCAGTTGTGCCAGGTGATTGGCGCAGACCTTGGCCTGTTCGAACAGCGGCGCCACCAGTCCGTAGGCGATGCCACGGTGGCTGGCGCATTCGCCGATGGCGTAGATGCGCGGGTCGTAGGTTTGCAGGGTGTCGTTGACCAGAATCCCGCGATTGCACGGGATGCCGGATTTTTCCGCGAGTTCGGTATTGGGACGGATGCCTGCGGCCATGACCACCAGATCGGCGGGGATGATTTCGCCGTTGTTGAACTGCACCGAGCCGACCCGGCCATTGCCGGCGTCGTGCAGGGCTTGAGTCTGTTCGCACAGGCGAAAGTGCAGGCCACGGGATTCGAGGGCGGTTTGCAGGAGTTGGCCGCTGGTCTTGTCCAGTTGCCGTTCCAGCAACCACTCGCCGATGTGCACCACGGTGACGTGCATGCCGCGCAGCATCAGACCATTGGCGGCTTCGAGGCCGAGCAGGCCGCCGCCGATCACCACGGCGTGCTTGTAGGTTTTTGCGGTGTCGATCATCGCCTGGGTGTCGGCGATGTCGCGGTAACCGATCACGCCCTGCAGAGTGTTGCCGGGGATCGGCAGGATGAACGGGGTCGAACCGGTGGCGATCAGCAGGCGATCGTATTCAGCTTCTGTGCCGTCTTCTGCGATCACGCGACGTTTGCCCCGGTCGATCTCGACCACTTTGCGGTTGAGCAGCAGCTTGATGTTGTTTTCCAGGTACCAGTCGAGATCGTTGAGCACGATCTCTTCGAAAGTTTGCTCACCGGCCAGCACCGGCGACAGCAGGATGCGGTTGTAGTTGGTGTGCGGTTCGGCGCCGAAGACCGTGATGTCGTACAGCTCGTCGCTCAGCTTGAGCAGTTCTTCGAGGGTGCGGACCCCGGCCATACCGTTGCCGATCATCACCAGTTTGAGTTTTTTCATCAGGTTCTCCGGGGAGCTTGGGGCTTGCCTCTTGTGGGCAGTCAGGCCTTGCTCGACAAATAATGCGCAAACAAAAAAAGGCGTCCCGCTAGTTGCCTAGCGAGGACGCCTTTGTCCTGGTCCCGTTCTCTCGGGAAGCCCGGCCTTCGTCGTTGAAGGTTGGACTTTATGTAAGTTGAAACAGGTAATGCAGTGGTTGTGCCAAGTGGCGCAAGCGCCGTGATTAAAGGGCTTCCGTTGTGGGGGCAGGGTTTTCGATGCACCGTCGCGAGGCATCGCGCTCGGTTTTGAAGCGTCGGATCAAGGCTGATGAAACAGCAAATACAGCAGCACCAGATTCCCCAACAACGCCACCAGCGCCAATGTCCGCCAGACCTTCAGCGGCTCCCGCTCCAGCAATGGCCGTGGTCGCACAGTCAAGCTGCGGCGCTCGCCTTGCTCAAGCACCAGCAACCATTCCTCCGCCGTTTCAAAACGCTGCAAAGGCTCCGCCGCGACGCCGCGCTCCAGACTTTGCGCCAGCCACTCCGGCAGATCCGGTCGATAGCGACTGGCACTCACTGATACGCCGAATCGCGGACGCTGAAACGCCTCAATCTCGCCGTAGGGAAAATGCCCGGTAAGCAGGAAATACAAGGTCACACCCACCGCATACAAATCCTGCTGCGCAGCGGGCGCATCCCCGCGAAAGGCTTCCGGCGCGATGAAGCTCGGCGTGCCCGGCAAAGTTGACGGCTTGTCTTCGGACAATCCTTGGCAATACGCCAGACCCAAATCCAGCAGCCGCAACTCGCCGTCATCGCCCAGCAGCAGATTCTCCGGTTTGATGTCGCGGTGCAGGATCTGCCGCCGATGCAGCAGGCCGACTGCACGCAGCAGCCGTTCAGCCAAGTCCTGCCATTGCGCCAAGGGGAGCGGGCCGCTTTGTTCGAACAGTTGCGCCAAAGTCGAGCCGCAATATTCACGCATCACGTAATACAAATGCTGACGTTGAGTCAGCGCGTGCACTTCAGGAAAATGCCGCCCGGCTACACGCTTGAGAAACCATTCTTCCGACAGTAACGCCTGACCTGCCTCCGCATCATCGGCCAGGCGCACAGGCAAGGTTTTCAACAGCCACGGCTGGCCTTGTCCATCGAGTACCCGATACAGCAGCGATTGCTGACTCTGAGCGACGATCCCCTGCACCTGCCAGCCCTCAAAGGTCTGGCCCGGTTTCAAGGACGGCGGCAGCGGCCATTGCTGCAGATGCATCAACGCATCACCAATATTCGCCTCACCCAGCGCATCGACTCGCACCAGTAATGCGCTGGCGTTGTCCTGACTGCCCGCCAGATGCGCAGCGCCGACCAGTGTCTGCGCAGCTGCGGGCAGATCTGGCTGATCCCGCAGAACCGCCGCAATCGCCGTATCCCCCAGCGTCGACCACACGCCATCGCTGAGCAGCACAAAGCTCTCGCCCTCACGCAATTCACCGTCGAGAAAATCCAGCACCAGATGCTGATCCAGGCCCAGGGCGCGCTTGAGCACATGCTGCATGCCCGGCTGATCCCAGACGTGATCGTCGGTGATGCGCTGCAAGGTGTCTGCATGCCAGCGATAAACCCGGCAATCGCCCACATGCGCCAGGGTGAAACGCCTGCCGCGCATGACCAGAGCGCTGACCGTGGTGAGCAGCGGCTGGCCGCCACCATTGGCCTGCAGCCAGCGATTTTGGGCGAGAAGGAGGCGGTCCAGTGCCTGCGCCACGCTCCAGGTTTCCGGGGTGGCGTAGTAGTCCAGCGCCAGTGCCTGCAAGGTCGAGCGCGCGGCGAGCCCGCCATCGGCGCACTGGCTGACGCCGTCGGCGATGGCGAACAGAAAGCCCTTGCTCGCCGCCAGCGCCGGGGCTGGAGTGACCAGACGCAAAGCGTCCTGGTTCTCCGCCCGTGGGCCGGTGGCGCTGGCGTCGGCGAAACTCAGTTGCAGAGCCACTTGGTCCTCAGACCCGCGCAGCGGTCACGGCCGCCGAGCCCCAAGTGGTTCTCCAGCGACGCTTCACGCCATGCAGGCCGAACCACGCCAGCACACCAAGGCTGGCAAACAACCACAGCGCCAGTTGATAGCTGCCGGTGCTCTGCTTGATCGCACCCATTCCCGCCGCCAGAGCAAAACCGCCGATACCGCCGGCCATGCCGATCAGACCGGTCATCACGCCGATCTCGCGGCGAAACCGCTGCGGCACCAGTTGAAACACTGCGCCGTTGCCTGCGCCTAAACCGAGCATGGTGCAGACGAAAAGTGCCAGTGCGGCGTAGGAGCTTGGCAAGTTGAAACCGACCGCAGCAATGCAGATCGCCGCGACGGTGTACATCGCCAGCAGGGTGCGAATGCCGCCGAAACGATCAGCCAGCGCGCCACCCAACGGACGCATCAGGCTGCCGCCGAACACGCAGGCAGCGGTGTAGTAACCGGCGGTTACCGGGCTCAGGCCGTACTGATCGTTGAAATAACCGGGCAGGGCGCTGGCCAGGCCGATGAAACCGCCGAAGGTCACGCTGTAGAAAAACATGAACCACCAACTGTCGCGGTCGCCCAAGGCCTTGAAGTAGTCCCCCATGGATTTGGCTTTCGGCCGCTCAGGAGCGTTTTTCGCCATCCATGCGAAGAGCACCAGCGTCAGGATCAATGGAATCACGGCGAAGCCGAACACGTTACTCCAGCCAAACGCGGCCGCCAGCACGGGTGCGATCAACGCGGCGAGCACGGTGCCAGAGTTGCCGGCGCCGGCAATGCCCAGCGCCTTGCCTTGATGCTCTGGCGGGTACCACTGCGACGCGAGCGGCAGGGCCACGGCGAACGATGCCCCAGCCATGCCGAGGAACAGCCCGAGGATCAGCGCTTGTTCGTAGCTGTGAATTCCCAGTTTCCACGCGCCGAACAGTGCGCAGATGACGATCACCTGGCCGATCAGCCCGGCGGTTTTCGGCGACAGCCGATCGGCGAGCATGCCCATCGCAAAGCGCAGCACGGCGCCAGCGAGGATTGGCGTTGCGACTACGAGGCCGCGCTGTTGCGTGGTCAGGTGCAGGTCGGCGGCGATCTGCACCGCGAGCGGGCCGAGCAGATACCAGACCATGAAGCTCAGGTCGAAATAGAGGAAGGCCGCGAACAGGGTCGGGGTATGGCCGGATTTCCAGAAGCTTTTATTCATCGCGCACCTCAGCTGTAAAGAATCTCGAGAAGGAGTCATTGACCAGCAAGTGGAGCGCCGCCACGGCCGCACCACCGGCCCCGGGCTGTGGGGCCAAAACGCAAAAACGCCGCTACCCGGATCGCTTGTGGGCGAGGAGGGTGAGCGACGTCTTTGTCGTAGGTGGGGCAACCGCCGTTGGTTACCTGTAGTGATTACTTAGCGAGAACTGTGCCAACAGTTCGAGACCGAGTAGCGGCCAATCGCGGGCAAGCCCGCTCCCACAGGTTCTGCGTTAATCACGAACTCTGTGTACGACTAGGAAACCTGTGGGAGCTGCGGTGCGACGATTCGACTTGCGCGATGGGGCCTTCACAGGCACCGCAAACCTCAGCCCAGCAACTCGCTCATGGCAATGATCTGCTCCGCAACCTGAATCAGTTTCTGCTGGCGGCTCATGGCCTGGCGGCGCATCAGCGTGTAGGCCTCTTCTTCATTGCAGTCCTTCATCTTCATCAACAAGCCCTTGGCCAGCTCAATGCGCTTGCGCTCGGCCAATTGCTGGTCGCGGGCATGCAATTGGGCGCGCAGGGCCTGGTCGCTTTCGAAGCGCGCCATCGCCACGTCGAGAATCGGCTGCAAACGTTGTGCGTGAATGCCTTCGACGATGTAGGCACTCACCCCGGACTTGATCGCCTGACGCATCACGCCGGGGTCATGCTCGTCGGTAAACATCACTATCGGCCGTGGTTGGTCGCGGCTGACCAGCACCACTTGCTCCATCACATCGCGGCTCGGTGACTCGGTATCGATCAGGATCACGTCCGGGCGCACCGTTTCGACGCGCGCGGGCAGGTCGATGGTCAATCCCGATTCATCGATGACCTCGAATCCGGCCTCGGTCAACGCGGCTTTCAAGCGCCCGACCTTTTTTGCGGTGTCGTTGATCAGCAGAATGCGCAGCATGTTCGCGATCTCCTGTCAGCGGCGAGCGAGAAGGGCAGCGCTGTCGCTCAGCGCGTGCAATTTGAAACTGCGGGCGTAGCCGGCTGGATCGCTGCCGTCCCAGATTTTGCCGTCGATCAATTGGCTGCTGCGCATATCTCCCGCGCCCGTGGGGACACCGACGGCAGTGGCGGCGTCGCGGTATAACGCAAGTTGCTGCACCTGACGGGCGACGCCGAGGTAATCCGGGTCATCACGCAGCAAACCCCAGCGGCGGAACTGGGTCATGAACCACATGCCGTCCGACAGGTACGGCAGATTGACTGAGCCGTCGCCATGAAAGCGCAGCGCGTGCGGATCTTGCCAGCGATTGCCGAGGCCGTCGGCGTAGTCGCCGGTAAACCGCGGTTCGATACAGGCAACCGGCGCGTCGAGATATTCCGGCGCGCTCAGCAACTGTGCGGTGCTGCGGCGGTTTTCCGGGCTTGCTTCGATGAAACGGCTGGCTTCGAGAATCGCCATCACCAGCGCCCGTGCGGTATTCGGATACTGCTCGACGAAGGCGCGGGTGCAGCCGAGGACTTTTTCCGGGTGATCGGGCCAGATGGTCTGGCTGGTCGCCAAGGTAAAACCGAGATCCTGTTGCACCGCGCTGGCTGCCCATGGCTCGCCGACGCAGAAACCGTCGATACGTCCGGCCTGCAAGTGCGCGACCATTTGCGGCGGCGGCACCACCACGCTGTCGACATCGCGCAGCGGATGAATGCCTTGGCTCGCCAGCCAGTAATACAGCCACATCGCGTGAGTGCCGGTGGGGAAGGTCTGCGCGAAGGTGAGTTTTGCGCGCGAATGGTGCACATGGCGGTCGAGCGCTTCAGGACTGGTCACGCCGAGCCGTTGCAAGCCGTGGGACAGGTTGAGGCTCTGACCGTTCTGGTTGAGGCCCATCAACACCGCCATGTCGGTCGGCGCCACGCCGCCGATGCCCAGATGCACCGCGTAGATCAGGCCATACAGGCTGTGCGCGGCGTCGAGTTCGCCGCTGACCAGTTTGTCGCGCAGATTGGCCCACGAAGTCTGACGCTTGAGGTTCAGCGTCAGGCCGTAAGGCTGAGCGAAGCCCTGCGTGGCGGCGACCACCAGCGAGGCGCAGTCGCTCAGGGCCATGAAGCCAAGATTGATTGCGCTTTTTTCCGGGGCGTCGCTGCCGTTGACCCAGGCCAGCGGCCTGGCAGAAGGTTGAGTCATTCCATGCACCTGCAAAAGCGATCGTGAAATACCGGGGTGCAAGGCATATGCCACGCACAAGGATTTGCGCGTGCGCCTCGCGCCGCAGGGTCATGCCCGGCTATAATCGCCGCCTCTTTTCGCCGCCCGAGTCATCGCCGCCCATGTACACCCTGGCCCGTCAGCTGTTGTTCAAACTTTCCCCGGAAACCTCCCACGACCTGTCGCTGGATCTGATCGGCGCGGGCGGACGTTTGGGCCTCAACGGCTTGCTGTGCAAGGCCCCGGCGCACGTGCCGGTGAATGTCATGGGGCTGGACTTTCCGAACCCGGTGGGTCTGGCCGCAGGTCTGGACAAGAACGGCGCGGCCATCGACGGCTTTGCACAGTTGGGTTTCGGTTTCGTCGAAATCGGCACCATCACTCCGCGTCCGCAGCCGGGCAACCCGAAACCGCGGATCTTCCGCTTGCCGGAAGCCGAGGCGATCATCAATCGCATGGGGTTCAACAACCTTGGCGTTGATCACCTGTTGGCGCGGGTTGCTGCCGCCAAATATAAAGGCGTGCTTGGGATCAATATCGGCAAGAATTTCGACACCCCGGTCGAGCGCGCAGTCGACGACTACCTGATCTGCCTGGACAAGGTTTACGCCCACGCCAGTTACATCACGGTCAACGTCAGCTCGCCGAACACCCCGGGCCTGCGCAGCCTGCAATTCGGTGATTCGCTCAAGCAGTTGCTGGCGGACTTGGCCCAGCGTCGCGCCGAACTGGCGCTGCGTCACGGCAAGCATGTGCCGCTGGCGATCAAGATCGCTCCGGACATGACCGACGAAGAAACCGTGCAGGTTGCCCAGGCACTGATCGAAACCGGGATGGATGCGGTGATCGCCACCAACACCACCCTGAGTCGCGTTGGCGTCGAAGGCATGGAACATGGCGACGAGATGGGCGGTCTGTCCGGTGCGCCGGTGCGTGAGAAGAGCACGCACACGGTGAAAGTGCTGGCGGCGGAGCTGGGCGGTCGTCTGCCGATCATCGCGGCGGGCGGGATTACCGAAGGCAAGCATGCGGCCGAGAAGATTGCTGCCGGCGCGAGCCTGGTGCAGATCTACTCCGGCTTCATCTATAAAGGCCCGGCGCTGATTCGTGAATCGGTGGACGCCATCGCGGCAATGAAAGTCGGACGCTGAATCTGGCAAGGGGCTCTTGTGGCGAGGGGATTTATCCCCGCTCGGCTGCGCAGCAGTCGTCGTTTCTGATCTTTTGATTTATCTGCGGCACCGAGGTGACAGGTTTTGGGGCCGCTGCGCGACCCAACGGGGATAAATCCCCTCGCCACAGAAATAGTGTTGAATGTGATGCATAAAAAAGGGCTCCTCGAAGGAGCCCCTGGGCCGCAGCCCGCCGTCCGGGAGGGACGTGCGTGGTTAAGGTGTAACGTATTCAGATTGTCGTGTCGGAATTAATGCCCTGTGTCAGCCGACGGCGTGAAGTTCGTTGAGTCTGTGGATTCCCGCAGTGCCGGTCATACCGTCCCAGTTGTCGCCGCGTCCTTCTCGCCAGCCGTTGATCCAGGCTTGACGTACCGACGGTAGAGTAAATGGGCAAAGCTCACGGGATTTGCCACCAACGCCATATTGATATCCGCGCAAAAATGCTCTTTCCAACGGATCACGCTTAAGTCTTCTCATAGGGTGTTTCCCTCACTTGTTGACTGTATATGTCGCGTCGACCTCAATTGAGGTCTGGCAGAAAAAAACATCTGCCGTTGGCGGCTCGCTGCCGGCGTGGCGAGCCAAGGTGTTGACGCCGTTGGGACGTCAACCTGAGACAAGTTCTAACCAAAGCGTCACATCGAGGGAATGACCGTTTTGTCATAAGGACGTAACGAAAAAGATGCTATGGCCATAAGTAACAGCGTATTTGCTGAGCGCTTCGTGGCCAAACCCCGGTATGATCGGCACCGCGCTGCATGATGAGGTTAATCCTTTAGTGAGAATGACCCACGTTTACACTGGGGCATTATTCGACGAAGGGTTGCTTTGAGTCATTTTGTTGCTTCAACTTTTTTCTCTGTCCCGGCATCTAAGCTCTTTAATTCGAGCAGCAGGGATGGAACGGCACACCTTCGTGCCACGCGGGCGCTCTCACAGAAAAGCGCCTGATTGAAAACCGGATCGGCAATGCGTTGCCGGTTCACTCAGCCAAAGGCTCTGAAATTCCAATGTCCGATCAATTCGAAATCTTCCTCACTTGCCCCAAAGGCCTTGAAGGCCTGCTGATCGAGGAAGCCGTCGGGCTTGGCCTTGAAGACGCACGCGAGCACACCTCTGCTGTGCGTGGCATGGCGACCATGGAAACCGCCTATCGCCTGTGCCTGTGGTCGCGCCTGGCCAACCGCGTGTTGCTGGTGCTCAAGCGCTTCGCGATGAAAGATGCGGAAGACCTGTACCACGGCGTGCTCGACGTCGAGTGGCAGGATCACATGCTCAGCGACGGCACCCTGGCCGTCGAGTTCAGCGGCCACGGCTCGGGCATCGACAACACGCACTTCGGCGCGTTGAAAGTCAAAGACGCCATCGTCGACAAACTGCGCACCCCGCAGGGCGACCGTCCGTCGATTGACAAACTCAATCCGGACCTGCGCATTCACCTGCGTCTGGATCGCGGCGAAGCGATTCTGTCTCTCGACCTGTCCGGCCACAGCCTGCACCAGCGCGGTTACCGCTTGCAGCAGGGCGCTGCACCGCTGAAGGAAAACCTCGCGGCAGCGATCCTGATCCGTTCCGGCTGGCCGCGCATTGCTGCCGATGGCGGCGCGCTGGCTGACCCGATGTGCGGTGTCGGTACGTTCCTCGTCGAAGCCGGCATGATTGCCGCCGACATGGCACCGAACCTGCGTCGCGAGCAGTGGGGCTTCACCGCATGGCTGGGTCACGTGCCGGCGCTGTGGAAAAAGCTGCACGAAGAAGCGAGTGAGCGCGCCGCTGCCGGTCTGGCCAAGCCACCGCTGTGGATTCGCGGTTATGAAGCCGACCCACGCCTGATTCAGCCAGGCCGCAACAACGTTGAACGTGCCGGCCTCAGCGAGTGGATCAAGATCTACCAAGGCGAAGTCGCGACCTTCGAGCCGCGCCCGGATCAGAACCAGAAAGGTCTGGTGATCTGCAACCCGCCGTACGGCGAGCGTCTCGGTGACGAAGCCAGCCTGCTGTATCTCTACCAGAACCTTGGTGAGCGTCTGCGTCAGGCCTGCCTGAACTGGGAGGCCGCGGTGTTCACCGGCGCGCCGGAACTGGGCAAGCGCATGGGCATTCGCAGCCACAAACAGTATTCGTTCTGGAACGGCGCGTTGCCGTGCAAGTTGCTGCTGATCAAAGTCACGCCTGATCAGTTCGTCACTGGCGAGCGTCGCACTCCGGAGCAACGTCAGGCCGAACGCGAGCAAGCCGAGTACGATCAGTCGCCGGACGAGCCGCAAGAGCGCAAGTTCAACAAGAACGGCAACCCGATCAAACCTGTGCCGGCCCCGGCGCCAGTGGTCGAGCAGGCGCGTTTGAGCGAAGGCGGGCAGATGTTTGCCAACCGTCTGCAGAAAAACCTCAAGGCACTGGGCAAGTGGGTCAAGCGCGAAGGCATCGATTGCTACCGCGTCTACGATGCGGACATGCCGGAATACGCCATGGCCATCGACCTGTACCACGACTGGGTGCATGTGCAGGAATACGCTGCGCCGAAGTCGATTGATCCGGAAAAAGCTTCGATTCGCATGTTCGATGCACTGGCGGCTATTCCGCAGGCGCTGAACATCGACAAGAGCCGCGTCGTGGTCAAGCGCCGCGAGCGTCAGAGCGGCACCAAGCAGTACGAGCGCCAGGCGGCGCAGGGCAAGTTCAATGAGGTGACCGAGGGCGGCGTCAAGCTGCTGGTCAACCTGACCGACTACCTCGACACCGGGCTGTTCCTCGACCACCGTGCGATGCGTCTGCGCATTCAGAAAGAGGCGGCTGGCAAGCGCTTCCTCAATCTGTATTGCTACACCGCGACCGCCAGTGTGCACGCGGCCAAGGGTGGCGCGCGCAGCACCACCAGCGTCGACCTGTCGAAAACCTACCTCGACTGGGCGCGCCGCAACCTGTCGCTGAACGGTTTTTCCGACAAGAACCGTCTGGAGCAGGGCGACGTGATGGCGTGGCTGGAAAGCTGTCGCGAAGAGTACGACCTGATCTTCATCGATCCGCCGACCTTCTCCAACTCCAAGCGCATGGAAGGCATTTTCGATGTGCAGCGCGATCAGGTGCAGTTGATCGATCTGGCGATGGCGCGCCTGGCGCCGGGCGGGGTGTTGTACTTCTCCAACAACTTCCGCAAGTTCCAGCTCGAAGAAAACCTCGCCGAGCGTTACGCGGTCGAGGAAATCAGCGCACAGACCATTGATCCGGATTTCGCGCGCAACACCAAGATCCACCGCGCCTGGAAAATCACGGCTCGTTGACACTCTGAGCACCTGGATCCACAGAGCCTTGATTCTTAAAGGCTCGTGGATCCGTTCAGTGCTAGCAAAGTTAGTGGCTAATAGCTATAAATCTACTCACGGCCTAGGGGGTTTCTCCGAAACTCTGGCGTAGTGAGTTGCCTTTATGTCGTTGCACCCCGTACGCCCGAAGATTCTGGGTTTTATCAGTGAAGACGTCTCGGCCTGGCTGGTCGCGCTGCTGGTATTGCTCGCCGGCGGGATTCTTACGGGGCTGCTCGCCTGGGCCACGCTCAATCAATTCAATCAACAATTGCGTCAGCGCTTTCAGCTACTGGCGAATGAGCGTTACAGCCGCATCGAAGAGCGTTTTCAGGATCAGGAGCAGCGGCTCGACAGCCTGCGCCGGTTCTTCGCCAACTCCAAATCGGTGTCCCGCGCCGAGTTCGACGGTTACACCCATCCTTTATTACTGCGTACCCAAGCCTATTCGTTCGCTCTGCGAGTGAGCGGTGCCGAGCGCGCGCAATTCGAGCAGCAGGTGCGCGACGAAGGTTTGAGCAACTTCAGCGTGCGTGAGCTCGATGCTCAAGGGGCGCTGCAAATTGCCGCTGCCCGTGATGAATACGTGGTCGTGCTGTACAGCCAGACCCAGAGTCGGCTCGGCTCGCCGCTGGGTTATGACCTGCTGGCGCAGCCGCTGCGCCGCTCGACCCTGGAACGCGCCGATCACCTCGGTAGCCTGGCGGTGTCGCAACCGATGCATCTGGTGAGCATCGAACCGGCCTACGCGCGCGGCGTGCTGCTGGTGGCGCCGGTGATTCGCGAAGGTGAGCAGAAGTCCTTCGGCTACGTGATGGCGGTGATCAGCATGCGTCAGTTGCTCGCCGATGGACTGCCGGATGCGTTCCACGATTACCTGTCGGTGCGCATTCTCGATCTGTCGACCAGCGACGAGCATGAAGCGCTGTTCGAATCGAGCAACGCGCCGGCCCCGAGTGATCTGTCGGCCACGCGCCTGTTGCGCATGGCCGATCACGACTATCAGGTGGATATCGCGCCGAGCGAGGCGTTCGTTCAGGCCAATCATTCGTCGATCAGCAGTGTGGTGGTGCTCGGCGCGCTTCTGAGTCTGCTGCTCAGCGCGCTGTTATATGTGCTGGTCAGCCAGCGTCAGCGCGCCTTGCGGCTGGTCGAGCAGCGCACGCAAGAGTTGCACGCCAGCGAACAGGAACTGCGCGGCACCCACGGCCAACTACGCGGTGTGCTGAACGCGGCGACCCAAGTGGCAATCATCGCCACCGACCTGCGCGGGGTGATCAGCACCTTCAACCCCGGCGCCGAACAGATGCTCGGCTATCGCAGCGAAGAAGTGGTCGGCCGCATGACCTTGGAGAACCTGCATTTTCCCCGTGAGCTGATCGCGCGCGCGGCGGAATTGAGCGCGCGCTACGGTAAAACCATTCCGACCTGTCAGGCGATGCTGGTCGAGGGCGGCGAAGTCGGCGGCCATGAGGCGCGCGAGTGGACGCTGATCTGCAGTGACGGCAGCCATCTGCCGGTGAACATGCTCGCCACCCCGCTGCTGGATGAGCAGGGTTTGTGGGTCGGGCATCTGGCGATCTGCATCGACATCACCGAACGTAAACGCGTGCACGAAGCCCTGGCGGCGCGCGACGTGCTGCTGAAAAAGCTCAGCGCCCACGTTCCCGGCGGCATCTACCAGTTCAAAATGGAGTTCGACGGGCGCTTCAGCGTGATCTACGCCAGCGACGGCATCCGCGAGATCTACGAGCTGGAGCCGGACGTGTTGCTGTTCGACGCCGAGGCGATCTTCACCCGCATTCATCCGCAGGACACCGTTCGCGTGCGTTCCTCGATCCGCACTTCGGCGGCGAACCTCAGCCCGTGGCGCGAGGAATATCGCGTGCAACTACCGAGTCGCGGCCTGCGCTGGGTGCGCGGCGAGGCGACGCCGGAAGAGCTGCCGGGCGGCGGCGTGTTGTGGCATGGCTATATCTCGGACATCTCTGACCTGAAACGCGTGGAGGAAGAACTGCGCGCGTTGTCGGTGACTGATTCGCTGACCGGGATTCACAACCGGCGCTACTTCCAGGAACGCCTGACCACGGAAATGGCGCGGGTCGAGCGTGGCGGCGGTGAATTGTCGGTGATCATGCTCGATATCGACCACTTCAAACGCATCAACGATCAGTACGGACATGCCGTGGGCGACCGCGTGTTGCAAGCGGTGTGCGAGCGCATTGGCCATCGGCTGCGCCGGACGGATGTGTTCTGCCGCTTGGGCGGCGAGGAGTTCATGGTGTTGTGCCCGGACATCGATGGCGAGCATGCCTACATGTTGGCGGTGGAGTTGTGGCAGGGGTTGCGCAGCGAGCCGGTCGATGTGGTCGGGGTGGTGACGGCGAGTTTCGGCATCGCCAGTTGGCGAGTGGGCGAGGGCGCGGATGCGTTATTACTGCGCGCCGACTCCGGCGTGTATGCCGCCAAGCAGCACGGGCGGGATCGGGTTGAGCGGGAGATGAACTGAAATTGAGCACGGCGCAAATCCTGTGGGAGCTGGCTTGCCAGCGATAGCGTCCGTCCAGCCAGCACATGTAGTGACTGACAAACCGCCATCGCGGGCAAGCCCGCTCCCACAGTGTTTTGTGGTGTGGTTACAAAACTGACGCAGTCTGTGCCAATCGCGGCTGTTTATACAGATCCAGCAGCACCTGATCCAGCACCGACGACGCGCCAAACGGAGCTTTGTCGTTGAGGATCGCCACCACCGCCCAGGTGTTGCCATTCACATCACGGCTGAAACCGGCAATCGCCCGCACGGTGTTCAGGGTGCCGGTCTTGACGTGGGCTTCGCCGCGCATTGCGGTGGTCTTCAGGCGTTTGCGCATGGTGCCGTCGGTACCGGCAATCGGCAGCGAGCTGATGTACTCGGCGGCGTACGGGCTGTGCCACGCGGCTTGCAGCATGGCCGCCATTTCACGGGCGCTGACGCGTTCGGCGCGGGACAGCCCGGAACCGTTTTCCATCACCAGATGCGGCGCGGTGATGCCTTTCTTCGCCAGCCACTGACGCACGACGCGTTGCGCAGCCTTGGCGTCGTCGCCGTCGGCATCGTTGCGGAATTTCTGACCGAGGCTGAGGAACAGCTGCTGGGCCATGGTGTTGTTACTGTATTTGTTGATGTCGCGGATGATCTCCGCCAGATCCGGCGAGAACGCCCGGGCCAGCACTTTGGCGCTGCTCGGGGTTGGCGCCAGACGATCGCGGCCCTGAATGCTGCCGCCCAGTTCCTTCCAGATCGCGCGCACGGCGCCAGCGGTGTAAGTCGCGTGATCAAGCAGCGACAGGTAAGTCTGCGAGCTGCAGCCATCGCCCAACTGACCGGCCACGGTCACGGTCACGCTGCCATCGGCTTGCGGCACCGGGTTGTAGCGCACGCCGCCAGTGCATTGCTTGGAGTTGATCGCTTTGACGGTGTTTTCAATTTTGATGCTTGCAATCGGCGGCTCGACCGAAATCAGCACGCGGCCGCCGTCATTGCGCGCAACAAAGCGCAGAGCCTTGAGGTTGACCAGCAGCGAGTCGGGTTTGACCAGGAACGGTTTGTTCTCGTCATTGCCGTCGTCGTTGAATTCCGGCAGTTGCGGCTGCACGAAGAAGCCGCGATCCAGCACCAGATCCCCGGTGATCTGAGTTACGCCGTTGGCGCGCAGGTCGCGCATCAGCAGCCAGAGTTTTTCCATGTTCAGCTTCGGATCGCCGCCACCCTTGAGGTAGAGGTTGCCGTTGAGAATGCCGCCGCTCAGGTCGCCGTCGGTGTAGAACTCGGTTTTCCACTGGTGATTGGGGCCGAGCATTTCCAGCGCTGCGTAAGTCGTGACCAGCTTCATGGTCGAGGCCGGGTTGACCGACACGTCGGCGTTGTACACGGTCGGGTTGCCCGGACCATCGAGTGGCACCATCACCAGCGACAGCGCGTTGGGCTGCAGCTTGCTGGCTTTCAGGGCTTTTTCGACGTTGGGGGTCAGGGCAGTGTTGATGGTGGCGGCGGAGACAGACAGGGCCAGCGGCATAAGAAGGCCGGCGAGGAGCAGAGGACGCAACGATTTGATCATATGAAATAAAACCCTACAGCCGAGGGGAAAAAAGACGAGGACATGGATGAAAAAGCCCTCAGTGGTCATGAAAGTGTCGGCATTATGCCCCAAGGTGTTACCGCTTGTGCCCGATCCGGGGCGGCTAATCGGCGATTTTTTTACGGGCGGTCACACGCACGTCCCACAGAGACGGGCAAAACGCGGCTTAAACTGCTAAAGTGCCGGCCGTTATTACTTAAGAGGATTGTTCCAATGGCGACTAACCGTTCCCAGCGTCTGCGCAAAAAACTGTGCGTCGATGAATTTCAAGAGCTGGGTTTCGAACTGAACCTGGACTTCAAAGAAGACTTGTCCGAAGAAGCCATTGACGCTTTCCTCGAAGCATTCATCAAAGAAGCCATGGAAGCCAACGGTCTGGGTTATGTTGGCGGCGATGACTTCGGTCTGGTTTGCCTGCAGAAGCGTGGCTCGGTCAACGAAGAGCAGCGCGCTGCTGTTGAAGCCTGGCTGAAATCCCGCACTGAGCTGACCGGTATGACCGTCAGCCCGCTGCTGGACGTGTGGTACCCGGAAACACCGGTCAACGCGGCAAAGTGATGTAATGAAAAACGGCGACCCAAGGGTCGCCGTTTTTTTTGCTGGATCTTTCGCTTTCAGGCTTTACGCCAATTCAGAATCACCAGCGTCAACACCCCCGCGACAATCCCCCAAAACGCCGAACCGATGGAAAACAGCGTCAGCCCCGACGCCGTGACCATGAAGGTAATCAGCGCCGCTTCGCGCTCCTTGACCTCGGTCATGGCAATGCTCAAACCATTGATGATCGAACCGAACAGTGCCAGCGCGGCAATCGACAGCACCAGTTCTTTCGGCAGCGCAGCAAACAGCGCCGCCAATGTTGCGCCGAACACCCCGGCGATCCCGTAGAAAATCCCGCACCACACCGCAGCGGTGTAGCGCTTGTTGCGATCCTCATGCGCATGCGGCCCGGTGCAGATCGCCGCACTGATCGCCGCGAGGTTGATGCCATGCGAACCGAACGGCGCCAGCAGCAGCGAGGCGATGCCGGTGGTGGTGATCAGCGGCGAGGCCGGGACGTTGTAACCGTCGGCGCGCAATACGGCGATGCCGGGCATGTTCTGCGAGGTCATCGCCACCACGAACAGCGGGATGCCGATGCTGATGGTTGCCGCGAGCGAGAAGTGCGGCGTGGTCCACACCGGCGTCGCCACTTCCAGATGAAAAGCGCTGAAGTCCAGCAGCCCCATGAAGCCCGACAGCGCGGTGCCGATCAGCAACGCGGCAAGCACTGCATAGCGCGGCGACAGACGCTTCACCACCAGATAAGTGAAGAACATCCCCAGCACCAGCCCGGTGCGGTGCTGCGCGGCAACGAAGATTTCGCTGCCGATCTTGAACAGAATCCCCGCCAGTAACGCGGCCGCCAGCGATGCCGGAATCTTTTTCACCAGCCGTTCGAAACTGCCGGTCATACCGCAAATGGTCACCAGCACCGCGCAGGTGACATAGGCGCCAATCGCTTCGCCATAACTCACGCCGCCGAGGCTGGTGATCAGCAATGCAGCGCCGGGCGTCGACCAGGCAATCGTGATCGGCGTGCGGTAGCGCAGCGACAGGCCGATCGAGCAAACGGCCATGCCAATCGAAATCGCCCAGATCCACGAGGAAATCTGCCCGCTGCTCAGGCCCGCCGCTTGCCCGGCCTGGAACATCAGCACCAGTGAACTGGTGTAGCCGGTCATCATCGCAATGAACCCGGCGACGATGGCCGAGGGCGAAGTGTCCGCGAAAGGGCGCAGGCGCGTGTGGGTGATGTCGTTCATGACAGCGGTGTTCCTTGTTTATAGAAGCAGTGAATCCAACAGGTTTTTATGCCTGGCTCAGCTTTTGTGGCGAGGGAGCTTGCTCCCGCTGGGTTGCGAAGCAGCCCCAATGCAGGCATCGCCGTAGTGTCAGCCAGACCGCGTCAAAGGTTTACGACTGCTGCGCAGCCGAGCGGGAGCAAGCTCCCTCGCCACAATGTTGCGTGGCGGCAGTTTTGGTTTTCAAGCCTAAACTCAAACGTAACGGAGCGTTGCAATACAGCGGAAGTCACAAACAGCCGTACAGTCGTGTTGCCACCATCCATTGTGTACAATCGGCGTGTTTTTTACGCGATACTTGCCAGCGACCTACTGTGCCGTATTACAGTCACGGTCTATTCGCCGCAGTTCTTCCGACTCGAGTGCCCATGAACGAACAGTTGCAACCCCTCAAGAAACAACCGCGAGCAGGCAAAGCCGGCCGCACCGGCACCCAGGACGATATTGTCTACGCGCATATCTTCGAGGCCATCCTCGAACAGCGCCTGGCGCCCGGCACCAAGTTGAGCGAAGAAGCGCTGGGGGAAATTTTCGGGGTCAGCCGCACCATCATTCGCCGCGCACTCTCGCGTCTGGCCCATGAAGGCGTGGTGTTGTTGCGGCCCAATCGTGGCGCCGTGGTTGCCAGCCCGAGCGTCGAAGAGGCGCGCCAAGTGTTCCTCGCCCGCCGTCTGGTAGAGCGCGCGATCACTGAGCTGGCGGTGCAACACGCGACGGCTGAAGAAATTGCCGAACTGCGGCAAATGGTCAACGACGAACGCGACAGCTTCTCCCGTGGTGATCGCGGCGCCGGTATCCGTCTGTCGGGTGAATTCCACCTGAAACTGGCAGAAGCGGCGAAGAACGCACCGCTGATCAGCTTCCAGCGCAGCCTGGTTTCGCAGACTTCGTTGATCATCGCGCAGTATGAAAGCGGCAACCGTTCGCACTGTTCCTACGACGAACACACCCAGTTGATCGACGCTATCGAAGCGCGCAACGGCGAGTTGGCGGTGGATCTGATGATGCATCACATGGATCACATCGACAGCAAACTCAACCTCGATGAGGAAAGTGCGTCGGATGATCTGCATGCGGTGTTCTCGCATTTGTTGCAGACCAAGAAGCCGGGGCGCCCGAGCGCGAAGCTTTAAAGTAGACCGACTTGCCAGCGATGACAATCCAACAGGCACAAAAAATCCCCCGGACTGAGCAGTACCGGGGGATTTTTTTGTCCGCAGAAAACTAGCGCTGATGCACCAACGCACCCGCGGCATAGGTCTGGGCAACCGTCCGGTCATCGCCCAGCGTCATCAACACAAACAACGTCTCGGCAATGTTGTTGGCCTGCTTCAAGCGATAGCTCAACAGCGGCGTGGCGTTGTAATCCAGCACCAGGAAGTCTGCGTCGCTGCCCGGCTGCAGATTACCGATCTTGTCCTCCAGACGCAGCGCACGCGCACCGCCCAAAGTCGCCAGATACAACGATTTGAACGGGCTCAAACGCGCACCCTGCAACTGCATCACTTTGTATGCTTCATTCAAGGTCTGCAGCAGCGAGAAACTGGTGCCGCCGCCAACGTCAGTCCCGAGGCCGACATTGACTTTATGCTTCTCGGCCATCGGCAGATTGAACAAACCGCTGCCGAGGAACAGGTTCGAGGTCGGGCAGAAGGCGATCGCTGAACCGGTCTCTGCCAGGCGCGCGCATTCGTCGTCACACAGGTGCACGCCGTGGGCGAACACCGAGCGCTCGCCGAGCAACTTGAAGTGATCGTAAACGTCGAGATAGCCCTTGCGCTCCGGGAACAGCTCCTTGACCCACTCGACTTCCTTGAGGTTTTCGCTGATGTGGGTCTGCATGTACAGATCCGGGTACTCGCCGAGCAATTGACCAGCGAGGGTCAACTGTTCCGGGGTGCTGGTCGGGGCGAAGCGCGGCGTCACTGCGTAGTGCAGACGACCTTTGCCGTGCCAGCGCTCGATCAACGCCTTGCTGTCGACATAGCTCGATTCCGGCGTGTCGGTCAGATAGTCCGGCGCATTGCGATCCATCATCACCTTGCCAGCGATCATGCGCAGGTCGAGCTTCTCGGCGGCTTCGAAGAACGCGTTCACCGATTGCGGATGCACGCTGCCAAACACCAGCGCGGTGGTGGTGCCGTTGCGCAGCAGTTCCTTGACAAAAATGTCGGCAACTTCGTCGGCGTGGGCCTTGTCGGCGAACTGGCTTTCGCACGGAAAGGTGTAGGTGTTCAGCCAGTCGAGCAGTTGCTCGCCGTAGGCACCGACCATGCCGGTTTGCGGGAAATGGATGTGCGTGTCGATGAAGCCGGGGGTGATCAGCGCATCCTGATAGTGGTTGATCTCGATGTCCGCCGGCAGAGTCGGCAGCAGGTCACTGGCGTGGCCGAGGGCGCTGATCTTGCCGTCATCGACCACCAGCAGACCGTCCTCGAAATATTCGTAGGAAGCTTCGATGCCGACCTCGGCGGGGTCGGCAATGCTGTGCAGGATGGCGGCGCGGTAGGCTTTGCGAGTCAGGGGCATGAGGGTTCTCTGATCAATTTGAGGCTTTGAGTTTTGTGGCCTGACTGCGCCGCGAAACCGGCAGCAGTTTGGCAATCGGTTCGGCGCTGGCAGTCTGCTGGCCGAAATTGGCGTTGTAGGTGGCGATGATTTCGCCGGCAATGGAGATGGCGATTTCCACCGGCAACTTGCCTTTGACTTCGCCGATGCCCATCGGGCAACGCATGCGCTGCACGACGCTGGCGTCGAAGCCACGGTCACGCAAACGGTGTTCGAACTTGGCGCGTTTGGTCTTCGACCCGATCAGGCCGAACCAGGTGAAGTCGTTGCGTTTGAGGATCGCGGCAGTCAGTTCCAGATCCAGTTGATGGTTGTGGGTCATGACGATGCAATAGCTGCCGGCGGGCAGGTCGTCGACTTCGTCCACCGGTTCTTCGCTGACGATTTTACGTACGCCGTGGGGAATCTGCGCGGGGAATTCGTCCTCGCGCGAATCGATCCAGCGCACCCGGCATGGCAGGCTGGCGAGCAAGGGTACCAGCGCGCGGCCGACGTGGCCCGCACCGAATACCGCGATTTGCGCCTGTACCTGGCCCATTGGTTCGAACAGCAACACCGTGGCGCCGCCGCAGCACTGGCCAAGGCTGGCGCCGAGGCTGAAGCGTTCCAGATGCGTGTCCTGCTTGCCGCTGGCGAGCATCTCGCGGGCGATCTGCATGGCTTTGTATTCCAGATGCCCGCCACCGATGGTGTCGAAAGTCTGGCGAGCGCTGACGACCATCTTCGAGCCGGCGTTGCGCGGCGTCGAGCCGAGCTCTTCGATGATCGTCACCAGAACACAGGGCTCGCCCTGGTTCTGCAGGTCGGCGAGGGCGTCGATCCAGTTGTACATATTCACCTCGACATCTTCGTTGTCTGTTCGGGCCTCATCGCTGGCAAGCCAGCTCCCACAGTGTTTTATGGTGTCCACAAAATTGGGATTCCACGCCAAACCTGTGGGAGCTGGCTTGCCAGCGATGGCCGCGATGCGGTTTTAGAGTGAAGCCAACTCGGTTTCAGCTTCGACGGTTTTCACCGCTTTGAGCTGGCGCATCTGCTCACACCCCCACAACACTCGCTCCGGAGTCGCCGGCGCATCAATCTTCGGCTGATGCTTATAGTCAGCGAGACTGGCCACCGCATCCTTGAGCGCACACCACGCCGCAATCCCGAGCATGAACGGCGGCTCACCGACCGCTTTTGAATGGAACACCGTGTCTTCCGGGTTCTTGCGGTTTTCCACCAGCTTTACCCGCAGGTCCAGCGGCATGTCCGCCACCGCCGGGATCTTGTAGCTGGCCGGGCCGTTGGTCATCAGCTTGCCCTTGTTGTTCCACACCAGCTCTTCCATGGTTAGCCAGCCCATGCCCTGCACGAAACCGCCCTCGACCTGACCGATATCGATGGCCGGGTTCAGCGAAGCGCCGACGTCGTGCAGGATGTCGGTGCGCAGCATTTTGTACTCGCCGGTCAGGGTGTCGACGATCACTTCACAGCACGCCGCGCCGAAGGCGAAATAGTAGAACGGCCGACCACGCGCCTGGCTGCGGTCGTAGTAGATTTTCGGGGTCTTGTAGAACCCGGTGCTCGACAGCGAAACCTGATTGAAATACGCCAACTGGATCAGCGCTTCAAAGGTCAGGATGTGATCGCGAACCCGTACATGGCCATTGTGAAATTCCACATCTTCTTCGCTGACCTTGAAGTGGCGGGCGGCGAATTCGATCAGCCGTTGCTTGATGATTTCTGCCGCATTCTGCGCAGCCTTACCGTTAAGGTCAGCACCGCTGGAAGCCGCGGTCGGTGAGGTGTTAGGCACCTTGTCAGTGTTAGTCGCGGTGATCTGCACCCGATCCATTTCCACCTGAAACACTTCGGCCACGACTTGCGCGACTTTGGTGTTCAGACCCTGGCCCATCTCGGTGCCGCCGTGGTTCAGA
This sequence comes from Pseudomonas sp. TWP3-1, assembly GCF_049896625.1. Lineage (NCBI taxonomy): Bacteria > Pseudomonadati > Pseudomonadota > Gammaproteobacteria > Pseudomonadales > Pseudomonadaceae > Pseudomonas > Pseudomonas sp. TWP3-1. The sequence goes on from NZ_JAFCUQ010000010.1 coordinate 98,932, forward strand.
TGGATGCTGCCGTCGGTGTAGACGTGGATCAGCGCGCCGGCCTGATTGAGGAAGCTCGCGGTGAAGGAAATACCGAATTTCACCGGGGTCAGCGCGAGGCCTTTTTTCAGAATCGGGCTGTTGGCGTTGTAGCGACGGATCGCTTCGCGGCGCTCGTAATACTGGCTGCTTTCTTCCAGTTCGGCGGTCATCTCTTCGAGCATATTGTGCTCGACGGTCTGGTAGTAATGCGTGACGTTGCGCTCGGTCTTGCCGTAGTAGTTGGCCTTGCGCACCGCCAGTGGATCGAGGTTCAAGTGGCGGGCAATCGCGTCCATCACTTCTTCGATGGCGACCATGCCTTGCGGGCCGCCGAAGCCACGGTAGGCGGTGTTCGACGCGGTGTTGGTCTTGCAGCGATGACCATTAATGGTCGCGTCGCCGAGGTAGTACGAGTTGTCCGAGTGGAACATCGCGCGGTCGACAATTGATGCCGACAAGTCCGGCGAGCAGCCGCAGTTGCCGGCCAGATCCATGTTGATCCCGTGCAGGCGCCCGGTGCTGTCGAAGCCGACGTCGTACTCGACGTAGAACGGGTGACGCTTGCCAGTCATCAGCATGTCTTCGACGCGTGGCAGGCGCATCTTGGTCGGCTGGCCGGTGAGGTGCGCAACCACCGCGCACAGGCACGCCGGGCTGGCGGCTTGAGTTTCCTTGCCACCGAAACCGCCGCCCATGCGGCGCATGTCGACGACGATTTTGTTCATGGATACGTCGAGGACTTCGGCCACCAGTTTCTGCACTTCGGTGGGGTTCTGTGTGGAGCAGTAGACGATCATGCCGCCGTCTTCGGTGGGCATCACCGAGGAAATCTGCGTTTCCAGATAGAAATGCTCCTGGCCGCCGATGTGCAGCGTGCCTTGAATACGATGTTCGGCAGTCGCCAATGCGCCGGCCGAGTCGCCGCGCTGATGGGTGTGGCTGTCGAGCACGAAATGGCGTTTGCGCAGGGCTTCGACCACGTCGAGTACCGGCTCCAGATCTTCGTATTCGATGATCGCGGCCATCGCGGCTTTGCGCGCGGTTTCGAGATCTTTTGCGGCCACGGCCAGCACTGGTTGACCGACGAATTGCACGTCGTCAATCGCCAGCAGAGGATCGCCCGGCAGCAAAGGGCCGATGTCTTTCAGGCCCGGCACGTCTTTGTGGGTGATGGCGATGCGCACGCCTTCGAAGGCGTAGCACGGCGTGGTGTCGATGCTGATGATTTTCGCGTGGGCGCGATCCGACATGCGTGCATAAAGGTGCAACTGGTTGGGAAATTCGAGCCGGTCATCGATGTACTGCGCTTCACCGGACACATGCTTGGCCGCGCTGTCGTGCTTGACGCTGCGGCCGACACCGCTGGTCAGATCCTTGGCGAACAGTTCGGCCAGTTCAGCCTGGGTTTTTTCTACGCCGTGATGGTTAGACATAAGCGGTCACCCGAGTCTCGATGTGCGGTGTTTGCAGTTCGATGAAGTATTTGCGCAGCAGATTCTGCGCGCTGAGCAGGCGATATTCCTTGCTGGCGCGGAAGTCCGAGAGCGGGGTGAAATCTTCTGCCAGCGCGGCGCAGGCGCGTTCGATCACGGCGTTGTTGAACGGCTGGCCGAGCAGCACGGCTTCGCAATGCGCCGCACGTTTCGGGATCGCGGCCATGCCACCGTAGGCGACGCGGGCGTCAGCAATTACGCCGTTTTCCACGCGCAGATTGAACGCGGCGCACACCGCAGAAATGTCATCGTCCAGACGCTTGGAAACCTTGTAGGCGCGGAACAGTTGTTCCGCGCTGGCACGCGGCACGATGATCTTCTCGATGAACTCGCTTTCCTGACGCGCAGTGACGCGGTAGTCGATGAAATAGTCTTCGAGGTTGAGCGTGCGGCGGACTTCGCCCTTGCACAGCACGATCTGCGCGCCGAGGGCGATCAGCAGCGGCGGTGAGTCACCGATCGGCGAGGCGTTGCCGATGTTGCCGCCGAGGGTGCCTTGGTTGCGGATCTGCAGCGAGGCGAAGCGATGCAGCAATTCGCCGAAATCCGGGTACTCGGCGTTCAACGCTTCGTAGCAGTCGGAGAGGGCGGCAGCGGCGCCGATTTCGATGCGATCATCGAATGTCTCGATGCGCTTCATTTCGGCGACGTTGCCGACGTAGATCATCACCGGCAACGTGCGGTGAAACTGGGTGACTTCCAGCGCGAGGTCGGTGCCGCCCGCCAGCAGGCGTGCTTGTGGATAAGCGTCGTAGAGATCGGCCAGATCGGCGACCGTCAGCGGCACCAGGCAGCGCTTGTCGCCGCTGTTGAGTTCGCCGATATCGGTGGGCGCGATGGCTTTGAGGCGGTCTATGGTCTCGGCTTCGCGAGCATCAAACTGATCGGGTTGCTTGCCGCAGCAGGATTGTTCGGCGGCGGCCAGAATCGGTCGGTAGCCGGTGCAGCGGCAGAGGTTGCCGGCCAGCGCTTCGTGGGCCTTGGCATGATCCGGCGCATCGCTGTTCTTTTGCAGCGCGAACAGCGACATCACAAAACCCGGAGTGCAGAAGCCGCACTGCGAGCCGTGGCACTCGACCATGGCTTTCTGCACGCTGTGCAGTTCGCCCTGATGTTTGAGGTCTTCGACGCTGATCAATTGCTTGCCGTGCAGCGACGAAACGAAGGTCAGGCACGAATTGAGGCTGCGATAGCGAATGTGCTCGCGACCGTCGTCATCCGTTTGCAACTCGCCGACCACCACGGTGCAAGCGCCGCAGTCACCGCTGGCGCAGCCTTCTTTGGTACCGGATTTGCCCACGTGTTCACGCAGGTAATTGAGCACGGTCAGGTTCGGGTCCAGGGCGTGCTCGCTACGGAGTTCCTGGTTTAGTAAAAACTGGATCACGGAAGGCCTCGCAGACTCATTATTGTTGTTAAGCGACTTGAACCGAATTTAGCAGCTCTGACTTTTCGGTCAATTGTTTTCTGACTTAAAGGTCAAGAAAATCGGCTTTGTCGATAAACAACCTGTCTATTCAGTATTGACCTTGTATCGATCCCCTGCTTTTTTGCGGGATTCGTGCCAAAAACCGCTGTGCGGGCACTCCGCCATGACCGCGCATTGCGCTACACTGCGCCGCTTGTGCAGATCGAAGAGTTTGAAGGACAACCATGACGTTCAAGGCGCCGGACAGCCTCGCCGAGCAAATTGCTCACCACCTCGCCGAACGAATCATTCGTGGCGAAATGAAGCCGGGAGAGCGCATCCAGGAACAGAAGGTCACGCTGGCGCTCAACGTCAGTCGCGGTTCGGTCCGTGAAGCCTTGCTGATCCTCGAACGCCGGCACCTGATCGCGATCCTACCGCGCCGTGGCGCGCACGTTACCGAACTCACGGCGCACAAGGTGCAGAGCCTGTGCACGCTGATGAGCGAGTTGTACATCCTGCTCGGTAACTCGGTGGCCAACGGCTGGCAAGTCCAGTCCGACATGGCGCCGTTCGTGCAGATCCAGCAGCGTCTGGCCGCCAGCTACGAGCGTCAGGACATCCGCACCTTCGTTGACGACAGCTTCAACGTGATGCGCGCCGCGTACCCGTTCGCCAACAATCCGTACCTGCAAGAAACCGTCGAGAACCTGCAACCGGCCATGAGCCGTGCGTATTTCCTCGCCCTCGAACAGCGCAAAGCCGAGATGAGCGAATTTCTCGAACTGTTCGAACGCTTGCTCGCCGCCGTACTCGCCCGTGATTTGCCGCAGATCCGCATCGTGTTGACGGCTTACGCCCAGCGCAGCTGCGATCTGGTGGTGTCCGCCCTGACGGTTGCCTGACCTTGCGGCTCAAGTGCATCAAACTGGCGGGATTCAAATCCTTCGTCGACCCGACCACGGTGAACTTCCCCAGTAACATGGCGGCGGTCGTCGGGCCGAACGGTTGCGGCAAGTCGAACATCATCGACGCCGTACGTTGGGTGATGGGCGAAAGTTCGGCGAAAAACCTGCGTGGCGAATCGATGACCGACGTCATCTTCAACGGTTCGACCAGTCGCAAACCGGTGAGCCAGGCGAGCATTGAACTGGTCTTCGATAACTCCGACGGCACGCTGATCGGCGCCTACGCGGCATACGCCGAGATCTCGATCCGGCGTAAAGTCACTCGCGACAGCCAGACCACTTATTACCTCAACGGCACCAAATGCCGTCGCCGCGACATCACCGATATCTTCCTCGGCACCGGCCTCGGCCCGCGCAGCTACTCGATCATCGAGCAGGGGATGATCTCCAAGCTGATCGAATCCAAACCGGAAGATCTGCGCAACTTCATCGAAGAAGCGGCGGGGATCTCCAAGTACAAAGAGCGGCGGCGCGAGACTGAAAACCGTATCCGCCGCACTCACGAAAACCTCGCTCGTCTGACTGACCTGCGCGATGAACTCGAGCGTCAACTCGAGCGCTTGCACCGCCAGGCCGAGGCCGCGAAGAAGTATCAGGAATTCAAGGGCGAAGAGCGTCAGCTCAAGGCGCAACTGTCGGCGCTGCGCTGGCAGGATCTGAACGATCAGGTCGGTCAGCGCGAAGCGATCATCGGCACCCAGGAAATCAGTTTCGAAGCGCTGGTCGCCGAGCAACGCAACGCCGATGCGGCCATCGAACGCCTGCGCGACGGGCACCATGATCTGTCGGAGCGCTTCAATCTGGTGCAGGGGCGCTTCTATTCGGTCGGTGGCGACATCGCCCGCGTCGAACAGAGCATCCAGCACGGCCAGCAGCGTTTGCGCCAATTGCAGGATGATCTGAAAGAAGCCGAGCGCGCGCGACTCGAAACCGAATCGCACCTGGGCCACGACCGCACGTTGCTGCTGACCCTCGGCGAAGAGCTGGATCAACTGACGCCCGAGCAGGAAATCACCAGCGCCGCTGCTGAAGAAGCCGCCGCCGCGCTGGAAGATGCCGAAACCACCATGCATGGCTGGCAGGAGCAATGGGACACCTTCAACCTGACCGCCGCCGAGCCACGGCGTCAGGCCGAAGTGCAGCAGTCGCGCATCCAGCAGTTGGAAACCAGCATGGAGCGCCTCGCTGATCGGCAAAAACGTCTCGGCGAAGAAAGCGCGTTGCTCTCGGCCGATCCGGAAGACGCGGCGATCATGGAGCTCAGCGAACAACTCGCCGAGTCCGAAGCCACCCTTGAAGATTTGCAGACCAGTGAAGAAGCGCAGGTCGAAAAACTCGAACAACTGCGTCAGGAATTGCAGCAAGCGCTCACCGCGCAGCAGCAGGCGCAAGGCGATTTGCAGCGGCTCAACGGTCGCCTCGCATCGCTCGAAGCCTTGCAGCAAGCCGCGCTTGATCCGGGCACCGGCACCGCCGAATGGCTGAAGGAGCACAACCTCGCCGAGCGTCCGCGTCTGGCTGAAGGCCTGAAGGTCGAGGCCGGTTGGGAGCTGGCGGTGGAAACCGTGCTCGGCGCCGATCTGCAAGCGGTGCTGGTGGATGATTTCGACGGCTTCGATCTGTCCGGTTTCAGCCAAGGCGATTTGCGCCTGCTCAGCCCGGGCAACGATGGCGTGCGCGTGCCCGGCAGTCTGCTCGACAAGGTCGAAGCACAGATCGATCTGTCGCCGTGGCTGGGTCAGGTCAAACCGGTCGACAGTCTTGAGCAGGCGTTGGCCCTGCGCGGTCAATTGGCTGCCGGACAAAGCCTGATCAGCCGCGACGGTTACTGGATCGGCCGGCATTTTCTGCGGGTGCGCCGTGCCAGCGAAGCCGAAAGCGGCATGCTCGCGCGCGGTCAGGAAATCCAGGATCTGCATCTGGAACGCGAAGAGCGCGAAGCCACGGTCGAGGCCATGGAAAACCGCTTGCAGACCCTGCGCGCGCAACAGCGTCAGCAGGAAAACGGTCGTGAACATTTGCGCCGCTTGCTGCAAGACGAAGCGCGTCAGCAAGGTGAATTGAAAGCCCAGTTGTCCGCCGGCAAAGCCAAGGCTGAGCAACTGACGCTGCGTCGCAAACGTCTCGATGAAGAACTTGTCGAGCTGGGTGAGCAGCGCGCGCTGGAACACGAAAACGTCGGCGAAGCGCGCATTCAATTGCAGGACGCCCTCGACGCCATGGCGCTGGATACCGAGCAACGCGAATTGCTGCTGGCTCAGCGCGACAGCCTGCGCGAACGCCTCGACCGCGTGCGGCAGGAAGCGCGCCAGCACAAGGATCACGCCCATCAATTGGCTGTGCGTCTCGGCTCGCTACGCGCGCAACACGACTCCACGCGTCAGGCGCTTGAGCGTCTGGAAATGCAGGCCGAACGCCTCACCGAAAAACGTGAACAACTCAGTCTGAACCTGGAGGAGGGCGAGGCTCCGCTGGAAGAGCTGCGCCTGAAACTGGAAGAGTTGCTCGACAAACGCATGAGCGTCGACGAAGAACTCAAGACCGCGCAAATTGCCATGGAAGATGCCGATCGCGAATTGCGCGACGCGGAAAAACGCCGGACTCAGGCCGAACAACAATCGCAATTGATCCGTGGCCAGCTCGAACAGCAGCGCATGGAATGGCAAGCCCTGACCGTGCGTCGCAAGGCCTTGCAGGATCAACTGCTGGAAGACGGTTATGACTTGCACGGCGTGCTCAATACCCTGACCGCCGAGGTCAGTGAAAAGGACGCCGAAGAAGAACTTGAGCGGATCAATGCGCGGATTCAGCGTCTGGGCGCGATCAACCTCGCGGCCATCGACGAATACACGCAACAGTCCGAGCGTAAACGTTATCTGGATGCGCAAAACGCCGATCTGGTGGAAGCGCTGGAAACGCTGGAAAACGTCATTCGCAAGATCGACAAGGAAACGCGTAACCGTTTCAAAGATACCTTTGATCAGATCAATGGCGGATTACAGGCGCTTTTCCCAAAAGTTTTCGGTGGTGGCCGCGCGTATTTGGAACTGACGGGCGAAGATCTACTCGATACAGGGGTGACGATCATGGCGCAGCCGCCCGGAAAGAAGAACAGCACCATCCATTTGCTCTCCGGCGGCGAAAAAGCCCTGACCGCGTTGGCCTTGGTATTTGCCATCTTCAAATTGAATCCGGCGCCGTTCTGCATGCTCGACGAAGTTGACGCACCGCTGGATGACGCTAACGTTGGACGCTACGCACGCTTGGTCAAAGAGATGTCGCAGACCGTGCAGTTCATTTACATCACCCACAACAAGATCGCCATGGAAATGGCTGATCAATTGATGGGTGTAACGATGCACGAACCGGGTTGTTCGCGGCTGGTAGCAGTGGATGTCGAGGAGGCGATGGCGATGGTGGATGCCTGAGCCGGCGCGCTGTCGGAAAAGGTATTTGAGGTTTGTAGGACTTTTTTACCGCATTCGACTGGCTGGCCAATCGACATATTCGCGCAAGCCAATGAGACAGACGGTGTAAAGTTGCCTTTGGTCGTGCTAGTTTAATGTCAATTTTTCGTATACGTGGGCAAAACGCCTGTCAGAACATAGAGTTGGCGCCACGTTTTAAAGCGGTTTGCGCAGTGTAAACCCCTTATTTTTCAGCATTTTTTATAGAGGCACGGGATTAAATGGAAATCGGTCTGCGCGAGTGGCTGATCGTCATCGGCATCATAGTGATTGCCGGTATTCTTTTCGATGGCTGGCGCCGTATGCGCGGCGGCAAGGGAAAACTGAAGTTCCGTCTTGACCGAAGTCTGTCCAATTTGCCGGACGAGGACACCAGCGCCGAGCTGTTGGGCCCGTCTCGCGTACTGGATAACCATAAAGAGCCGCAACTCGACGAGCATGATCTGCCGTCGGTGAGCATGCCGGCCCGTGAAGCGCGTGAGCCACGTGAATCCGCTTCCAAGCGTGGCAAACGCGGCGCCAATGGCCCGGCGCAGGGCGACCTGAATCTTGATCTGGATCTGAACGACGGCCCGAGCTTCAGCAGCCGTGATGACGACTTTGTCCACGACGCCAAGCCAGCACCGGCAGCTGTGGAAAAAGATCAGCCACAAGCCGAAGAAGTCTTGGTGATCAGCGTGATCTGCCGCGACGCCGCCGGCTTCAGAGGCCCGGCGCTGTTGCAGAACATTCTGGAAAGCGGTCTGCGTTTCGGCGAGATGGATATTTTCCACCGTCACGAAAGCATGGCCGGCAACGGCGAAGTGCTGTTCTCCATGGCCAATGCGGTCAAGCCGGGTATTTTCGATCTGGACGACATCGACCATTTCAGCACCCCGGCAGTGAGCTTCTTCCTCGGCCTGCCAGGCCCGCGTCATCCGAAGCAAGCCTTCGACGTGATGGTCGCTGCAGCGCGCAAGCTGTCGCAGGAACTCAACGGCGAACTCAAAGATGACCAGCGCAGCGTTCTGACCGCGCAGACCATCGAGCACTACCGCCAGCGCATCGTCGAATTCGAACGCCGCGCCTTGACCCAGAAGCGTTAAGACCGCAGTTGTGGCGAGGGAGCTTGCTCCCGCTGGGCTGCGAAGCAGCCCCAAAATTACGGCGGCTTCGCCACCGAGCGGGAGCAAGCTCCCTCGCCACAATGTCCATAGCCTTGAGCTACTGTGATTAAAAGATTGAGCAGCCTCGGCTGCTCTTTTGCTTTATGAGAGAACACCCATGACCGCCGCCAAAAACCGCATTCTAGAGCTGCGCGCTGAGCTGGATCAGCACAACTACCGTTACCACGTCCTCGACGAGCCGAGCATTCCGGACGCCGAGTACGATCGGTTGTTCCACGAGCTCAAGGCGCTGGAAGCGGCCAATCCGGAGTTGATCACCAGTGACTCGCCGACCCAGCGCGTCGGCAGCGTGGCGCTGACCGCATTCACTCAAGTGCGTCACGAAGTGCCGATGCTCAGCCTCGGCAACGCCTTCGAAGAAACCGACATGCGCGAGTTCGACCGGCGGGTGACCGAAGGTCTGGATCTGCCGGTCGGCGATCTGTTTGGCGGCAGCGCGGCGGTGGAATACAGCTGCGAACCGAAACTCGATGGCCTGGCGGTCAGCCTGCTGTATCAGGACGGCGTATTGGTGCGCGGCGCCACACGCGGCGACGGCACCACCGGCGAGGACATCAGCGTCAACGTGCGCACCGTGCGCAATATTCCGCTGAAGTTGCATGGCACAGGCTGGCCCGCGACCCTCGAAGTGCGTGGCGAAGTATTCATGTCCAAGGCCGGTTTCGAGCGGCTCAACGCCTCGCAACTGGAAGTCGGCGGCAAAACGTTCGCCAACCCGCGCAACGCCGCCGCCGGTAGCCTGCGTCAGCTGGATTCAAAGATCACTGCGAACCGCCCGCTGGAATTCTGCTGCTACGGCATCGGCCAGATCTCCGCCGACATCGCCGATACCCACATTGGCAATCTCAAGCAACTGCAAGCCTGGGGCATGCCGATCAGTCACGAACTGAAACTGGCCAAAGGCATCGACGAGTGCCTCGACTACTACCGCGACATTGGCGCGCGGCGTAACGCGCTGACTTACGAAATCGACGGTGTGGTATTCAAGGTCAACAGCATTGCCGACCAGCGCGAATTGGGCTTCCGTGCGCGCGAACCGCGCTGGGCCATCGCGCACAAATTCCCGGCCATGGAAGAACTCACCGAGCTGCTCGACGTGGAATTTCAGGTCGGCCGCACCGGCGCGGTCACCCCGGTTGCGCGGTTGAAACCGGTCAAGGTGGCTGGCGTCACCGTGGCCAACGCCACGCTGCACAACATGGACGAAGTCGCGCGTCTCGGCCTGATGATTGGCGACACGGTGATCATCCGTCGCGCCGGTGATGTGATCCCGCAAGTGGTGCAAGTGGTCACCGAGCGCCGCCCTGAAGATGCGCGGCCGGTGCAGATTCCCGAAAGCTGCCCGGTCTGTGGCTCGCACGTCGAGCGCACGCAACTGGTCAAACGCAGCAAAGGCAAGGAGACCATCAGCGAAGGTGCGGTGTATCGCTGCGTCGGGCGTCTGGCCTGCGGTGCGCAGCTCAAACAGGCGATCATTCACTTCGTGTCGCGGCGTGCGATGGACATTGAAGGCCTTGGTGATAAGAGCGTCGAGCAACTGGTCGACGAAGGGTTGGTCAGTTCGCCGGCCGATCTGTATGCGCTGAAGTTCGACGATATCGTCGATCTGGAAGGCTTTGCCGAGGTTTCGAGCAACAAACTGCTCGCTGCGATTGAAGACAGTAAAAAGCCGGGGCTGGCGCGGTTCATTTATGCACTGGGCATTCCCGATGTCGGCGAGGAGACGGCCAAGGTGTTGGCGCGCTCGCTGGGTTCGCTGGAGCGCGTGCAGCAGGCTTTGCCACAGGTGCTGACGTATCTGCCGGACGTCGGCCTGGAAGTGGCGCACGAGATTCACAGCTTCTTCGAAGATGCGCACAACCAGCAGGTGATCACCGAGCTGCTCGGTCACGGTTTGCAGATTCAGGATCAGGGCGAGTTGGGCGCCGAGTTTGCCGCCAGCACCACGCTCGGCGGCTTCCTCGACAAGCTGCATATTCCTTCGGTCGGGCCGGGCGGGGCGCAGAAGCTGGCGGACAAGTTTGGCTCGCTGCAAGGCGTGATGGACGCCGATTGGCTGGACATGCGCCAGGCGCTGCCGGAGAAACAGGCCAATTCGGTTCGCGAGTTTTTCGCTGTGCCCGAGCATCGTCAGCTTGCCGAGTCTGCTGAAAAGCAACTGCGTGATTTCGGCATGCACTGGGAAAGCGAAAAGAAAGTCGTCGAAGGCTTGCCGCTGGCCGGGGAGACCTGGGTGCTGACCGGTAAAGTCGAATTGATGAGCCGCGACGTGGCCAAGGACCATCTGGAAAGCCTTGGCGCCAAAGTTGCCGGTTCCGTTTCCGCCAAAACCCATTGCGTGGTGGCTGGGCCGGGCGCCGGGTCGAAGCTGACCAAGGCTAATGAGCTGGGCGTGAAAGTCATGGATGAAGAAGCGTTTATCGCATTCCTCAAAACCCACGACATCTCGATATAACCTAGAACCTGTGGTGAGGGGATTTATCCCCGTTCGGCTGCGCAGCAGTCGTAAATCCGGCTCATGCGGTTTGCCAGACAAATCGGCGTCGACGGATTTGGGGTCGCTTCGCAACCCAGCGGGGATAAATCCCCTCGCCACAGGGTGTAAACGCCGGGGAACGTTGTTGTCTTGGGAATGATCTAGTCTTGGCCAGCCCCTGGGAGAGATCGCCATGTACCGCTTTTTCGAGCAGCTCAGTTCCCGCATCGTCGCGCCGTTCATGGGCGAGCCTTCGCGCAACAGCAAAATCTGGTCGTGTCGCTGCGGCCAGTCGTTGTTCTTCCGTAACAGCCAATGTCTGGCGTGCAACGCAGTGCTCGGTTATCAACCGGAACACAGTCGCCTGACATCGCTGCAACCTGGCCCACAGGAAGGCACCTGGACGCTGGATGTCGAGCCTGATGCCGGGCTGTTCCGCCGTTGCGCCAATCTCGACACCCCGGCCGCCTGCAACTGGCTGCTGCCAGCCAATGATCACACCGCACTGTGCACCGCGTGCAGTCTGAATCGCACCATTCCTGACCTGTCCGTCGCAGAAAACCCCGAACGCTGGCGCAAAGTCGAAATCGCCAAGCGCCGACTGGTCGCGCAACTGATCAGCCTCGGCCTGCCAGTGATCCCCAAAACCGACGACGAAGACACCGGCCTGGCTTTCGATTTCATCGGCGTCGACCTCGAAGGCAACGCGCCGATGACCGGCCACGCCAACGGCCTGATCACCCTCGACATCAAAGAAGCCGACGACGCCCACCGCGAACAGGTGCGTGCGCAAATGCACGAACCCTATCGCACCTTGCTCGGGCATTTCCGGCATGAAGTCGGGCATTACTACTGGGATCGCCTGATCGACAACGGCCCGTGGCTCGGCGCCTTCCGCAATCTGTTCGGCGACGAGCGCGCCAGTTACGCCGAAGCGCTGGATCGGCATTATCAACAGGGTGCGCCCGTCGACTGGCCGCAGCACTACGTCAGCGCCTACGCCACCATGCACCCATGGGAAGACTGGGCGGAAACCTGGGCGCATTACCTGCACATGATGGATGCGGTCGACACGGCGCTGGGTTTTGGCATGAGCGCACGCGAGATGGATCTCGACTACCAACCGTTTCCGCCAAGCACCCTTTACGATCCGGAGCATCCGGGCGGCGCGGCGTTCCTGTCGTTCGTCAACGCGTGGATCGAACTGGCCGGTATGCTCAACGAACTGTCACGCAGCATGGGTCAGCCGGATTTCTATCCGTTCGTGCTGCCGCCGGCGGCGATTGCCAAGCTGCACTTCATTCATCTGGTGATCCAGCAAGAGGGTGGCCGGGCGGACGAGGTGTTGCAAGCGCAATAGCAAGTGCTTGAGTCGCTTCATATTTTTAATCTGAAACCAACGGTTGTAACTTCGTCTCAGATAGGTACAATGGCGCGGCTCGCCGACAGGCAAGCGTCGTTATGGTGACCCCATCGGTCCCCCCGCAACGATTACCCGTGAACCTGGTCAGATCCGGAAGGAAGCAGCCACAGCGGGAACATTGTGTGCCGGGGTGTGGCTGGTGGGGTCGCCACCTTAACGAAAAATCGCACCAAACCTGAACTGCATGGGTTTCGCCCACTGCGGTTTTTTTGTGTCTGCGATTTCTCACTCGATACGAAATGCCCTATGGTAGCCGGCCTGTCCTCCCGCGGCTGCGAGGTTGTATGCACCCGGAACATCTCGAATTATCCAATCCCGTTTTTTTGCCCGTCACCGACGAAGTCTGCGCGAGCCTGCTGCTGCCCGATGGCGCAGCTGCGCTCGACGCCCTGACAGACCCGGAGCTGGCGGCGGTGTTGGTCATTCAGAATCTGGAGCAAGCGACGGAGGCCGACCAGAACGCCGCTGCGGCTGAAAAGGTTCTGGCGAAGCTTATTGGTTGGGCGGTCGATACCCGGCGTTCAACCGGTGCAGGATTGTTGGCCGAGGCGCGTCGGCTGTTCGATCAGCGCAAACTGTACTTCGGCCTGCAGGCGATCAAAGGTTTGAACCTGCGTTTTCTGCTGGCCGATGAGGTGGCGGCGCGCGATTATCTGTTGCCCGATGGCAAGTGGGATGTCGGGTACAAGTTTCGCCATCATATCGGCAACAATCCATTCAGCCAGCAGATGGTCACGCCCAAACATCGCGAGCGCTGGTTGAGCGCTGCGCAAGACAAACTGGTCAGAACCTTTCGCGCCAATCTCGATGAAGACCTGCACGTTCAGGGTTACGCGGGCATCGGCAAGAGTCATCTGCTGGTCGCGTTGCTCGAGCACTTGCGCCCCGAGCGCACGTTGTTGCTGGCGCACACCGATGCAAAACTGGACAACCTGCGCAAACGCATGAAGGGCGTGATCGAGAAGAAGGCCGGCCGGACTTTTCAGCAATTTGCTCATTCGCTATTGCTTGGCCGCCGCCCGCAGTTCGCCAATACCCCGGCGCGGGTTGCGAGCAAGCAAGCTGTGGCACAGGAACTGAACATCTTCGGGTTTCGTCACCACGACGGGCAGGCAACTCTGGATGTCTGTCTGCAAGTGATCGAGCGCTATTGCCGCTCGCGCGAACACAGTTTCTCGACCAACCATCTGCCGTATTTCACTCAGGCATTGTCCCGTTCGGACGCCAGCGTGCTGCTCGAATATTCCAGTCGCCTGTGGGGTTACCTTGAGCTGAATCCGGCATGGGGCAGCCAGACTGGATTCGACGCGTTGTTGCTGTTGAAACGCGCAAACCTGGCCGATTGTCTGGTGCCGCCGCGCTACACGCATGTGCTGATCGACGAAAGCCAGGACATTCCCGCGCCGCTGCTGCAGATCATCGAGCGCGGCCGTCAGGTGCTGATCACCCTCGGCGATGAATACCAGCAGGCCAGCGGCGTGGCGGTCAAACGCAAGCGTGAAGTTCGCCAGAGCGATATCAGCTTCTCCGTACGTTCCGGCCGCGCTGTCGAGCGCCTGGTCAATCCGCTGATCTCGCGCCATTCGCAGAAGAGCAAGATTCCCTTCGAAGGCGCGCGTGATGCCGACGTCGCTATCGAGGAATACCCGACGGGTTTCGTTCCGCCCGAGGGCTGTGTGGTGCTGACGGCGTCGCGCTGGGACACGATGAAGTGGGTTATCGAGCTACACAAAACCAACTGTGCGTTCAGTTTTCCGGACAAAACGGCGCAGGAAGATTTCAAGCAGTTCATGGGTTCGGCCATCGCCATGTTCAAGCCGGACTTCTATAGCACTGAATACAGCGAAAAAGGCTTGCACCCGTATTTCAGCGACATGCCCGACTGGCAAGCCGTATGCGACGCCAATCATTTTGATGAGTCGTTTCACTGGGTCAGGGAGGAGCTGGAAAAAGGCTTCAAAGTTGCCGATCTGACGCTGCTTAACCGGATGCTCGGCAACCCGGCTAATCCCTGCGTACTGATGCTGGCTGAGGACGCGGGCGGAATGGAGTTCGATCAGGCGCTGCTGACTCCCGAGTTGCTCACCACTGTGATGTTCAAGGACGCCTACGAGTTCGATCAGCGTATCTGCGCGGTGTACATCGCCATCTCCCGCGCCAAGCGCAAGCTGTACGTTCCGATCGATGTGGTGGAGTGGGTTGACTATCACCAAAGCCGAGAACCGAAATTCCGCGAATCGCATGGGCACTGACTGGCCGCTTTCGCGCTCATGCCTCCACAGCCCCACTGCATAAACGCTTCGGTCATTCACGCTCCCGAGCCGATAACAGCCCCCGCTGAAGCAGCTTAGCCAGATTAGACGACTACACCGGATGCAATTTTGCCCTTGCTCCGCTAGCATTAGCCGCTTCTGCTTCCCTTGCCGCGACGGTTTTCGATGAGTTATCAGGTTCTTGCACGTAAATGGCGTCCGCGCTCGTTCCGCGAAATGGTCGGCCAGACCCATGTGCTCAAGGCTCTGATCAATGCCTTGGACAGCCAGCGCCTGCACCACGCCTACCTTTTCACCGGTACGCGCGGAGTCGGCAAGACTACGATTGCGCGGATCATCGCCAAATGTCTGAACTGTGAGACGGGTATCACTTCCACTCCGTGTGGCGAGTGTTCGGTGTGCCGCGAGATCGATGAAGGGCGCTTCGTCGACCTGATCGAGATCGACGCCGCCAGCCGCACCAAGGTCGAAGACACCCGCGAGCTGCTCGACAACGTGCAGTACGCGCCGAGCCGTGGGCGCTTCAAGGTCTACCTGATCGACGAAGTGCACATGCTCTCCAGCCATTCCTTCAATGCGCTGCTGAAAACCCTCGAAGAGCCGCCGCCGTACGTCAAGTTCATCCTCGCGACCACCGACCCGCAGAAACTTCCGGCAACGATTCTTTCGCGCTGCCTGCAGTTCTCCCTGAAGAACATGACCCCGGAGCGCGTGGTCGAGCATTTGACCCACGTACTAGGCGCGGAAAACGTGCCGTTCGAAGACGACGCGCTGTGGTTGCTCGGTCGCGCGGCTGACGGTTCGATGCGTGACGCCATGAGCCTGACCGATCAGGCCATTGCCTTCGGTGAAGGCAAGGTGTTGGCGGCGGATGTGCGGGCGATGCTTGGCACGCTTGATCACGGACAGGTCTTCGACGTCCTGCATCGGCTGATCGAAGGCGACGCCAAAGGTTTGCTCGAAGCCGTGCGCCATCTGGCTGAGCAGGGTCCGGACTGGAATGGCGTGCTCTCGGAAATTCTCAACGTGTTGCACCGTGTGGCCATCGCTCAAGCGCTGCCGGACGGTGTCGACAATGGCCATGGCGACCGCGACCGAGTGCTGGCACTGGCTCAGGCGCTGCCGGCCGAAGACGTGCAGTTCTATTACCAGATGGGCCTGATCGGTCGCCGCGACTTGCCGCTGGCGCCAGACCCGCGCGGCGGTTTCGAAATGGTCCTGCTGCGCATGCTGGCGTTCCGGCCGGCAGACACGGCGGACGCCCCGAGGCAACCGCTAAAGCCAGTGGGGATCAGCCAGGCCACAGTTGATTCCGCAAACTCAGTGGCTGCCGCGCCGAAACCTGCGCCGGTGGTCGCTGCTGTTGTGGAGCCGACGCCTGCGCCGGTAGTTGCTCCAGCGCCGGCCCCTGAGCCAGTATCGGCGGTCATCGCCAAACCAGAGCCGGAACCGACGCCCGAGCCAGAACCCGAGCCAGTCGCCGTCGAAGCCGCTGTCGACCTGCCATGGAACGACCCGATCGAGCCTGCGCCGATGCAGCAGCCGGCCGTCGAGCCCGTGCTGGAAACCGCCGCCGAGCAGCCAGAACTGCCGCCGATGCCGCTGCCGATCCCTGACAGCGTGGTGCCGGACGCACCGGAGTGGGCCGCCGCGCCGATTCCCGAGCCGTCCGTGGCCGACGTCGATGCCGCGACTCCGGGCAGCGACGACGATGAGCCGCCGCTGGACGAGGATTACATCGAGCCGGACATGGATTCGGCCTACAGCTATCTCGACGAACTGGCCAGCGAACACGCTGCGGACCCTGAGCCGGAACCCGAGCCTGAACCGGCGGCGATGCCGGCCACCGGTCTGGCCCTGCAATGGCTGGAGCTGTTCCCGAAATTGCCGATCTCCGGCATGACCGGCAGCATCGCCGCCAACTGCACGCTGATCGCGGTCGATGGCGACCACTGGTTGCTGCACCTCGATCCGGCGCACAGCGCACTGTTCAACAGCACCCAGCAGCGCCGTCTCAACGATGCGCTGAACCAGTTCCACGGGCGTACGCTGACCCTGACCATGGAGCTGATCAAGCCCGAGCAGGAAACCCCGGCCCAGGCCGCATCGCGCCGCCGCGTCAATCGCCAGCGCGAAGCTGAAGAGTCGATCCACGGCGACCCGTTCATCCAGCAGATGGTGCAGCAGTTTGGCGCGGTCGTGCGAAGCGATACTATTGAACCTGTCGACGCTCTGGTCAGTCAGGGCTAATAACTGAAGGCGCCCGGTTGCAATCGCCGGGCGCTGTTTTGATCCAAGTACTTTTGAGGTGATTCCCATGATGAAAGGTGGCATGGCCGGCCTGATGAAGCAGGCACAGCAGATGCAGGAAAAAATGGCCAAGATGCAGGAAGAACTGGCCAGCGCTGAAGTCACCGGCAAGGCTGGCGGTGACTTGGTCAGCGTGGTGATGACCGGTCGTCATGACCTGAAAAAGGTCAATATCGACCCGAGCCTGGTCCCGGGTCTGGACGAAGACGACCGCGAAGTGATCGAAGACCTGGTCGCCGCCGCCATCAACGACGCCGTGCGCAAGATCGAAGCCAACAGCCAGGAAAAAATGGGCGGCATGACCGCCGGCATGGGTCTGCCAGCGGGCATGAAACTGCCATTCTGATTCGCCTTCGGGTGGCAGATGAGCTACAAAAAATGCCAGGCATTGCGCCTGGCATTTTTTTGTCTGCCTGATCGACGAGGGGGACTGTAAGGACGCCATCGCTGGCAAGTCGAATCGTCGCACCGCAGCTCCCACAGGATTCGGAGCTGTTCACATACTTTGTGATCAATACAATTCACTGTGGGAGCTGGCTTGCCAGCGATGAAGTCAACTCGGTGTAACTGAGAAACATCGAACCTGATACCCGCACAAAGGTCTGCTCCCTATACCCCCAGAATTGTTCACTTGAAGGAGACGCTGACATGTCCGACCCTCTGACCCTCAACCAGCGCATCGTGCTGGCCTCACGCCCGGTGGGCGCGCCGACCCCGGAAAACTTCCGTCTCGAACGCGAGGCGTTACCAGATCTCGAAGACGGCCAGGTCCTGCTGAAAACCCAATACCTGTCTCTTGATCCCTACATGCGCGGGCGCATGAGTGACGCACCGTCCTACGCCGCGCCGGTAGAAATCGGCGAAGTTATGACCGGTGGGGCTGTCAGCCGCGTCGAGCGCTCGCGTCATCCGAAATTCCACGAAGGTGATCTGGTGGTCGGCGCCACCGGTTGGCAGAGCCACAGCATCAGCGACGGGCGCAACATCATTCCGATACCATCCGGGCTGCCTAGTCCGTCGATGGCCCTCGGTGTGCTGGGCATGCCGGGCATGACCGCGTACATGGGCCTGATGGACATCGGTCAGCCGAAAGAAGGCGAGACACTGGTGGTGGCCGCAGCTTCTGGGGCAGTGGGTTCGGTCGTCGGCCAGGTCGCCAAGATCAAAGGCCTGCGCGCAGTCGGCGTGGCCGGGGGTGCCGAGAAGTGCAAATACGTGGTGGAGGAGTTGGGTTTCGACGCGTGTATCGATCACAAAGCGCCTGACTTTGCCGAACAACTGGCCAAAGCTTGCCCCGATGGCATCGACATCTACTACGAAAACGTCGGCGGCCATGTGTTCGACGCGGTGGTGCCGCTGCTCAATCCAAAGGCGCGGATTCCATTGTGCGGTCTGATCGCCGGCTATAACGCTTCCCAAGCGCCGACAGGTCCGGATCGTCTGCCGATGTTGCAGCGCACTCTGCTGACCAAGCGTGTGCGGATTCAGGGCTTTATCGTGTTCGACGACTACGGTGATCGTCAGCCGGAATTCATCAGCGCGATGGTGCCGTATGTACGCGATGGCAAGGTCAAATTCCGCGAAGACGTGGTCGATGGCCTGGAGCAGGCACCTGAAGCCTTTATCGGGCTGCTGGAGGGGCGCAACTTCGGCAAACTGGTGGTGCGGGTCGCCCTGGATTGAGAATTTGACGCTGGCCGGAGGCGCGGGTATAAACCGCGTCTCGTTGTTTTGTCGGACTTTTTACCCATGAGCTTCAGCCCTTTGATTCGCCAACTGATCGACGCCCTGCGAATTCTGCCGGGTGTGGGTCAGAAAACTGCCCAGCGCATGGCGTTGCAGTTGCTCGAACGCGACCGCAGCGGCGGCACGCGCCTGTCTCAAGCGCTGGGTCAGGCCATGGAAGGGGTCGGACACTGCCGCCAATGCCGTACGCTGACCGAAGACGACCTCTGCCCGCAATGCGCCGACACCCGCCGTGACGACACGCTGCTGTGCGTGGTGGAAGGGCCGATGGATGTCTACGCGGTCGAGCAGACCGGGTTCCGTGGTCGCTACTTTGTACTCAAGGGGCACTTGTCGCCGCTGGATGGCCTTGGCCCGGAGGCGATCGGCATTCCGCAGTTGCTGGCGCGGATCGAAGAGGCGGGGACTTTCACCGAAGTCATTCTCGCGACCAACCCGACTGTGGAAGGTGAGGCGACGGCGCATTACATCGCGCAGTTGTTGCAGCACAAAGGCCTGATCGCTTCGCGTATCGCTCATGGCGTGCCGTTGGGTGGCGAGCTGGAGTTGGTGGATGGCGGGACCCTGGCGCATTCGTTTGCCGGGCGGAAACCGATATCCCTCTGAATACTTGGGTGTCTGGTCGGACGCTATCGCTGGCAAGCCAGCTCCCACAGTGGGATGTGTCGATTACAAATATGTGCACAACACAGAAGCCTGTGGGAGCTGCGGTGCGACGATTCGACTTGCCAGCGATGAAGGCACCTCGGTCTATCTGGCCCACACATTCCAGTTGAAAACCAAGCAAGCGCTCGGTTAACGTCGGCGAACCCCTCAGTGGAGTTCGCCGATGCCTGCCTTCCAGGAATACTTCGATCCCAGCCACCAAATGGTCCGCGACAGCGTCAGACGTTTCGTCGAGCGCGAGATCCTGCCTGACATTGACGCGTGGGAAGAATCCGAAAGCTTCCCCCGCGAGCTGTACCTGAAGGCCGGCGCCGCCGGCATTCTCGGCATCGGCTATCCCGAAGCACTCGGTGGCAGCCACGAAGGCGACCTGTTCGCCAAAGTCGCCGCCAGCGAAGAGCTGATGCGCTGCGGCTCCGGCGGATTGGTCGCGGGCCTGGGTTCTCTGGATATCGGCCTGCCACCCATCGTCAAATGGGCGCGCCCGGAAGTGCGTGATCGCGTAGTGCCGCAAGTGCTCAGCGGCGCGAAGATCAGCGCGTTAGCTGTTACCGAGCCAAGCGGCGGCTCCGACGTCGCCAACCTGCAAACCCGCGCCGTGCGTGACGGCGATTACTACCGGGTCAGCGGTAGCAAAACCTTCATCACCAGCGGTATCCGCGCCGATTACTACACCGTCGCGGTGCGCACCGGCGCGCCGGGTTTCGGCGGCATCAGTCTGTTGCTGATCGAGAAGGGCACCCCGGGTTTCACCGTCGGCCGGCAACTGAAGAAAATGGGCTGGTGGGCGTCGGACACGGCTGAATTGTTCTTCGACGATTGCCGTGTGCCTGTAGGAAATCTGATCGGCGCAGAAAACATGGGATTCGCCTGCATCATGGGCAACTTTCAGAGCGAGCGTCTGGCACTGGCGCTGATGGCTAACATGACTTCACAACTCGCGCTGGAGGAAAGCCTGAAGTGGGCGCGCGAGCGTGAGGCTTTCGGTAAACCGATTGGCAAGTTTCAGGTGATCAAACATCGCCTCGCCGAAATGGCTACGGCGCTGGAGGTGTCGCGGGAGTTCACTTACCGGCAGGCGGCGAAGATGGCGGCGGGCAAGAGTGTGATCAAGGAGATATCCATGGCCAAGAATTTCGCTACGGACACCTCGGATCGCATCACCACGGAGGCGGTGCAGATTCTTGGGGGCATGGGTTACATGCGCGAGAGTCTGGTGGAGCGGTTGTATCGGGATAACCGCTTGCTGTCGATTGGCGGCGGAACGCGGGAAGTGATGAACGAAATCATCAGCAAGCAGATGGGGCTGTGATCTGAGTTATTGCTACTGGCCCCATCGCTGGCAAGCCAGCTCCCACAGGTTTTTGGGGTGTACACGTTATTTGTGAACGACCGGGATAACTGTGGGAGCGGGCTTGCCCCGGGCGGCGATCCGACGATGGCGTCAGTACAGACGCCGCTTATTTATCAGACAGCGCAAACTGGGTCAGGCAAAAGGTCGGAATGCCCATGTCCTGCAAACGCTGCGAACCACCCAGCTCCGGCAGATCAATGATCGCCGCCGCTTCGTGAACGCGGGCGCCCATGCGGCGGATCAGGTTCGCTGCAGCAATCAGGGTACCGCCAGTCGCGATCAAATCATCAAACATCACCACCGTATCGCCTTCACACAGGCTGTCAGCGTGCACTTCAAGGAAGGCTTCGCCGTACTCGGTCGCGTAACCCTCGGCCAGCACGTCAGCCGGCAGCTTGCCTTGCTTGCGGAACAGCACCAGCGGCTTGTTCAACTGATAGGCCAGCACCGAGCCGATCAGAAAACCACGCGCATCCATCGCGCCGATGTGGGTGAAATCGGCTTCCACATAGCGGTGGGCGAAGCTGTCCATCACCAGGCGCAGGGCCGTCGGCGACTGAAACAGCGGGGTGATGTCGCGGAAGATCACGCCCGGTTTCGGGAAGTCGATCACGGGGCGAATCAGGGATTTGATGTCGAAGGAGTCGAAGACCATCGTCGAGTTGTCCTGGCAGGGCTGCAAACGACGCAGTATACCCGCGGCTGAAACGATTCGCTCGGCCGCGGGTCGAGATCAGACTTCGAGCGAGCCGCCGGCCAGTGCGCACAGCTGGATCGGGTCGAGGATATGAATTTCCTTGCCCTCGGCAGCAATCAGCGCGTTCTGCTGGAAACGCGTGAACACCCGGGACACGGTTTCCACCGCCAACCCCAGATAATTGCCGATTTCATTGCGCGACATGCTCAAGCGGAACTGGTTGGCCGAAAAGCCGCGAGCGCGGAAACGTGCCGACAAATTCACCAGGAAAGTCGCGATGCGCTCGTCGGCAGTTTTCTTCGACAGCAGCAGCATCATCTGCTGATCGTCGCGGATTTCACGGCTCATCACGCGCATCAGCTGACGACGCAGCTGCGGCAGTTGCAGGGCCAGTTCGTCGAGACGTTCGAAGGGGATTTCGCAAACCGAGGTGGTTTCCAGTGCCTGGGCGGAGACCGGGTGTTTCTCGGTGTCCATGCCCGAGAGGCCGACCAGTTCGCTCGGCAGGTGGAAGCCAGTCAATTGTTCTTCGCCGGCATCGCTCAGGCTGAAGGTCTTGAGGGCGCCGGAGCGCACTGCAAAAACGGAATCGAACGTGTCGCCCTGGCGGAACAGAAACTCACCTTTTTTCAACGGGCGACCGCGTTTAACGATTTCGTCCAGCGCATCCATGTCTTCCAGATTCAGAGAAAGTGGCAGGCAGAGAGGGGCCAGGCTGCAATCCTTGCAGTGTGCCTGGTTGTGAGCGCGCTGTTTAACTGGCTCAGACATTTCTTCAATCCTTGTGGGAAAACACACATAAGACGTAAGGGTAACCCACGAGAGGACATCCAGGCCAGCTTGTGGCGAGATTGCCCCACAGGCATAAAGCCGCAGGGCAACGCCAAAGTCAGATCACCCGGGAAAAACGCTGACGGTTCTGCTGTTCCAGATAGGCGTCGAAGACCATGCACACCGAACGCACCAGCAAGCGTCCGGCCGGTAGTACATTGATCCGATCACGATCAAGTTCGATCAGGCCATCCCTGGCCATGTCTTGCAGTTGCGGCCAGAGTGCGCCGAAGTAGCCTTGAAAATCGACGTTGAAGGTGCGCTCGATTTCGGCGAAATCCAGGCTGAAATTGCAGATCAATTGCTGAATCACAGCGCGGCGCAAGCGATCATCGGCGTTGCACACCAGGCCACGGCTGGTCGCCAGTTGCGCGGAGGCCAGGGTGTTCTGGTATTCATTCAGGTCACTGCTGTTCTGGCAGTACAGATCACCGATCTGGCTGATCGCCGACACGCCAAGACCAATCAAATCGCAGTGCCCATGTGTCGTGTAGCCCTGGAAATTGCGCTGTAGCGTCGATTCTTCCTGAGCGACCGCCAGTTCATCGTCGGGCAGGGCAAAGTGATCCATGCCGATGTAACGGTAGCCGGCGGCGGTCAATTGCTCGATGGTGCGCTGGAGCATTTCGAGTTTCTGTGCGGGCGCCGGCAGTTCGTTGCCATTGATCCGCCGCTGCGGCATGAAGCGCTCCGGCAGGTGCGCGTAGTTGAACACCGAGAGCCGGTCCGGTTGCAGGCTGATGACTTCGTCGACGGTACGGGCGAAGTTGTCCGGGGTCTGCTTCGGCAAGCCGTAGATCAGGTCGATGTTGATCGAGCGAAATTGCAGGGTGCGTGCCGCATCAATTACCGCACGGGTTTCTTCCAGACTTTGCAGGCGATTGACCGCGCGCTGCACCGCCGGGTCGAGGTCTTGCAGCCCGATGCTCACGCGATTGAAGCCCAGTTCCCGCAGCAGGCCCATGGTCGACCAGTCGGCTTCACGTGGGTCGATTTCGATGCCGTAGTCGCCGGAATCATCGTCGAGCAGATTGAAATGCTTGCGCAGATGCGCCATCAACTGGCGTAGCTCATCGTGGCTGAGAAAGGTCGGAGTGCCGCCGCCGAAGTGCAGTTGCTCGACTTTCTGGGTCGGGTCGAGGTGGCAGGCGATCAACTGGATTTCCTGCTCGAGCCGTTGCAGATAGGGCAGGGCGCGCCCGCGATCTTTGGTGATGACCTTGTTGCAGGCGCAGTAGTAGCAAATGTTCGCGCAGAACGGCACATGCACGTACAGCGACAACGGGCGCTGCGCCTTGCGGCTGTCGCGCAGGGCGTGGAACAGGTCGAAGGTGCCGACCTGACTGTTGAATTGAACGGCCGTGGGATAAGAGGTATAGCGCGGCCCCGCCAGGTCGTAGCGGCGGATCAAATCGGTGTCCCAACGAATGGCGTCGAGCATGCGGGCGTTCCCCGGATAGGCTGGCAGTGTTGGCGAGTCTATCGGGGTGAGGCGATGGGGCTCTTGATTTGCATCAACCGCAGATCTTAATGGCCCATCAGCCAATGCTGATGCGGGCCGGGCAATGTCCAGATGCCGAACAGGATGACCAGCAAGCCGCCGGCCATGCGCACGCTGCGTTTGCGCAACAACGCGGTGACGCGCTCGGCGGCGAGGCCGGTCGCGAGCAACACCGGCCAGGTGCCGAGGCCGAACGCGAGCATCAACAACGCACTGTCCAGCGCATTGCCCTGACTCGCCGACCACAGCAAGGTGCTGTAAACCAGTCCGCACGGCAGCCAGCCCCACAGCGCGCCAAGGAGCAAGGCGCGAGGCAGGCTCGACACCGGCAACAGGCGATTGGCGACCGGTTGGATGTAGCGCCACAAACCGCGGCCGAGGCTTTCGATGCGGGTCAGTCCGCTCCACCAGCCGGCCAGATACAAACCCATGGCGATCAGCAGCAGCCCGGCCAGCACGCGCATGAACAACGCCGCAGGACTGTTGGCCACCGCCCATCCGGCCAGGCCGATCAACAGACCAGCCGTGGCGTAACTGAGGATGCGCCCGAGGTTGTAGGCCAGCAGCAAGCGAAAGCGCCGACTGCGTTGTTCCTTGGGAATTGCCAGCGTCAGCGCGCCCATCAAACCGCCGCACATGCCCAGGCAATGACCGCCGCCGAGCAAGCCGAGGATCAGCGCCGACACCAGCAGTGGCGCCAATTCAAGCATGGGGTGGGGCCTTGTCTTCAGGTTTGGTCGCTTTGGCTTCATCGACCGCTGCGGTGTGATTCGGGTCCTGATCGTCGAACAAAATGCTGTGGGCCGGACCGTCGAGGTCGTCGTACTGACCGCTGTCCACTGCCCAGAAAAATATGTACACAGCGATGGCCACGATCAGCAGCGCGGCCGGGATCATCACGTAAAGAGCTGGCATCTGCTACTCCAGGCCCGCGCGGCTCAGGCCGGCAGCGGGCGATTTTCCGACGTGGCGTGAATGCCCGGCGCGCTCGGCAGACGAGTCAGACGCAGGGCATTGAGCACCACGGTCAACGAACTGATCGACATGCCGACCGCGGCCCACACCGGGGTGATCCAGCCGAGGGCCGCGAATGGCAACATGAGGCCATTGTACAGCGCGGCCCACAGCAGGTTTTCGATGATTACCCGACGCGTGCGCCGCGCGAGGGTGAAGGCTTGTACCAGCGCGTCGAGGCGATTCGACAGCAGCACCGCGTCAGCACTGGTCTTGGCCAGATCGGTGGCCGAACCCATCGCCACGCTGATGTCGGCTGCCGCCAGAACCGGCACGTCGTTGACCCCGTCGCCAAGCATCAACACCTTGCGCCCTTCCTTGTGCAGCTGTTGCAGCACTTGCAGCTTGTCGTCGGGGCGCAGACCGCCGTGGGCCTCGTCGATACCCAGTTCGGCGGCGACACTGGCGACCATCGGCGAACTGTCGCCCGACAGCAGCAGCGTCCGCCAGCCGCGCGCCTTGCACGCGGCGAGCAACGCCGGAGCATCGGCACGCAAGCGATCATCGAGAACCAACCACGCCAGCGGCCCGTGGCTGTCACCGAGCAGCAGCCATTGGCCGGCTTCGTCGGGCATGGCCGGCACTTTGGCTGCGCTGAGTGCGCAGACAAATTCAGCCTGGCCGATGCGTAAACGCTGTTCGCCGACCAGACCTTCCAGCCCCAGTCCCGGTGAACTGTGTACTTCTTCGGCGGCCAGCGGCGCTCGGCCAAAGGCGCGGGCAATCGGGTGTTCCGAGCGGTTTTCCAGCGCGGCAGCGAGGCTCAGGCATTGATCGCTGTCGAGCGCGCCGAGCGGGCGGATCGAACGCAGCACCAATCGCCCTTCGGTGAGGGTGCCGGTCTTGTCGAAAATCACCGTGTCGATCTGGTTCAGGCCTTCCAGCACATGCCCGCGCGTCAGCAACAGACCGAGTTTGTGCAGGGTGCCGGTGGCGGCGGTTAGCGCGGTCGGCGTTGCCAGCGACAGTGCGCAAGGGCAGGTCGCGACGAGCATGGCCAGAACGATCCAGAACGCCCGCGACGAATCCAGCTCCCACCACAGCAGGCCGATGGCGGCGGCGGCGATCAACGACAGCAGCAGAAACCATTGCGCGGCGCGGTCGGCGATTTCTGCCAGACGTGGCTTTTCGGCCTGGGCGCGGTCGAGCAAACGGACGATGGCCGACAGTCGCGTGTCCTGGCCCAGCGCCTGCACTTCGACCGTCAGTGCGCCTTCGACGTTGAGCGTGCCGGCGGTGACCGCATCGCCCGGCCTGCGCGGTTGCGGCAGGTATTCGCCGGTCAGCAGCGATTCGTCGACGCTCGACTGGCCGTCGAGGATCTTGCCGTCTGCCGGCAGAATCGAACCCGGCTGCACCAGCACGTGATCGTTGAGGCGCAGTTCGCTGAGCAGGATGCGCTCGCTCTGGCCGGACTCATCGAGACGCAGGCACGAGGCCGGCAACAGATTGACCAACTGCGCGGTGGCGGCAGCGGTGCGCTCACGGGCGCGGCGTTCCAGATAGCGTCCGGCGAGCAGGAACAGCGCGAACATGCCCACCGCGTCAAAATACAGCTCGCCGACACCCGTGATCGAGGTCCAGATCCCGGCGATGTAGGCGCCGCCAATCGCCAGCGACACCGAAACGTCCATGGTCAGATGGCGGGTGCGCAAATCACGCATCGCGCCTTTGAAGAACGGCGCACAGCTGTAGAACACGATCGGCGTGGTCAGAAACAGCGCGACCCAGCGCAGGATCGTGTGCAGCTCGGGGCTGAGGTCGATGTTGAATTCCGGCCAGGTGGCCATGGTCGCCATCATCGCCTGGAACCACAGCAAACCGGCGACACCGAGTTGACGCAGGGCGAGGCGGTTTTCGCTGGCCAGTTGTTCGCTGGCGCGGTCGGCCTGATACGGGTGCGCGGCGTAACCGATGTGGCGCAGTTCGCCGAGGATCTGGCTCAGCGGCAATTGCGCGTCGGCCCAGCGCACGTGCAGGCGATGGTTGGACAGGTTCAATCGCGCCTCGGCCACTGCCGGCAGGGTGCGCAGGTGCTTTTCGATCAACCAGCCGCACGCGGCGCAACTGATGCCTTCCATCAGGAGGGTGGTTTCGGCCAGTTCGCCTTCATGCCGCACGAAAGGTTTTTGCACATCGGCGCGATCGTACAGCGCCAGCTCGTCGACCAGTTGCACCGGCAGCGCTTGGGGGTTCGCCGACGCTTCGCTGCGATGCAGGTAATAGCTTTCGAGCCCGCCGGCGACGATGGCTTCGGCCACGGCCTGACAGCCCGGACAGCAGAACTCACGCGACTCCCCTAGCACGACAGCGGTGAAGCGGCTGCCGGACGGAACGGGCAGGGCGCAGTGGTAGCAGGGGAGTGGGGTGGTCATGGCATCGTCGACGGGGTAAGCCCGGGTATTTGAGTGGTCCGCTTGCCCTCACCCCAGCCCTCTCCCGGGGGGAGAGGGAGCCGAATGGTGGTGGCCGGATTAACAGGTTCAGTCAGCGCTAGCGTTACTGGCATACATGGCCAGTACAAGCTCCCGAGATCAGTCCCCTCTCCCTCTGGGAGAGGGCTAGGGTGAGGGGCTTTTGACGTTGACTCACTTCTTCAAATCTTCCGCGCCCTGGAGGGGTTCGTCTCCGAGCAGCAGATCCTTGTCATGGCTGACCTGTTCTTCTTCGAACATCCGCCAAATATGCTCATCCTGCGTACCGAGCAATTCGACAAACCGCCGACCTTCAACCTTGTCACCCAACTGGCCAATATAGCGGCCCGCTTCGGATTCACTGCGCGCCAGAACAATCTTGCGATCCTTCTCCGGTTGCGTCGGCGAGATCAGATTCAGCTCCAGCGTCTTCGGCTGGCTGTCACCGCTCAAGCGCAAATCGACTTCGCCAGTGACGCCATCCAGATGCACGCTCGCACGCATCTTCAGCGTCTGCGCCAGCAACTCGCGATCCAGCGAACGGTTGATGCCCTTGCCCGCCTCGTAGTAGTTGTCGTTGACCAGATTGTCCGGGTTGTTCACCGCGATGGTCACCATGGACAGGGTCAGGGTCACCGAGCAGGCGAGAATCGCAATGATGATCCATGGCCAAAGGTGCTTGTACCAAGGACTTGCGGCGTTTGCTGCGGGCATGTTCAGTTCTCTCAACGAATTTGTGGGCCGATGAATCGGCTCTTGGCTTCAACGTGGACGCTGGCGTCATCGGCATCCTTGAGGATGAATTTCACCTCGTTGGTGCTCGACGGCAGTTGCTCAGGCGCGCTCGACAGCTCGACCGGCATGCTGAAAATATCCCCGGCGGCGACCTTGATCTCGCGTTTGCCTTGCAGACGCAGATCCGGCAGACCGCTGGCTTCGAGCAGGTAGGTATGGTCGCGCTGGTCCTTGTTCATGATCTTCAGGCTGTAGACGTTTTCGATCCGGCCTTCGGCGTTTTCGCGGTACAGCACGCGGTCCTTGCTGACGTCGAAACCCACCAGCGAGCGCATGAAGAAAGCCGCCGCCAACAGGCTGATCATCGCCAGCAGCACCACGGCATAACCAATCAGGCGCGGACGCAGTTTATGGGTTTTCTGCCCGGACAGATTGTGCTCGGTGGTATAGCTGATCAACCCACGCGGGTAGTCCATTTTGTCCATGATGCTGTCGCAGGCGTCGATGCAGGCGGCGCAACCGATGCACTCGATTTGCAGGCCGTCGCGGATGTCGATGCCGGTCGGGCAGACTTGCACGCACATCGTGCAGTCGATGCAGTCGCCCAAACCCTGCGCCTTGTAATCGACGCCTTTCTTGCGCGGGCCACGGGTTTCGCCGCGACGTGGATCGTAGGAAACGATCAGCGTGTCCTTGTCGAACATCACGCTCTGGAAGCGCGCATACGGACACATGTAGATGCACACCTGCTCGCGCAACCAACCGGCGTTGCCGTAAGTCGCGAGGGTGAAAAAACCGACCCAGAAATACGACCAGCCATCGGCCTGGCCGGTGAAGAACTCGAACACCAGTTCACGGATTGGCGAGAAATAGCCGACGAAGGTCATGCCGGTGACAAAGCCGATCAGCAACCACAACGAGTGTTTGGCCAGCTTGCGCAGGAGTTTGTTGCCGCTCATGGGCGCTTTGTCGAGCTTGATGCGCTGGTTGCGGTCGCCTTCGGTGACCTTCTCGCACCACATGAAAATCCATGTCCAGACGCTTTGCGGACAGGTGTAACCGCACCAGACCCGCCCGGCATACACGGTGATGAAGAACAGACCGAACGCGGCGACGATCAAAATCCCCGACAGCAGGATGAAATCCTGCGGCCAGAAGGTTGCACCGAAGATAAAGAACTTGCGCTCCGGCAGGTTCCACCACACCGCCTGATGCCCGCCCCAGTTCAGCCACACCGTGCCGAAATACAGCAGGAACAGTCCGGCACCGCCCAACATCCGCAGGTTGCGGAACAGACCGGTGAAAGCGCGGGTGTAGATTTTTTCTCGAGAGGCGTAAAGATCGACGCTGTTGTTCGCGTTTTTGCTCGGTGGTGTGACGTCGTGTACCGGAATCTGATTGCTCATCATTGCATCCCACGGCAGTGGAAAAATGCCTCGGTCGATACGTGCCAACCGGGGTCAGAAAGGGCTGTTGCGGTGGCGCAATGATACGCCTGTCATACCGACGAACGGGTGCGACCTTTGGTCGCGTTGGGCAAAATCAATTGATGGTGTAATGACTTGAATCAATTGACTTGTGAGAGATCGCCCTTTTTTTGGCTCGGCCAATAACTGAGTCTAGGCGATTCGTCGCCATTGCGCTGTCTGGTCATCTGCATGGCCGAAACCCGGTTCCTGGCTGTCTGGTTGCCAGTGGTCAAACTTCGAGAAGTCTGGTTGAAACAAGGAACTTTGGTTTCTGTTGTTTGTATGTTTGAAACAAGTTTATTTAATTGCTCCTGTAGTCTGCTTTGAAAGATGCCGTTTGATCGAATATGTTTGCGTCTGGCGATATTCGTGCGCCAGTTCTTATTCAGATTAAATGGAGTTTCAAGGTTATGTATTTCAATGGAGTGGTAAAGTTTCTGCTGGGTGTCTGTTTATTCGTTTTTGTTACTTTGGCTCATGCCGTTGAGGCCATGCCACGGCATATGGTGTTCGCGTCCGATACGCAATACCCCTGGACTGACAAGACTGACAGCGACGCGCCGGAATCCGATGCGGATTTCGAAAAGCGTGCCAAATGGCTGGTGGACAGCCAGTTGCGCAGTATCGCCGAGTTTCGAAATGCCCACGGGGGGCAGGCGGCAATCCCGTTGATGATCAACGGTGACATTACTGCTTTTGGCCACGGTTGGCAGCGCTCGTATATGAAGTCGGCCCTGGAAAAATACTTCAAGGGTGATTACCTGTATGGCCTGGGTAATCACGATTACGAAAATAACGTGGATGACTGTTTCAGTAATAGTTGTGCGGCGGGCAGTATTGTCGAGTTCAACAACCATCATAAGGAGAAGGTGAATAATTTCGACCTGAAAGTCACCGGCGGTTTTCTGGATATCCTTTATTCAGGCAGTCTGGCTTACTCGAAGAGTGTCGGAGAAGTTCATCTGGTGCAACTCAACAACGAGCCTACCTATGCCACGAAGATTGCTCATGCACTGAATCCGACAACCTTCAATATCACCAGCGCACTGGACTGGCTGGAAAACGATTTGTGGGTGGCGAGGACTCAGGGCTACGCCATCATCCTGAACATGCACAAATGGGATGACTGGCAGGGAGACAGGCAACAGCAACAGCGCTTTCTGAACATGATCGAGAAGTATGAAGTCACCGCCATCTTTGCAGGTCATTACCATACGAGAGGTGGGGCCAAGCGCTGGATGGGTAAGGTGCCGATGTTTCTCAGCGGCGCAACGTCCCAGCAGACTTACCTGACGGCCAGCTTCTCAGATGACCGCAAGCAGCTGCACGTCAACCTCATCGAGAACAATGAATGGCAAAAACCGCATTTCGTGCACACGGTCCCGGTGAAGTCCATCTGGGCCAGTCGCCCTTGAGTAACCTCCAGGGCACCGCTTTCATTGGTTTATCCGGAACACCGGACTTTTTTCAAGGATGAAAATGTATGAACGAAAGCACTCTCAAGGCACTCGGCGTTACTCAGAAAGAAATTGATGCACTGAACGTCATTCTCAATATCGCGGTTCCGGGAGCTTCCGTGGCCGTCGCGCAGCTGCAAGCGGCTCTGGCAGCGCTTGAGTCTGCCGAAGCTGCAGAGGAGACGAAGGGGCCGTCCACACAGAAGAACAACCCGCCGGACGACTCTGGCAAGAAGCGCAAACCTTCCGGCCTGGACAGTCTCGGTGGAGGCAATATTCTATGAATCAGTAGAGTGGGAAAACAAAACGGCCCCGCCAATTCACATTGGCGGGGCCGTTTTTTTGCAGCAAGCGTTGGCGTTACTGCGCCTCGGCTTCCGGCGCTTTTTCACCGTGGGACAGGCTGTAAACGTAAGCCGCCAGCAGGTGCACCTTGTCGTTGCCTTGCAGCTGTTCCTGCGCAGGCATCTGGCCCTGACGGCCGTAACGGATGGTCTGCTGCAGTTGCGCGAAGCTCGAACCGTAGATAAACGCGCCCGGATGCGTCAGGTCAGGCGCGCCCATTGCCGGCGTACCTTTACCGGCTGGACCGTGGCAGGCCACGCAGTTGCCGGCGAACAGTTTCTGGCCGTTGGCGACATCGGCTTTGGTGCCTTCCGGCAGCTTGCGCCCATCGAGGTTGGTGACCACGTACGCAGCCACGTCGGCTACGCCTTGCTCGCCAATCACTTCGGCCCAGGCCGGCATCACCGCGTGACGACCGCCCATGATGGTGGTCTTGATGGTTTCCGCTTCGCCGCCCCAGCGCCAGTCGGCGTCGGTCAGGTTCGGGAAACCGTAGGCGCCCTTGGCGTCGGAACCGTGGCACACCGAGCAGTTGGAGGCGAACAGACGGCCCCCCATCTTCAAAGCTTGCGGATCCTTGGCCACTTCTTCAATCGGCATCGCCGCGAACTTGGCGAAGATCGGACCGAACTTGGCGTCCGAACGAGCCATTTCCTTTTCCCACTCGTGCACACCGGTCCAGCCGGTCTGGCCGTTGGCGAACGCGGTCTGTTTCTCGGTATCGAGATAGTTGTAACCCGGCAGCAGACCTTTCCAGTTGCCCAGGCCCGGGTACAGCACCAGATAACCCAGGGCGAAAACGATGGTGCCGACGAACAGCATGAACCACCATTTCGGCAGTGGGTTGTCGTACTCCTCGATCCCGTCGAACGAGTGGCCAACCGTCTCGTCCGTCTGCTCGCTGCGCTGGCCCTTGCGGGTCGACAGCAGCAGCCAGGTCAGGGCGAAAATCGTACCCAGACTGAGGACTGTGACGTACAGACTCCAGAACGTAGTCATTCTTTGTTACTCCTAGAAGCTTGCTCGACGTGCTTGATGGCTTCGGGATCATCCGCGAAAGGCAACAAGGTAGCGTCTTCAAACTCCGACTTGCGCTTGGGGCTGAACACCCACAACGCCAGACCGATGAAGGCCACCATCACAACAACGGTGCCCAGGCCACGAATCATCCCGATATCCATTTAGATCACCGTTTGCTTTTGATGATGGTGCCCAGGCCTTGCAGATAGGCCACCAGCGCGTCCATTTCGGTTTTGCCCTTCACGGCATCCTGTGCACCGGCGATGTCTTCATCGGTGTACGGAACGCCGAGCGTACGCAAGACCTCCATTTTCTTGGCGGTTTCCTTGCCGTCGAGCTTGTTTTCCACGAGGAACGGGTACGCCGGCATTTTCGACTCAGGCACTACGTTGCGCGGGTTGTACAAGTGCGCACGCTGCCAGTCATCGGAGTAACGACCGCCAACACGGGCCAGATCCGGGCCGGTACGCTTGGAACCCCACAGGAACGGGTGATCCCACACGCTTTCACCGGCAACCGAGTAGTGGCCGTAGCGTTCGGTTTCGGCACGGAACGGACGGATCATCTGCGAGTGGCAGCCGACACAGCCGTTGGCGATGTAAACATCGCGGCCTTCCAGTTCAAGGGCGGTGCGCGGCTTCATGCCTTCGACCGGCTTGTTGGTGACGTCCTGGAAAAACAGCGGAACGATTTGCGTCAAGCCACCGATGCTGACGGCGATGACCATGAAGAAGGCCAGCAGGCCAATGTTCTTCTCGACTGCTTCATGCTTCATCAGTGAGCTCCAACTACAGCAATCTTGGCGGCGGCTTCGGCTTCCACCGGATCCGAGGCGCGTACGGTGCGGTACACGTTGTAAGCCATCAGCAGCATGCCGCTGGCGAAGAACGCCCCGCCCAAAGCACGGACGATGAAGCCCGGATGGCTGGCTTGCAGCGCTTCGACGAACGAGTAGGTGAGGGTGCCGTCATCGTTGATTGCACGCCACATCAGGCCTTGGGTAATGCCGTTGACCCACATCGAGGCGATGTACAGCACGGTACCGATGGTCGCGAGCCAGAAGTGCGCGTTGATCAGACCGACGCTGTGCATCTGCGCCCGGCCGAACAGTTTCGGGATCATGTGGTAGATCGCGCCGATCGAGATCATCGCAACCCAACCCAAAGCGCCGGCGTGTACGTGGCCGATGGTCCAGTCGGTGTAGTGCGAGAGCGAGTTGACGGTCTTGATCGCCATCATCGGCCCTTCGAAGGTCGACATGCCGTAGAACGCCAGCGACACCACGAGGAAGCGCAGGATCGGGTCGGTGCGCAATTTATGCCACGCGCCCGACAGGGTCATCATGCCGTTGATCATGCCGCCCCAGCTCGGCGCCAGCAGGATGATCGACATGGCCATGCCCAGCGATTGTGCCCAATCCGGCAGTGCGGTGTAGTGCAGGTGATGCGGGCCGGCCCAGATGTACAGGGTGATCAGTGCCCAGAAGTGCACGATCGACAGGCGATAGGAGTAGATCGGACGTTCGGCCTGTTTCGGCACGAAGTAGTACATCATCCCGAGGAAGCCGGTGGTCAGGAAGAACCCCACGGCGTTGTGGCCGTACCACCACTGGATCATCGCGTCGGTCGCGCCGGAGTAGGCCGAGTACGACTTGAACAGATTCACCGGCAGGGACGCGTGGTTGACGATGTGCAGCATCGCGGTCACGACGATGAACGCGCCGTAGAACCAGTTACCCACATAGATGTGCTTGGTTTTGCGTTTGGTGATGGTGCCGAAGAACACCAGACCGTAGGTGACCCAGACAATGGCCAGCAAAATGGCGATCGGCCATTCCAGTTCCGCGTATTCCTTGGTGGTGGTGTAACCCAGCGGCAAGGTAATGATCGCGCCGACGATAACCGCTTGCCAGCCCCAGAAGGTGAAGGCCGCGAGGCTGTCGGAAATCAGTCGCGTCTGGCAGGTTCGCTGCACGACATAGTAGGAAGTGGCAAACAGTGCACAGCCACCGAAGGCAAAAATCACCAGGTTTGTGTGCAACGGGCGCAGGCGTCCAAAGCTCGTCCATGGCAAACCGAAGTTCAACTCCGGCCAGACCAGTTGCGAGGCGATGAAGACACCGAGCCCCATGCCAAGGATCCCCCAGACCACCGTCATGATGGCGAACTGGCGGACTACCTTATAGTTATAAGCAGTCGGACTGATTGCTGTGCTCATTCTAAGGTTCCACGGTTTGGGTATTTTATTAGGATTAAAATCGGTCGCAAGTATGCAGAGAGCAGGGGGGCATTGCAACGCGCCATGACCTGGGTCAATGCTTTCCAGCGCTGATTCTGCGGCCTTTCCATACGCCGCGTAAGGTCAAAATTGGCCTCGGACAAAATGTCGCAGCGAACGAAAAAAGCGAAGGGTTCAGGTCACTTGTAACTACGTGTGTTGAAAAGCCCGGATCGGGCGACCGATGGCAGTTGGCACGACAGCCGGTATCTACCTGCCTTTGCGGCCAGTTGCTCATATGATTGGTCGAACACATCGCGCAAGCTTGACCCGGAACCAGCACGCGCCAGTTCGCCTCGAGCAAGCTTAGACCCGAATCCGGGGATTCGAAAGGCGGGGTTTAGAGGGGGTGCGACAATGGGTCGCAAAGAGGCAGGGAACTGCCGCATCCAAAAGAATGCGGCAGTCGGATGCTACGCTTCAGTCTTTATTGGTTTCAACTTGCAGATTATCTGTATTCAATCCATGTGACAGGCTGTACACATAAGCGGCGAGCAATTGTACTTTATCGTTGCCCAGCAACTCGTTCTGCGCTGGCATGTGGCCCTGACGACCGTGCCGAATGGTCTGCTCGAGTTGCGTCAGGCTGGTGCCATAAATGAATCCCGCCGGATGCGTCAGGTTCGGCGCGCCCATCGCTGCAGTGCCCTGACCGTTAGCGCCGTGACAGGCGACACACATGGTGCTGAACGCTTGCTGACCGGCTTGCAGATCCGCCTTGTTGTCCGCTGCCAGCGGCAGACCGGCCAGTTCGTGACGTACAAACGCGGCAACGTTCTTCACACCGGCTTCGCCGAGTGCTTCACCCCAGGCCGGCATCGCCGCCATCCGCCCACCCATGATGGTGGTCTTGATGGTGTCGGCGTCGCCGCCCCAGCGCCAGTCGCTGTCGGCAAGGTTAGGGAAGCCGAACGCGCCTTTGGCGTCGGAACCGTGGCACACCGAACAGTTGGACGCGAACAACCGGCCACCCATCTTCAGCGCCTGCGGATCCTTGGCCACTTCTTCCAGCGGCATCGCGGCGAACTTGGCGAAGATCGGCCCGAACTTGGCGTCAGCCTTGTTCATTTCCTTTTCCCACTCGTGAACGCCGGTCCAGCCGTCCTCGTAGCCGGGCAGGATGCCTTTCCAGTTGCCCAGGCCCGGATACAGAATCAGATAACCGACGGAAAACACCAGCGTGCCGGCGAACAGCATGAACCACCACTGCGGCAGCGGGTTGTCATACTCCTCGATGCCGTCGAAGCTGTGGCCCATGGTCTGGTCGACGCTGCCCTTGGTCTCGCCCCGACGGGTGCCGACCAGCAGCCAGGTCAGGCCGATCAGGCTGCCGATGGTCAGTACGCAGATCCACGTACTCCAGAAGGTGGTCATGACCGGGTACTCCTTGTTTCTTCAGATGCTGGATTTGGGGCGAGTTGTGGTTCGTCGGCGAAGGGCAGCAGGCGCGCTTCGGCGAATTCCGGATTGCGCTTGCCGTTGAACACCCACAAAGTCAGGCCGACGAAGGCCACGAACACCACGACCGTGCCTAAACCACGAATCAGTCCTGCGCTCATTTCAAAGACCATCGTGATCACCTCTTGCTCTTGATCGCAGTGCCGAGCACTTGCAGATAGGAGACAAGGGCGTCCATTTCGGTCTTGCCCTTGAGGCTGGCGACCGCGCCGCTGATGTCGTCATCGGTGTACGGCACGCCGAGGGTGCGCATGACTTTGAGCTTGGTTTCGGTGTGGCTGTTGTCGACCGGCTGCGTGACCAGCCATGGGTAGGCCGGCATCTTCGATTCCGGTACGACGTTGCGCGGGTTGTACAAGTGCGCGCGGTGCCAGTCATCCGAGTAGCGTGCGCCGACCCTTGCCAGATCCGGCCCGGTGCGCTTGGAACCCCAGAGGAACGGGTGATCCCAGACGCTTTCGCCCGCCACCGAGTAGTGCCCGTAACGCTCGGTTTCGGCGCGAAACGGCCGGATCATCTGCGAGTGGCACTGTACGCAGCCTTCGCGGATGTAGATGTCGCGACCTTCCAGTTGCAGCGCGGTGTAGGGCTTCATGCCTTCCACCGGTTTATTGGTTACGTCCTGGAAGAACAGCGGGACAATCTGCGTCAGGCCACCGATGCTCACGGCAAACACCATCAGCAGCATCAACAGGCCGACGTTCTTTTCAATCGTTTCGTGTTTCATGGCGGACTCCTCAGGCCATCTGCGCGGCAGCGGCGACGTCAGCAGGCTGCGAGGCCCGCACGGTGCGCCAGGTGTTGTAAGCCATCAGGAACATGCCGCTGAGGAAGATCGCACCGCCTACCAAGCGCACGACGAAGCCTGGGTGGCTGGCCACCAGGGTTTCGACGAAGGAGTAGGTCAGCGTGCCGTCCTCATTGACTGCGCGCCACATCAGGCCCTGGGCGATGCCGTTGACCCACATCGACGCGATGTAGAGCACGGTGCCGATGGTCGCGAGCCAGAAGTGCGCGTTGATCAGGCCGATGCTGTGCATCTGCTCACGGCCGAAGATTTTCGGGATCATGTGGTACAGCGCGCCGATGGAAATCATCGCCACCCAGCCGAGTGCGCCGGCGTGCACGTGGCCGATGGTCCAGTCGGTGTAGTGGGAGAGGGCGTT
The DNA here is from genome assembly GCF_049896625.1 of Pseudomonas sp. TWP3-1. Taxonomy (NCBI): domain Bacteria; kingdom Pseudomonadati; phylum Pseudomonadota; class Gammaproteobacteria; order Pseudomonadales; family Pseudomonadaceae; genus Pseudomonas; species Pseudomonas sp. TWP3-1. The sequence continues at coordinate 136,087 of NZ_JAFCUQ010000010.1, forward strand.
GACGGTCTTGATGGCCATCATCGGACCTTCGAAGGTCGACATGCCATAGAACGCCAGCGACACCACGAGGAAGCGCAGGATCGGGTCGCTGCGCAACTTATGCCAGGCGCCCGAGAGCGTCATCATGCCGTTGATCATCCCGCCCCAGCTCGGTGCCAGCAGCACCAGCGACATCACCATGCCCAGCGACTGCGCCCAGTCCGGCAGCGCGGTGTAGTGCAAGTGGTGCGGGCCGGCCCAGATGTACAGGGTGATCAGTGCCCAGAAGTGCACGATCGACAAACGATAGGAATACACCGGACGCTCGGCCTGTTTCGGTACGAAGTAGTACATCATCCCGAGGAAACCGGCGGTGAGGAAAAAGCCTACGGCGTTGTGCCCGTACCACCACTGCACCATCGCATCGGTGGCGCCGGAGTACAGCGAGTAGGACTTGGTGAAGCTGACCGGGATTTCCAGGTTATTGACGATATGCAGAATCGCCACGGTGATGATGAACGCACCGAAGAACCAGTTGCCGACATAAATGTGCTTGGTCTTGCGCTGCATGATCGTGCCGAAGAACACGACCGCGTAGGCAACCCAGACAATGGTGATCAGGATGTCGATCGGCCATTCCAGCTCGGCGTATTCCTTGGAACTGGTGTAACCCAGTGGCAGGCTGATCGCTGCCAACAGAATCACCAACTGCCAGCCCCAGAACGTGAACGCGGCGATTTTCGGCGCAAACAGTTGGGTCTGGCAGGTGCGTTGTACCGAGTAGAACGAACTGGCGAACAACGCGCAGCCGCCAAACGCGAAGATCACCGCGTTGGTGTGCAATGGGCGCAGGCGGCCGAAACTGGTCCACGGCAGATCGAAATTAAGCTCGGGCCAGACCAATTGAGCCGCGAGAAAAACCCCGAGCCCCATGCCGACGATGCCCCACACCACCGTCATAATGGCGAATTGGCGGACCACCTTGTAGTTGTAGGCGGTACTGATAGAAGTGTTCATGGTTCCCCATCCACGGTTCAGCCGAAGTGAGCGCGCGCAAAAACGCCGCGAATCCTTCGTCTGGAGTTATAGGCAGACTAAAAGCGAGGCAAGCATGGACAAACAGCACAAGGCCAGTATTGACGGGGATCAATGGGCGCAGTGTGTACGTGATCATGGGTGGCTTTGGGATGCCGCCAGTGGTGAGGCTTCGGCGACTTTGATCCTCGCGCATGGGGCGGGTGCGCCGATGGACAGTGAGTGGATGACGGATATGGCTGGGCGCCTTGCCGGGCTTGGTATCAACGTGTTGCGGTTTGAGTTTCCTTATATGGCGCAGCGGCGGGTTGATGGGGTCAAGCGACCGCCCAATCCTGCTGCGAAATTGCTTGAGTGCTGGCGTGAGGTGTTTGGCTTGGTGCGACTTCATGTCGCTGGGGTTTTGGCGGTTGGCGGGAAGTCGATGGGGGGGCGGATGGCCAGTCTTTTGGCTGATGATTTAGGGGCTGATGCGCTGGTTTGTCTGGGGTATCCGTTTTATGCGGTTGGGAAGCCGGAGAAGCCTCGGGTTGAGAATCTGGCTTCTTTGCGGACTCGGACGTTGATTGTTCAGGGGGAGCGGGATGCGCTGGGGAATCGTGAGGCGGTTGAAGGTTATTCGTTATCGCCGGAAATTGAAGTGTTTTGTCTGGTGGCCGGGGATCATGATTTGAAGCCGCTCAAGGTTTCTGGTTTTACGCATGAGCAGCATTTGGCTAGCGCCGCGCAGAAAGTTGCTGAGTTCCTCAAGGGGTCACCAAGATTTTGAACCGCACGGAGATCTGCTCCCTTTCCCCTCGCCCCCTTGGGGGAGAGGGCTGGGGTGAGGGGGTAGATCTTGAACGCGACACATTTTTCGATCTGTGTGCATATCCGTTGCTGCGGTTATGGCTGCTTAGGGTTTCGCCCTGACGGCGACTCACTTTTTTGACAAACGCCTCAAAAAAGTAAGCAAAAAAAGGCTTGCCCCAACGTTCGGCCCGCTCGCTGGGGCTCGGGGTTCCTTCGCTCCGGGGTTCATCCGGGGGCATCGCCTCCGGTTTGCTGCGCTGCACCTCCTCTCGATGTGTTTGGCTGCGCCAAACGGTCGCTGCGCTCCCACCCCGAATGAACCCCTCCACTCAGCCTTCCGACGTCGCCCGTGGATCAAGATCAAAAGCGGTACTCGAGCTAACGCTCATCGTGTTGAGTGGTGAGAAGTGGATGCGAGCTGCTTTCGTTTTCTGTGGGAGCCAGCCTACGAGCCGACCAATCTCTTGCAGACTGCATGTAATACCTGTGGGAGCTGGCTTGCCAGCGATGGCGGCCTGATAGCCGACCAGTTTCCCCAGCAAATGAACACAATCAACCTGTGCGGATTTGGTGACTGCGGTAAAGCCGCTATCTGTGTTCCTTCAGGGCCAGCCCTCACCCTAGCCCTCTCCCAGAGGGAGAGGGGACTGACCGAGGTGATCTTGAAAGTTACGCCGACGTGAAATACCGAGTCGAACTCAGATTTTGAAAGGCATGAAGATCGGCTCCCTTTCCCCCTCGCCCCCTTGGGGGAGAGGGCTGGGGTGAGGGGGATGGATTTCACATACAAACACAACTTTCGACTGTTAGAAATTGAAAGCCAACCAACCGTCACCCCTCCATTGCCGCAAGCAATAAACACAACTCGCCTAGTGCGTTTAACTTACACGAACCGTTACTCCATAAAGGCTACAACACCTTGCGCCGTTGCCTACGCGTACGCCAGAATCCGCCGGCTTACGCGGCTATAGGGCGGGCTGTATCGTTTCCCTGTCACTGAAAAACAGTGATCGGGTTTGGTAGCCCGCCTCAAATTGTCGTTGTAGCGACACCCTAGATGCCGTCTCTTTTTTGGGTATGGCTTTGTATGGTGGGCATGCGTGGGGCTCCTTTGTGAGCGCCGGGTTTCCCGATTTGACCGGTCTACCAACCCGCGCATGGCCGCCACCCGCCGTTTGGTAGCGAGGGTGATGGCTCCTATTTTCAGATTGGAGCTCTATCTATGTTCAAAGCGACGCCAAACCCACCGCACACCGATCCAATCCCCTACGACCCCGAGCTCGAAGCCGAAAACATAAAAACGGCCACAGAACGAGCAATCAACCTCTACCTCGATCCTGCCACCCACAAGACATCCAAACCTTCGCGCAAGCCCGGCCGAATCTTCTTGGTCAATCCCACGGTGGACGATGAAACCCTTCTCGTCGAAGCATGCGAAACGCTGTCGTCCGCCACGGACATGGCCCGCGACATCGCCAGTACGATCGATCCTTCACAGCGCAAAGCAATGTTGGTGCTGCAGCAGGTCATCATGCTCAGTGAGCTGCTGGCCAATCGGGTGCTGGATAACCAGCGCATCCCGCAAGCCGGGAGTATCAACTGATGCTCACGACAGCGCCCACTGCCAGAATCATGGCCACGCCCTACACGCCCAGCGTGATGTTCATGGTCAACCCGCAAGCTGACACTGAGTCGTTACTGGTCAATGCCTGCGAGTCGTTGGCCTCAGCCACGGTCATGCTCGGTGATTTTGCCGGGTTGCTGGAGGGGCCTAACCGCAACACGCTGTTGGGGATCGCGCAGGTAGTGATGTTGGGGGAGTTGGCTGTGAACCAAGTGCTGGATAACGTTGTGCCTAGGGAATAAACGATACAAAAAAACCGGAAGCTTTTGGCTTCCGGTTTTTTTTAATGTGGATCAAAGGTCATCGAAATCCGGATAGAGGATTTTACCCACGATCCATGGCTCAACAATCTCGCAATGCACCGTACGCAGATATGAACCCCACTCACTCCGGTTATGGGCATCCGGGCCAGTGATCGTCAGCAAAAGGTATTCATCCCTAAAAGCGTCATAGGCGTAGATAAGCCAAAAGTCGTTGTCAGGATCGTCAACCAGAGCGGTGCGGTAATACTGGCGATCTATTTTTGCCCACCGTGCCTGAATCGTCTGAGTGCTGGCCAAGTGGATGTGGTGCATATCGCCTAGGTCGAGTCGTTCGTCTCGCCCGAAAATAGCAGGAAGTTCACCGCACACTTTGTAGTTATAAAAATGTGCGGCGAAGTTTTTCCATTTATTGATTTGTTCAAAAAGCGCAGAGATTTTGACGGCGGGCATCTATGGCTACTTTGTAATTGGTAGCCTGCCAGTGATCACATATTTATCGAACGCTTTCTGCCCATCACGCGCGGCTTGCCGGACATCAAGAAAGGTCAGTTCATCGCGAACGACCTTTTTAACCGGTTTGTCGATCTTTCTGGTGGTGGCCATCGGAGCCTCCAAAGGAGATGTATTCATGCTGACCAGCTTAAGGGATTGAGTTTCTACCGGCAAACGATAGAGCCCATCCGCAAAGTGCACCAGTCGGCGGATTCTGGCGTGGTTGTAGGGCATGGCGCACCGATTTGTAGTCACGCAGAAATCCCCAACAAAAAACCCGGACAGCTCACGCCATCCGGGTTTTTTCATTCCCGCCAAACCAATCAGCGGTTAAACCGCTCCACCAACGAATACTGCGTATTAGCCGTCTTCGTCAGCTCCTCACTCAGCAGCGCCGAGTTTTGCGCCTGTTCCGAGGTCTGGTCCGCCAGTTGCGAGATGTTGCTGATGTTGCGGCTGATCTCTTCAGCTACAGCACTTTGCTCTTCAGTCGCGGCGGCGATCTGGGTGGTCATGTCGGTGATGTTGGCCACCGCTTCGCTGATGCCTACCAGTGCCTGGTCCGCTTCCAGAACCCGTGCCACGCCTTCTTCGGCCTGGCGGTGCCCGGCTTCCATGGTCTGTACGGCGCTTGAAGCGGTCTGCTGCAGCTTGGCGATCAGGGCGTGGATCTGCCCGGTCGATTCGCTGGTGCGTTGTGCCAGTTGGCGAACTTCGTCAGCTACCACCGCAAAACCACGGCCCATTTCACCGGCGCGAGCCGCTTCGATGGCGGCGTTGAGGGCCAGCAGGTTGGTCTGGTCGGCGATGCCTTTGATCACGTCGACCACGCCGCCGATTTCGTCGCTGTCCTTGGCCAGTTGGGTCACGGTCAGGCCGGTTTCTCCAACCACGACCGACAGGCGCTGAATGGCTTCGCGGGTTTCGCCGGCGATGTCACGACCGCGACCGGTCAGGCGATTGGCTTCCTGAGTGGCGTCGGCGGTGCGCTGCACGTGGCTGGCGACTTCCTGCGTGGTCGCGGCCATCTGGTTGACGGCGGTGGCGACCTGTTCGGTTTCCACGCGTTGACGTTCCAGACCGGTCGAGCTGCTGTGCGCCAGTCGGTCGGACTGCTTGGCCTGATCGGTCAGGTGTTCGGCGGTGTCCTGCAGACGGGTCAGGCAGGTTTTCAGGCGTGCTTCCTGGCTGAGGATCGCCATCTCCAGACGTGCCTGAGAGCCACGGCTGTCGGTGTACATCTGCGCGATCAGCGGGTCGGACGTGGTCTGTTCAGCCAGACGCAACAGGCGCTTGAGGCCACGCTGCTGCCATTGCAGGCCCAACAGGCCGAGCGGCACCGACAGGCCGGCGGCGAGGGCAAAGCCCCACTGCGAGTTGAGCGTGGCGCCGATCATGAAGCTCAGTTGGCTGACCAGAATGAACGGCAGCCAGTCCTGAACCACCGGCAGCCATTTGTCGCTCGAAGGAATCGCCGACTTGCCCTGGTTGATGCGTTGGTAGAGCGCTTCGGCACGGCGGATCTGTTCGGCAGTGGGTTTAACCCGCACCGACTCGTAACCGACCACCTGATTGCCTTCGAACACCGGTGTTACATAGGCGTTAACCCAGTAATGGTCACCGGTCTTGCAGCGATTCTTGACAATGCCCATCCATGGCAAGCCTTGTTTCAATGTGCCCCACATGTGCGAAAACACCGCAGCCGGGACGTCTGGGTGACGAACCAGGTTGTGCGGCGCACGGATCAGTTCCTCACGCGAAAACCCGCTGATCTCGACGAAAGCGTCGTTGCAGTAGGTGATCACGCCCTTGGCGTCGGTCGTGGAGATCAACCGTTGCTGAGCCGGGAAAGTCCGTTCGCGTTGTGTAATAGGCTGGTTGTTACGCATGGTTTTTCAATCCGCAAGGCTTTGAAAGGTTGTCGGCGGCCTCGGGAAATTATTGAATTTTTCTTTCAGTAATAAGTACCGCGTCGCAAAACGCGGCTTGCTTCAGCCGGCCAGCATCGGATAGGTGAACAGTCCGAAATGCAGCAGGTTCAGGCCGAAGTGGGTGAGTATCGCCGCACCGAGTCCGCCGAAACGGTAGGCCAGACCATAGCCGACACCCGCCAGCGTCGCCAGCAACACCCAGGTCCAGCCTGCGCCGATATGCGCCAGACCGAATAACAGGGACGCCAGCAGCAGCGCAAGATTTTCGCCATAAGGCAGGTGCTTGAAACGTCGGCTGAGGCCGCCTTGTATATAGCCGCGAAACAGCGCTTCCTCGACCAGTGTCACCAGCAGCAGATTGTTCAGCAGCCACAGCCACGCCTGATCCGGCCACTTCGGCGCCCAAGCGATTACGCCCAGTAACAGTGCACCGCCCAAGGCAAGGATGGCGCTCAAGGCCAGGCCCATTGCCGTTGCATACACCGTCATGCGCAAAGACCGCCGCGCGACGATCCACGGGCAGACCAGCAACAGCCAAAAGCCCAGCAGCGGTTTGTCCTGATTGAGGTGCATCGAAAAGCGCACAGCGTTATCGGTGAGACGCTGTGGTTCGATCACTCGGCCATTGTAGAAACCGGGTAACCAATGCATGGCCAACGCCACCGCCAGCACGATGAACAGGCCATGGCCGAGATATCGCGCGAACGGTACGGTTTGTTGACGCACGGCGTACCCGGCGAACAACAGAAGCGCTATGGAGATCAGCGCGAGCCAGCCAAGTTGGCCGAAACTCAATGCCAGTGCGTAGCCGAGGCTGAGCAGCGCGAGTGAGAGCCATGGCAGGGTGGTCATGAAGAATCCTTGTACACATTTTTGGTGGACAGGCTTTCTACACGGCTGAGGACGAGGGGACAAGCAAAGGTGAACCGGAAAACCGGGACAACATACAAACCTATGGCCAGCACAATTACCTGTGGGAGCTGCGGTGCGACGATTCGACTTGCCAGCGATGGCGGCTGCACAGCCAACATCTTTATCGACTGATCCACCGCTATCGCTGGCAAGTCGAATCGTCGCACCGCAGCTCCCACAGGGTTTCGTGTTTGGCTATGGGTTCAGTGCAAATTCAATCTTGCCGCAGCCCGCGCGGTAATTTCCGTACGCAACTTCAACGAAGGCGCCGCACGCTTGCGCGCCTCATCGACAACCGCACTCGGCGCAGTCTCCGGGCTACCGGCCGCAAACGGCGGCGCCGGCGCATATTCCAGTTGCAGTTGCACCAGTTGCGCCGTGTCGGCACCGACCAGTTCCTGCGCCAGCACCAGCGCAAAATCAATCCCTGCGGTAATCCCGCCACCGGTAAACAGATTGCCGTCTCGCACCACCCGATCCTTCACCGCGATGGCGCCCAAGGTCGGCAGCAGATCGTGATAAGCCCAGTGCGTAGTCGCACGTTTGCCTTGCAGCAAACCCGCCGCGCCAAGCACCAGCGAACCGGTGCACACCGACGTCACATAACGCGCCTGCGCCGCTTGCCTCCGGATAAACGCCAATGTCTGCTCATCCTCCATCAACGGCCCGACACCGCCACCGCCGGGGATGCAGATCACATCCAGATCCGGACAATCCTCGAACGTGGTGGTCGGTTTCAACACCAGACCGGTGCTGGCAGTGACCGGCACCAGGTCTTTCCAGATCAGATGCACCTGCACGTCCGGCAACGAGGCCAGCACGTCATATGGGCCGGTCAGGTCGAGTTGTTGCACCTGCGGAAACAACAGAAAGCCGATCTGCAACGTCATGGTGTTTTTCTCAAGAGTGGGGTGGACGGCTTCACTCTAGGCGCGTAGCGTCTGGCGTATACGCCAATCACCCCACGAATTACGCCAAATGCCTAAAGCCATCCACGTACTCGCGTTTGCCAACGTTCAGCTGCTCGACGTCACCGGGCCGTTGCAGGTGTTCGCCACCGCCAATGACATCGCCCGCCAGCAGGGTTCGCCTGCGCCTTATGCGCCGACGGTGATCGCCAGCGGCGGCGGGGCGGTGATGTCTTCGGCGGGGCTGGCGCTGTTGGCCGAACCGTTGCCGCTGGAGTCCAGCGACACCCTGATCATCTCCGGTGGTTGGGGCGTGTATGCCGCCGCCGAAGATGCGCAGTTAGTGAATTGGGTGCGCGATCACGCGGGAAAATGTCGGCGCGTCTCGTCGGTCTGCACCGGGGCATTTCTACTCGCGGCCAGCGGCTGGCTCGATGGTCGGCGCGTCGTCACCCACTGGACGCGTTGCGAACAACTGGCCAAGCAGCATCCGCAATTGCACGTCGAACCCAACCCGATCTTCATCAACGACGGCCCGGTCTGGACTTCGGCAGGCGTCACCGCCGGCATCGACCTCGCGTTGGCCATGGTCGAAGACGACCTCGGCCGCGACATGGCCCTCGACGTCGCCCGCCAACTGGTGGTGTTCCTCAAACGCCCGGGCGGGCAATCGCAATTCAGCGTGATGCTGTCGCTGCAAAAACAAGGCAATCGCTTCGACGCACTGCACGCCTGGATCGCCGAAAACCTCACCCGCGACCTCGGCATCCCGACCCTCGCCGAACAGGCCGGCATGAGCGAACGCAGTTTCGTACGCCACTACCGCGCCGACACCGGCCAAACCCCGGCGCGTGCCATCGAACTGATCCGCGTCGAAACTGCACGGCGGTTGCTCAGCGATACCGGGTTGCCGGTCAAGCGAGTCGCGGTGAATTGTGGTTTCGGCAGCGAAGAAACCTTGCGCCGCAGTTTTCTCAGGGCGATTGGCGTGACGCCGCAGGCGTATCGGGAGCGGTTTTCGGTTAGTTCTGCATCAGGTCCAGCAGTGTTTTGAGTGTTTTTATCAACCCTTCTGCCGAAGTTGGGTTTAGTCAATGAAAAAATTAGAATCTGGTTCTGAGTTGATAAGGCTGACCTTCGAGTTTTCAAGGTATTGCTTCATCCATTCAAGCTTTGGTCTGACTTTGTGGTCCCAAGGGTAGTTAGGAATTTGTCTGTTCATTTTTTCCAATAAGCGGGTTTTCAGATCTTGATGGGAGATACTCCTTTTCCCCCATGGAATTTCCCCTTCCATCTCGAGAATATAGAGTGGGTTAAGAATGAAGTCATCGCCGTCTTTAATTGAGATAGAGGGAATGTGGCTCCTCTTAGGTAAAAAGTTGTAATAAGGGTTGGTTTCTCCAAAAACCTCAGAGTAAATTTTGGTCTCATGTTCCAGCAGTGCTGCACCGATCGCTGGATCTATTAAAATTCGAGGGGTCACAGCTTTTTTTGATTCGAGTTCGTAAGCCCGGTCGACCGCGGGGCCAAAAAAACTCATGTCATCAAAAAAAACATCGCCGAAAGTAATTCCACCTCTGACAATATAGCCAGCGTTGAGGAGCTCTAGAGCGATGTCGGAACTATTGAATAATGCCACTTGCAAAAGTTTGTTGACGTCTTTTCGATCGTCTGTGATGTCGGGTTTGTATTTGTAAAATATGAATGTGCAATCCGAGAAGCTGTACAGTTTTCTCGTGTAAGCAACATGATCTTTTAGATTTTGACGATCTTGGTTGTCCAGGATTGAGTTGTGAAAAAGCGTGTGAATTTTATGCTTTTCTTCAAAGCCGATGGTGTCTTTTGAACCTAGGATGTCAATGAAAATCGCAACCGTTTGTTCGTACTGAAGTGCACTCATTTAATTAATCCTGAAGTGAATCGCTATTCTTGAATTTTATTTTGCTTAAGTCTCAACTTCCGCCACTTGATTCAAATACTTGCTGCGATCCGGCGTAAACGTCACCACCATCTTGGTCCGCGAGCACGTCAGCGCGCGCTCCACGCTCAGATCAATATCGAGATCTTCCCCACGCAATCCCTGCCACTGCGCCAGATATTTCAGCGAGCCATATTTTTCGTTTTTCTTCAGGCTGCGGCTGGCTCCGCCTTTCCAGCCGAGGACTGGCAGTTCATTGGCGAGGCAGCGTTGGGCGAGGTCGGGGAAGCGGGTGGCGCGTTGGCGGCCGATTTCCCAGCATTTGATCAGGCCTTTGTCGGCGGCTTCCCATAGCTGGGTGCGGCTGAGGCCGGTGCGCAGGGGCGCGGCGATTTCACGGTGGATGCGCTGGGTCATTCTGGTTCCTTGAATCGGGTTTTATTGGACAGCTCCGCTGTGCCCGTTGCGGTGGATGGTAGGGGGGGATGTAACAGCTGGCAACAAGGTATTTCCGGGTGTGAGTGCGAGTTGCGCAGAGGATAGTTAACCGGTTGTTGAGTAGAAGTAGTCCGTCGCCGGGCGCAATCTGTGGCGAGGGAGCTTGCTCCCGCTCGGCTGCGCAGCAGTCGCAAAGCCAGACAATGCGGTGCTTCTGGAGAAATGGAGGCGCTGGTTTGGGGGGGCGCTTCGCGCCCCAGCGGGAGCAAGCTCCCTCGCCACAAGGGGGTTGGGGCACCGCTTTCTTTGTAAGTTTTAGTCCTACATTTTCAGAAGTGCATGGGAAATCTCCGACAGCCTCTGACGAGTTTTACGGCTGCCAGACGTTCTTTTCCCCACTCAGCTTGCGATCGAGGAAGCTTGCCGCGCTGATCAGCGCCAGATGTGTCAGGGCTTGCGGCGTGTTGCCCAGATGTCGCCCGCGACTGTCGAATTCCTCGGCATACAGCCCCAGCGGGTTGGCGTAGCGCAGCAGTTGTTCGAACTCAAGGTGCGCTTTCTCCACCTGTCCGGCGCGGGCCAGGCACTCGACGTACCAGAATGAACACGCAGCAAACGCGCCTTCAGTGCCGGCCAAACCGTCGATGCCGGCTTCTTCGTTGCGATAGCGGTAAACCATGCCGTCACGCACCAGCGTTTTTTCGATGGCCGCCAGCGTCGCCAGCCAGCGCGGATCCTTGGCGCTGACGAAACGCACCAGCGGCATCAACAGCATCGAACCATCGAGGGCGGTGCCGCCCTTGTACTGGACAAAATGTCCGCGTTGTTCGTCCCAGAAGTTGTCCCAAATGTCGCTGTAGATCGCCTGACGTGTCGCGTCCCAACGTTCAAATGGTGCCGGCAGCGAGCGTTTCGAGGCGAGGCGAATCGCCCGGTCCAGCGCCACCCAGCACATCAGCCGCGAATGCAGAAAGTGATGTTGCTCACCGCGCATTTCCCAAATGCCTACATCTTTGGTGTTCCAGGTCTCACAGACTTGGTCGACCACTTCGCCGACATGTTTCCAGCCCTCGTGGGAAATCGCATCGCCGTACTTGTTGACCAGATACACCGCGTCCATCAGTTCGCCGAAGATATCCAGCTGGATCTGGTCGTACGCGCCATTACCGATACGCACCGGTTTCGCACCGCCATGCCCGGAGAAATGCGTGAGTTCGGTTTCCGGTAATTCCTGACGGCCGTCGATGGCGTAGAGGATATTCAGCTTCATAGGCTTGCCGCAGCAATCGCTGACCCGCCCCCGCAGCCAGCGCATGTAGTCATTGGCTTCGCCGACAAAACCCAAACGCAGGAATGCGTACACGGTGAATGAAGCATCGCGAATCCACGTGTAGCGGTAATCCCAGTTGCGTTCGCCGCCGAGCGTTTCCGGCAGGCCGAAGGTCGCGGCGGCGAGGATCGCGCCGTGTTTGCGCGAGGTCAGCAGCTTCAGGGCCAATGCCGAGCGGTTGACCATTTCGCGCCAGCGTCCGCGATAGATCGATTGACCAATCCAGTCCCGCCAGAACTTCAGCGTGCGCTCGATACACAATTCGGCCGCACCTTCGGCGAAGCGCGGATCGTCACTGGCGCCGAGCATGAACGCGGCAGTCTGATCTTGCGTGAGGGTGAATTGCGCGACCGCCGCTTGTGCGTCAACGCGTATTGGCTGGTCCGAGGCCAGGCGCAGGGTCGGCTGGTCAGTAGCGCTGAACGTCACATCGCGTTCGTCCATCTGCGCCTGAGTATTTGCGCGGGCATAGTCATGCCGCACCGCGCAGCGCATATGGAAAGTCGCCTCGCCACTGACCACGCGCACTCGGCGCATCAGCAGCGGCAGGGCGTCTTCGCTGTCGCCGATCGGCAGTAGATCGGTGATTTCCACCACCGCCTGCTCACTCAACCAACGGGTTAGCAAAACGTTGGTGTCGGGCAGGTAAATCTGTTCGCGGCGTGCGTCGGGCAAGTCCGGGGCGAGTTGAAAAATCCCTGCGTCGGGGCTGTCCAGCAGCGAGCAGAAGATCGACGGGCTGTCGAATTCCGGCCAGCAGAAAAAGTCCACGCTACCCTTGTCGTTGACCAGCGCTGCGCTGCGCATGTCGCCGATGATGCCGTGGGCATCAATCGGGCTTTGTCGTTCGGATTGATGCTCAGCCATTGCCACGGAACTCCGGATAGAGGCTCATGCCGCCGTCGATGAACAGCGTGGTGCCGACGATGTAATCGGAGGCATCGCTGGCGAGAAACACCACGGCGTTGGCCACGTCTTCGACATCGCCGATGCGGCCATAGGGAATCAATTTCAGCAGTGCCTCGGCAGCATCGCCCTCGGTCGCTTCCTTGTTGATAGCCGTGCGGATCGCCCCCGGCGCAATGCCGTTGATGCGGATGCGCTGATGGCTGACTTCCTGCGCCAGGGTCTGCATCAACTGGTCAACGCCACCCTTGGATGCCGCGTAATTAACATGCCCGGCCCACGGAATGCGTTGGTGCACCGAGCTCATGTGGATGATCTTGCCGGCCGCACGCGACACGCCTGCGCGCACGCCCTGACGGTTGAAGATGCGCAGCGCGGCGCGGGCGCAGAGGAACTGACCGGTGAGGTTGACGCCGATCACCTGGTTCCAGTCGTCGAGGCTCATATCGACCGCGGCGGCGTCCTTTTGCATACCGGAATTGGCGATCAGGATGTCCAGTGTGCCGAAGGCGTCGAGGGTTTGCTGGAACAGCCGTTCGACCTGGTCTTCCTTGGATACATCGGCGCCAATCGCCAGCGCCTGACCGCCAGCGGCGATGATCTGCCGCGCGAGTTCCTGCGCCGGTTCAGCCTGACGGTTGTAGTTGATGACCACGGCAGCGCCAGCGGCGGCCAGTGCTTTGGCGGCGCCGTGGCCGATGCCGGAACTGGCGCCGGTGATGAGTGCCACCTGACCGGCGAGGGAAATGTGCATGCGAGAGGCGCCTGGATTGAGGACTTATTTAGCTGACCGATTGCTTGCTGTGAGAGTTCAGCTCGAAGATTAAAAGACCTTCACACTCCACCAACAATTCCACGCTTCCCGGCCCGCCAACCTTTATGGCAACTTGGCGGCCCTTGATGAGGCAGCAACCATGGCAAACCCGTATCGCGAATTGTTCAATGCCCCCGGCGCCCGCGCTTTTGTGCTGGCCGGAATGATCGCGCGCATGCCGATTTCCATGACCGGGATCGGCCTGATCACCATGCTCGCGCAGTTGCATGGCGGCTATGGATTGGCGGGTGCCGTGGCGGCGACGTTCGCTTTGTCCACCGCGTTTTGCGCGCCGCAGGTGTCGCGGCTGGTCGACCGTTACGGTCAGGGGCGCGTGCTGCCGGTGTCGGCGTTGATCGGTGGCGGGGCGCTGCTGCTGTTGCTGCTGTGCACGCGTTTGCAGGCGCCGACCTGGACCCTGTTTATCTGCGCGGCGCTGGCCGGGTGCATGCCGAGCATGTCGGCGATGGTCCGCGCGCGCTGGACCGAAATCTATCGCGGCCAGCCGCAATTGCAGACTGCCTATGCGCTGGAATCGGTGCTCGACGAAGTCTGCTTTATCGTCGGCCCGCCGCTGTCGGTCGGCTTGTGTGTGGTGGCGTTTCCCGAGGCCGGGCCGTTGGCGGCACTGGTGATGCTGGCGATTGGCGTCACAGCGTTTGTCGCTCAGCGCAGCAGCGAGCCGCCGGTGCATCCACACGAGTTGCAGCATCAGGGTTCGATCATTCGTTCGACGGATGTGCAATGGCTGTTGCTGTTGATGATCGCCATGGGCGTGATTGTTGGCGTGGTGGATGTGGTCAGCGTTGCGTTTGCCCAGCACCAAGGGCAACCGGCAGCGGCGAGCATTGTGTTGTCGGTTTACGCTATCGGCTCGTGCATGGCCGGGATCGCGTTTGGTGCGATGCGTTCGAAATTGCCGCTGCCGCGTCTGTTTCTATACGGCGGGGTGGCGACGGCGGTAACGACGTTGCCGCTATTGTTGGCCACCAACATCCTGGGGTTGTCACTGGCAGTGTTCATCTCCGGGCTGTTCTTCTCGCCGACCTTGATCGTGGCCATGGCGTTGATCGAACGCATCGTGCCACCGGCCAAACTCACCGAGGGCCTGACCTGGCTCGTGACCGGTTTGAGCATCGGCGTGGCCGTCGGCGCGGCGGGTTCCGGCTGGCTGGTGGATGCGTTCGGTGCGCGCAGCGGATTCTGGCTGGCGATTGGCGCGGGCGCGGTGGTGCTTGGCTCTGCGGTGCAGAGCTTTCGCCACTTGAAGTGATCTGTCCGCAGACTAATTCCGCTCATACCTCATACGTTCTCTTTTACAGATAACTCCATTGAGGTAAACGCGGTGACAAAGCTGACACTGCTGTGCCTGCCCTATTCGGGCGCCAGCGCCATGGTCTACAGCCGCTGGCGGCGTCATCTGCCGTCGTGGTTGCACTTGCAACCGGTGGAATTGCCGGGGCGCGGCGCGCGCTATGACGAACCCCTGCAGATCGACATGCGGGCCCTGGCCCGGCAATTGGCAAAAGAGCATAAACCTTCGTTGCAGGCGCCCTACGCACTGTTCGGGCATAGCCTGGGCGCGCTGCTCGCCTGTGAACTGGCGCACGCCTTTCGCGATCTCGGCGCGCCGGAGCCGGTGGCGCTGTTCGCTTCCGGCACGGCTGCCCCGAGCATGCGCAGCGACTATGACCGAGGTTTTTCCGAGGCCCGCAGCGACGAGGAATTGATCGAACAGCTACGCACCTTTCAGGGCACCAGCGAAGAAGTGCTGGCTAACCAGGAACTGATGAGTCTGACGCTGCCGGTGCTGCGCGCCGATTTCATGATGTGCGGGCGCTTCAGCCCGGTGCAGCGGCCGTTGCTCAACTGCCCGGTACATGTACTGGGCGGCAAGGAAGATCGCGCGACCACCGAACAACTGATCGGCTGGAGCAAAGAGACTCTCGGCAGTTTCTCGGTGGACATGATGACCGGCGGCCACTTCTTCATTCATGAACATGAAGCCCGGGTGATCAAGACCATCAAGAGCCAACTGGAAGTCCATCACCGGCGCCATGCGCAGTCGGCGACGCCGGCGTATTAACGCGCGGTGCACCTATCGAGTGTTTTGAGGAGGCCAGTCATGCCTGTTGCTGAGCGATTTTCTGTCCGCCCGTTGTTGCCGCAACGGGGTCGTTTGCCACTGTTGGTGGAGGCGCGCGAGCCGGACACCGAGCTGCTGGCGGTGTTCGATGAGTTGAAGGAACTGGTCGATGAGCATCTGCTGCGCGACGGTGGCGTGTTGTTTCGCGGTTTCCGCCTGGATGGCGCCGAAGCGTTCCGCCAGTTTGCCGCCAGCTTCGGTCATCCGCTGTTGAACTACGAGTTTGGTTCCACCCCGCGTACCAACGTCACCCAAGGCGTTTACACCTCCACCGAATACCCGGCGCACCAGAGTATTCCGCTGCACAACGAGCAGGCCTACTCGCGGGACTGGCCGATGAAGATCTGGTTCTACAGCATGATCGCCGCGAAGTCGGGCGGCGAGACGCCGATTGCCGACAGTCGCGAAGTGTATCGCCGGATCCCGCAAGCGATCCGCGAGCGCTTCGTCAACAAAGGTCTGATGTACGTGCGCAACTTCGGCAACGGGCTGGATGTGGCCTGGGAAGATGTGTTCAACACCGAGGATCAGGCGGAGGTCGAGGCCTATTGTCAGGCGCACGGCATTGTCTGCGAGTGGAAGGATGACGGTGAGCTGCGCACCCGCCAGACCTGTCAGGCCGTGGCCCGGCACCCGGTCACCGGGGACATGGTCTGGTTCAACCAGGCGCACCTGTTCCACATCTCCAATTTGCAGGCAGAAGTGCGCGAAAGCCTGCTGGACATCGTCGACGAAGAGGACCTGCCGCGTAACGTGTATTACGGCGATGGCTCGCCAATCGAGGATGAGGTGCTCGCGCAGATTCGCGCGGTGCTCGACGACTGCGCGATCAGTTTCCCGTGGCAGGTGGGCGATGTGCTGATGCTCGACAATATGTTGTCGGCGCATGCCCGTGCACCGTTCGAAGGGCCGCGCAAAGTCATCGTCGCGATGGCCGAAGGGCACTCGCAAGACGTGCGTTGAGCCGCCGCCTCGATTGTGAGCGGGGTTTTACCGAAGCCGGTCGTGTACCGGCTTCGGCGTTTGTGCGGCGCACCTGACGGCCGTCTGCCGGGTATTGCCTGGCACCGCTAAATCATCGGGTTTGTCATTCGTTCTTGTTGATACGGCCGGGTCTCCCGGTCACGCCGCCGATCAGCAAGGACTCAATGCATGAATGCCGCAGACGCACAGAAACTCGCCCGTCGCTTT
This sequence comes from Pseudomonas sp. TWP3-1, assembly GCF_049896625.1. Classification (NCBI taxonomy): domain Bacteria; kingdom Pseudomonadati; phylum Pseudomonadota; class Gammaproteobacteria; order Pseudomonadales; family Pseudomonadaceae; genus Pseudomonas; species Pseudomonas sp. TWP3-1. The sequence continues at coordinate 152,766 of NZ_JAFCUQ010000010.1, forward strand.
ATCGAATTGCCGCAGGACAAACGCCGTTTGTTTCTCGCCGGCATGGCCCGTGAAGGGATCAATTTTGCGCAACTGCCCATGACTGCCTGCGTCGGGTCCGCCGAGCGTGACGGCTTGTCGTATGCGCAGCAGCGGATGTGGTTTCTCTGGCAAATGGACCCGCAAAGCGCGGCCTACAATCTGCCGATGGCCGTGCGCCTGAATGGCCCGTTGCAGCCCGAGGCGCTGGAGCAGGCGTTCAGCCTGCTGGCGGCGCGGCACGAGTGCCTGCGCACGACATTCGGTGAGGACGGCGAGCGCGCCTTTCAGCGCGTAGCCGAACCTGCGCCACTGCAACTGAGCGTGACCGATCTGCGCGCTGTGCCCGAAGATCAGCGCTGGCCGCTCGCGCAACAGCACATGATGGCCGAGGCCACGCAAGCCTTCGATCTGCAACACGGCCCGTTGCTCAGCCTGCGGTTGTTGCGGCTGGCGGATCAGGAACATGTGCTGCTGCTGACGTTGCACCACATCATTGCCGACGGCTGGTCGATGAACATTCTCATCGATGAATTCATGCGCACCTACGATGCGCTGGTCGCGGGGCGCCAGGCGCAATTGCCGGAGCTGAGCGTGCATTATCGTGATTACGCGCTGTGGCAGCGCAGTTGGCTGGAAGCCGGCGAGCGTGATCGCCAGCTCGATTACTGGCGCAGCCAGTTGGGCGAAGAGCATCCGGTGCTTGAGCTGCCCACGGATCGCGCCTATCCGGCGCAGGCCAGCCACCGTGGCGCGCGTCTGGAAACAGTGATCGACGCCAATCTGCGTCAGGCGCTAAAAAGCCTCGCGCAGCGTTCGGGCGTGACCCTGTTCGTGGTGCTGCTGGCCGCGTTCAAGACCTTGCTGCATCGCTACAGTGGCCAGACCGACATTCGCGTCGGCGGCCTGATCGCCAACCGCACCCGCAGTGAAACCGAAGGCTTGATCGGCTTTTTCGTCAACACGCAAATCCTGCGCAGTGAAGTCACGGCGCAAACACCTTTCACCGAGCTGTTGCACAGCCTGCGCCAGTCCGCGCTGGGCGCTCAGGCCCATCAGGATCTACCCTTCGACGCCTTGATCGAAGCACTGCAACCGGCCCGCAGCCAGAGCCATAATCCGCTGTTCCAGGTGATGTTCAATCATCAGCCGCTGGTTACCGACCTGCAGCAGGCGCAGCTCGAATCAGGGTTGCAGGTCGGCTATCTGACCGAGCAACAACTGGCCGGCAGTGGCCGCCAGCACGCAGCCACCAGCGACCTGATGCTCGACACCCGCGAGGAAGGCGAGCAGCTGTTCGCCGCGTTCACCTACGCCACCGATATTTTCGACGAATCAACCATTGCCGCATTGGCCGGGCACTGGCGCAACGTGCTGGCGTCAGTGTGCCGTGATCCGCAACAGCTGATCGGCGAGGTGTCGATGCTGGACGCCGCCGAGCGTGACGGGTTGATCCACAACACTGCGCCGGCGCCGCGACTGGCCAGCGTGCAGGCATTGTTTGAAGCACAGGTGGCACGCACCCCCGAGGCCTCGGCGGTGGTCCTCGCGAGCGAACCGTCACCGGCGCTGGCTTATGCCGAGCTGAACCGCCGCAGCAATCGTCTGGCCCATCAACTGCGCGCCCACGGTGTCGGTCCGGACGTGCTGGTCGGCGTGGCGCTGGGGCGCTCGCTGGAACTGGCTGTGGCGTTGCTCGCCGTGCTCAAGGCCGGCGGCGCTTATGTGCCGCTGGACCCGCAAACCCCGAGCGAGCGCCTGCGTCATGTGCTCGATGACAGCGGCCTGAAGCTGCTGCTGACCGACAGTCGAACCCTTGCCGATCTGCCGACGCTCGAAGGGGTACAGACGCTCTGCCTGGATCGCCTGCCCGAGAGCGCGGCCACGGACAATCTGCCAGACCTGGTCGAGCCGCAGAACCTCGCGTATGTGATCTACACCTCCGGCTCGACCGGGCGCCCCAAAGGCGTGGCGGTCAGTCACGGCGCGCTGAGCGAATTCATCGCCCGCGCCATCGACTACAGCGATCTGCGTGAAGGTGATCGGGTGTTGCAGTTCGCCACCAGCAGTTTCGACGGTTTCGTCGAGCAGTTCTTCCCGCCGCTGTGCCACGGTGCCTGCGTGGTGCTGCGCGACGCGCGGCTGTGGGACAGCGCGACGCTGCATCAGGTGATCATCGATCAGCGCATCACTCTGGCGGACTTGCCGGCCGCGTACTGGTATTGGCTGGTGCAGGAATACGCCGCCAACCCACCGGCCGGTTTCGGCGCCTTGCGTCAGATTCATGTCGGCGGTGAGGCGATGGCGGTCGACGGTCTGCGGCTCTGGCAACTGGCCGGCCTCGGTCATGTGCGCCTGCTCAATACCTATGGGCCAACCGAGGCGACGGTCGTGTCGACGATTCACGATTGTTCGGCACTGACCGCGCAAGCGGTGTCGTGGCGCGGTATTCCGATCGGCCATGGTCTGGATGCGCGCCGTCTGTATGTGCTGGACGATCACTTGAACCTGCTGCCGCAAGGCGCGGTGGGCGAGCTGTACATCGGTGGGCCGGGCCTGGCGCGCGGTTATCACCGGCAACCGCAGCTCAGCGCCGAACGTTTCATAGCCGACCCGTTCGCCAACGGTGAGCGTCTGTACCGCACCGGTGACCGGGCGCGGCTGCGCGCCGATGGTGCGGTGGAGTACATCGGGCGGGTGGATCATCAGGTGAAAATTCGCGGTTTCCGCATTGAGTTGGGTGAGATCGAAGCGCGCCTTCAGCAGTGCCCCGGCGTCCGCGAAGCCGTGGTGCTGGCCTTGCCGCTCAACGGCAGCGTGCAATTGGTGGGGTATCTGGTGGCCGAGCCAGCGATCCTCGCCAGCGGTACCAGCCAGGCTGCGTTCCGCCAGCAAGTCAGGACGGCGCTGCAAGCCAGTCTGCCGGACTACATGGTGCCGGGGCATTTGCTGCTGTTGGCGCAATTACCCCTGACGCCGAGCGGCAAGCTCGATCGCAAGGCCTTGCCAGCGCCGGATGCAGCGCAATTGCAGGTTGATTACCGCGCCCCGCAATCGGCAGTCGAGCAATGCGTGGCGCAGATCTGGATGGATGTGTTGCAGGTCGAGCGAGTCGGTCTGGACGACCACTTTTTCGAGCTGGGCGGGCACTCGCTGCTTGCGGCTCAGGTGATCGGCCGGATCAAGGTGCAACTGGGCGTGGTGTTGCCGCTGCGCAATCTGTTTGAAAAACCGCTGCTCGGCGATCTGGCCGAGGCGGTGGCGCAGTTGGCTGAACATGCAACGGATGACGACTGGTCCGATATGGATCTGTTCATGAATGCTTTGGAAGGAGAAGAAGTATGAACGGCACTATGGCGGAGCGCATCGCTAAGAGATTCGTCGGCTTGCCGCTTGAACAGCGTCGGCTGTTTCTGGCCAGACTGCGCGCAGAGGGCAAGGATTTCAGCCTGCTGCCTTTGCCGGTCAGTCGTCACGATTGCGCGCAGATCCCGTTGTCGTTCGCTCAGCAGCGGCTGCTGTTTCTCTGGCAGCTCGAGCCGCAAAGCGCGGCGTACAACATGGCTGCCGGCCTGCGCTTGAAAGGGCGGCTGGATGAGTCGGCGCTGAGCCGCTCGTTCGATCATCTGGTGGCGCGTCATGAAGTGCTGCGCACAGTGTTCCAAACCGACGGCGATCAGCCGCATCAGGTGCTGCTTGAGCAGCAGAGCGTACCGCTGGCGCGGATCGATTTATCGGATGTTGCTGCCGAGGATCGCGAAGCGGTGTTGGCGCAACAGGTGCAGGCAGTCACGGCGCAGCCGTTCGATCTGCGCCACGGTCCGTTGCTGCGTGCCAGCCTGTTTTGCCTGGCCGACGACGAATTCGTGCTGGTGGTGAGCATGCATCACATCGTCTCCGACGGCTGGTCGATGGACGTGATGGTCAAGGAATTCGTGCAGTGCTATCAGGCTTTCAGTCTTGAGCGCGAGCCGCAACTCCCCGCGCTGGCCTTGCAATACGCCGACTACGCCATCTGGCAACGACGCTGGCTGGAGGCCGGCGAGGGTGAGCGTCAACTCGATTACTGGCGTCAGCAACTGGGCGAGGAACACCCGCTGCTGGAAGTCGCGCCGGACTTTGCCCGACCCCTGACGCAAAGCTTCGAAGGCCAGACGCTGAGCTTCGACTTCGGTGCCGAACTGTCGCGCCAGCTCCACGGGTTCGCCCGCGCGCAGGGCATCAGCCTGTTCATGCTGGTGCTGGCCGGGTTCTCGCTGTTCCTGTCGCGTCAGGCCGGGCAGCGTGATATTCGTGTCGGCGTGCCCAACGCCAACCGTGGGCGCGCCGAGGTCGAGGGGCTGATCGGCTTCTTCGTCAACACGCAAGTGCTGCGCTGCGAGGTGGATGAGCGCGGCAGCTTCGAGGATTTGCTGGCCAAAGTGCGTGAAGCCGCGTTTGGCGCCCAGGCGCATCAGGAGCTGCCGTTCGAGCAACTGGTGGACGAGTTGGTGGCCGAGCGCACGCTGGGGCACAACCCGTTGTTTCAGGCCAAGTTCAACCAGAACGTCGGCATGCAGAAGCAGCGTGCGATGGCGCTGCCGGGCCTGAGCGTGGCGGAATATCCGCTGGGCAAAGACGGCACGCATTTCGATCTGGCACTCGACATCACCGACGACGGCGCGCTGATTCACGGGCAGATGACTTACGCCAGCGACCTCTACCGGCACTCGACCGTCGAGGGCTTTGTTCCGGCCTTGCTCGAATTGCTGGGTGAGCTGCTGAAAGCGCCGCAGGCTCCGTTGCACAGCGTAGCCACCGTTGTGCCGAGCGCACTGGCCGCACCTTGCGCGCCGGCATTGTCGGTATTGCAGCACTGGGCGCGTGAAGTCGCGCGGCAACCGGATGCATTGGCAGCCCGCGACCTCAGCGCGAGTGTGAGTTTTCAGGCGCTGGATCAGGCGGCCAATCGCCTCGCACAGCATTTGCGGGCGCTGGGTGTAAGCGACGGTCAGCCGGTGGCGGTGCTGATGGAGCGCTCGCTGGACTGGCTGACGTGCGTACTCGGGATCTTCAAGGCCGGTGCGGTGTATATGCCGCTGGACGTCAAGGCACCGACCGCGCGTTTGCAGCAGATGGTGACCAGCGCCAAGGCTGGCGTATTGCTCTGCGCCGCGGGCGATGCGCGAGTTGAGCAACTGGCGGTCGCCGGTTGTCAGGGCGTGGTGTTCGATGCGCAGCAATGGCATCAGCAGCCGTCATCTGCGCCTGACTTGAGCGTGTCGGCACAGTCGCCGGCCTATGTGATTCATACCTCCGGTTCCACCGGCCAACCGAAGGGTGTGCTGGTCAGCCATGGTGCGCTCGGCAGCTATGTGCGCGGGGTGCTCGAGCGTCTCGAACCGGCAGCCGACGCCAGCATGGCGCTGGTCTCGACCATCGCGGCGGATCTGGGCTTCACCGTGCTGTTCGGGGCGTTGTGCTCCGGTCGATTGCTGCACGTGTTGCCGGAGGAACTGGGTTTTGATCCGGACCGTTTTGCCGAGTACATGGCCGAGCATCGGGTGGGCATGCTGAAAATTGTTCCGGGACATCTGGCGGCGTTGTTGCAGGCGTCGCGGCCAGCCGATGTGTTGCCCGGGCAGGTACTGATCGTCGGCGGCGAGGCCTGTCCGCCAGCGTTGGTGGCGCGGGTGCAGCAACTGAAACCGGGTTGCGGGATCATCAACCATTACGGCCCGAGCGAAACCACGGTCGGCGTGCTGGCGCATGACGTTGGCGGGTTGCCGGCGGATGCCCGCAGTGTGCCAGTCGGCACGCCATTGACGGGCGCGCATGTGTATGTGCTCGACGACGTGCTGAACAGCGTGGCCGATCAGGTCGCGGGAGAGTTGTACATCGGCGGCGCCAGCGTCGCGCTGGGTTATCTGGGCCAGCCGGGCCTGACCGCCGAGCGCTTCGTGCCGGACCCTTACGGTAGCGCCGGTGCGCGGGTCTATCGCAGCGGTGACCGGGTGCGGCGCAATCGCCAGCAGGCGCTGGAATTCATCGGCCGCGCCGACGATCAGGTCAAGGTTCGCGGATATCGCGTGGAGCCGGCGGAAGTCGCGCGGGTGTTGCTCGGGCTGGAGGGCGTCAGCGAAGCGGCAGTGCTCGCGCTGCCATTGGATGATGATCCGGCGCGTCTGCAACTGCTGGCGTGGATCGTGCCGGCGCCGGGTGTGGCGCTCAAGGCCGAAAGCCTGCGCGAGCAACTGAAAGCCTGTCTGCCGGATTACATGGTGCCGGCGCAGCTCGTCCTGCTCGAACAACTGCCGCTGACCGCCAACGGTAAACTGGACAAGCGCGCCTTGCCGGTGCCGGGTGTGGTGACCCAGCGTTTCGTGGCGCCGGTCGGCGAGGTCGAGGTAAAACTCGCAGCGATCTGGGCCGACGTGCTCAAGCTTGAGCGCGTGGGCAGCACGGATAACTTCTTCGAGCTCGGCGGCGATTCGATTCTGAGCCTGCAAATCATCGCCCGGGCCAAGCGCCAGGGCATCAAGCTCAGCCCCAAGCAATTGTTCGAGAAACAGACCGTCGGCCAATTGGCTGCAGTCGCCAAGTTGATCGAGGCCAAACCGTCGGCGGCTGCTGTGGCGCAGAAAGTCAGCGGTAATCTGCCGCTGCTGCCGATTCAGGCACGCTTTTTTGAAACGCCGATTGCGCAGCGTCAGCACTGGAACCAGTCGGTCCTGTTGCAGCCGCAGAGCGTGCTGGATGCCGGGCATTTGCACGCGGCGCTGTTGGCCGTGATCGAACACCACGACGCGTTGTCCCTGAACTTCCAGCTATCCGGTGCGAGCTGGCAGGCTGCGTTTGAGAGTCAGCGTGACCCCGAGCTGCTGTGGGTACGCGAGCTTCAGGACAGCGCCCAACTGAGCGCGCTGGCCAACGAAGCCCAGCGCAGTCTTGATCTGCAACACGGCCGGCTAATGCGCGCGGTGCTGGCGACGCTGCCGGACGGCGAACAGCGCTTGCTGCTGGTCATTCATCATCTGGTGGTCGACGGCGTGTCTTGGCGCATCCTGCTGGAAGACTTGCAACTGGCTTACCGCACGCTCGCAGCGGGCAGGGCGCTTGCCTTGCCGGGCAAAAGCAGTTCGCTGCAGAGCTGGGCCGAACACCTGCACCGCTACGGGCAGAGTGATGTGCCGGGTGGCAAACGTGAGTATTGGCTGCAGACCCTGAGCGCGGACCACGCCGAGTTGCCGCGTGATTTCGCCGTGGACCTGCAAGCCCGCGCGCACGCCGCCCGCGTCAGTTCGCGCTTGAGTCAGGCCTGCACGCACAAGTTGCTCAAAGTCGCCCCGGCCGCTTACCGCACCCAGATCAACGACCTGTTGCTGACAGCGCTGGCGCGGGTGTTGTGCGACTGGAGCCAGCAGCCTTCGGTGCTGATCCAGCTCGAAGGGCATGGCCGTGAAGACCTGTTCGACGACGTCGATCTGAGCCGCACGGTGGGCTGGTTCAGCAGCTTGTTCCCGGTGCGTCTGACGCCGGCGGCCGCGCCTGGCGCCTCGCTGTGCGCGATCAAGGAGCAACTGCGCGCCGTGCCGGGCAAAGGCATTGGTTACGGCGTGCTGCGCTACCTGACCGGCGCCGAAGAGTTGCGCGCATTGGCGCCGCCACGGGTGACCTTCAACTATCTGGGGCAGTTCGACGGTGCATTCAGCGCGGCCGACGGTGCGTTGTTCGTGCCGGCCGCCGAGAGCGCCGGGGATACTCAGGATGTTGCGGCGCCGCTGGGTAACTGGTTGAGCATTGACGGTCAGGTGTACGGCGGCGAGCTGGAATTGACCTGGACGTTCGGCGCGGGCATGTACCGCGCCGACACGGTGCAGGCGCTGGCCGATGCTTATCGTGTCGAACTGGAACGTCTGATCGAGCATTGCTGCGACAGTGGCGAAGCGGCTGTCACGCCGTCCGATTTCAATCTGGTGAGCCTGACTCAGGCGCAGCTTTCGGCACTGCCGATAGCGGCACGCGACATCACTGACGTGTACCCGTTGTCGCCGATGCAGCAAGGCATCTTGTTCCACAGCCTCAACGACCCCGACAGCCCGGCGTACACCAATCAATTGCGCGTCGATGTGCAGCATTTGCAGCCTGAGCGCTTCCGTCAGGCCTGGCAGCAGACGCTCGAAGCCCATGACATTTTGCGCACCGCGTTTGTCTGGCCGAGCGATGCGGCGGCGCCGGTGCAAGTGGTGCGCAACACCGTGCAGATGCCGTGGAGTGTCCACGACTGGCGCGGCCGCAGCGATCTCGATACGGCGCTGACACAGCTGGCCAATGACGATCTGGCCAACGGCTTCGACTTGACCGGCGCGCCGCTGTTGCGGGTGTCGCTGGTGCGTAGCGATGACGTCGGTTATCACCTGATCTACACCTGTCACCACATTCTTATGGATGGCTGGAGTACTTCGCAGTTGTTCGGCGAAGTTCTGCAACGCTATGCCGGTATCACGCCGGCCACCGCTCAGGGACGTTATCGCGATTACATTGAATGGCTCGGTCAGCGCGATCAGGCAGCCAGTCGGCAGTTCTGGACCCAGGCACTGAGTGATCTCGAAGAACCGACGCGCCTGGCCAGTGCCTTGCCGATGCAGGCCGGCGGCGCAAGCGGTTATGCCGATCACCAGCACGTGTTCAGCGCAGCGCTGACGTCTGAGTTGAACCGCTTCGCCCGCGAGCAGAAAGTCACGCTCAACACATTGGTGCAAGCAGCGTGGCTGGTGCTGTTGCAGCGTTACACCGGTCAGGACTGCGTGGCGTTCGGCGCGACCGTCGCCGGCCGGCCGACCGATTTGCCTGGCGTGGAGCAGCAGATCGGCCTGTTCATCAACACCTTGCCGGTGGTCGCGGCGCCGTCCGCCGAGCTTGCGGTCGAGCACTGGTTGCAGCAGGTGCAGGGTCTCAATCTGGCACTGCGCGAGCACGAGCACACGCCGCTGTACGATATTCAGCGTTGGGGCGGGCTGGGTGCGGGCGCGTTGTTCGACAGCATTCTGGTGTTCGAAAACTACCCGATGGCCGAAGCGCTGGAGCAAGGGCCGGCCACCGGTCTGGTGTTCTCGGATATTCGCCGTCAGGAGCAGACCAACTACCCGCTGACGCTGGTGGCGGTCACCGGTCGCGAGCTGAGCCTTGGGGTCAGTTACGATCAAAGCTGTTTCGACGCACCGACCATCGTTGGCCTGAGTCAGCAGCTTGTAGGTCTGCTGGCCCAGTTCCTCGACGATGCCACGCAACCGTTGGGTGCGCTGCAACTGTTGGCAGAGCCGCAGCGCCAGCAAGCGATCAACTGGGGCCAGGCGCCGGTCAGCGCGGCGGATTCGCGCACCGTGCTGGAACACATCGCGGCGCAGGTGCAGCAGCAGGCGGACGCTACGGCCATCGTTTTCGGCGAACAGCAGATCGACTACCGCAGCCTCGATCTGCAAGCCAATCGACTGGCGCACAAGCTGCAAGCGCTGGGTGTCGGCCCGGAAGTGCGGGTCGGCGTGTGCATGCGTCGCACGCCGGACATGCTGGTCGGCCTGCTGGCGATCCTCAAGGCCGGCGGTGCCTACGTGCCACTCGACCCGGATTATCCACAGGAGCGTTTGCTGCACATGCTTGAGGACAGCCGCGCCGCCGTGCTGCTGACCGAGCCTGCCGCGCAGGCGATGTTGCCGTCGGGGCTGAAGGCTCAAGTGCTGTTGGTCGAGGAGGGCGCGCAGTGGCTGGCCGGGTATCCGTCGACAGCGCCGGTGGCAAGTATCAGCGGGCAGAATCTGGCGTATGTGATTTACACCTCGGGTTCCACCGGCAAGCCCAAGGGCGTAGCGATCAGCCACGCCAACCTCTCGGCGCTGATTCAGTGGTCAGCTGGCCAGTACCGCGCCGAGCAACTGCGCGGCGTTCTGGCTTCGACCTCGATCTGCTTCGACCTGTCGGTCTGGGAGATCTTCGTCACGCTGGCTTGCGGTGGCTGCATGGTGCTGGCGGACAACGCCCTTGCGCTGGCCGATCTGCCGGCGCGCGAGCGCGTCACGCTGATCAATACGGTGCCGTCGGCGATTGCCGCGTTGCAACGGGCCGGGCAGATCCCGACTTCGGTGGCCACGATCAACCTTGCCGGTGAACCGTTGAAGCAGAGTCTGGTGGACACGCTGTACGCGACGACCTCGGTGCAGCAAGTCTACGACCTGTACGGCCCATCGGAAGACACCACGTATTCGACCTTTACCCTGCGTACCGCGCAGGGTCAGGCGAACATTGGCCGACCGCTGGACAACACCGTGGCTTACCTGCTCGACAGTCAGTTGCAAGTGCTGCCAGCCGGTGCCGCCGCTGAACTTTACCTGGGCGGTGCCGGCGTGACGCGCGGCTATCTGCTGCAAGCCGCGTTGACTGCCGAGCGCTTTGTACCCAATCCGTACGCCAGCAACGGTGAACGGCTATACCGCAGCGGCGATCTGGTGCGCCAGAGCCGTGACGGCAATATCGAGTACATCGGGCGGGCCGATCATCAGGTGAAGATCCGTGGTTTCCGCATCGAGCTCAGCGAAATCGAAGCGCGGTTGCTGGAGCAGGACGAGGTTCGCGAAGCGGTGGTTCTGGCGCAGGATGGCGCGGCAGGCAAACACCTGCATGGCTACGTCGTGGCGGCGCAGCCGGTGAGTGATCGCGTGTTATTGGCCGAACGCCTGCGTGTAGCGTTGGCCAGCCGATTGCCGGCGCACATGGTGCCGGGCCATCTGCATCTGATCGAGGCGGTGCCGCTGACTCCGAACGGCAAGCTTGATCGCAAGGCGCTGATGGCCTTGGGCGAGAGTCCAGCAACGCAGCAGTACGAGGCGCCGCAGACCGACTTGCAGTGGGAGGTGGCGACGGTCTGGCAGGAAGTGCTCGAGGTCGAGCGCGTGGGGCTGGCGGACAACTTCTTCCAGCTCGGCGGGCACTCGTTGCTGGCCACGCTGGTGGTCACGCGGATCAAGGAGCGTATGGGCGACAAGGTGCCGCTCAAGGAACTGTTCGAAGCCGACACCCTGCAAGCGTTTTGCAAACGGATCGAAGCCTTGCGCGTCGAAATGTCGCCCGTTCAGGATGAATTGGCTAAATCCCTGGAGGCCCTCAAACGTCTATCCCTCGATGATCTGGAAAAACTGATTTCTTGAGAGGGAAAAACGCGTGCAAGAGTTAATCGAGTCGGTAGGACAACTTTCGGCTAAGCAAAGAAAGGCTCTGGCGGTTCTGCTCAAGCAGAAAGGCGTCAACCTCTTTGACATTGCCCCGGTTTTCAAGCGCACGGCTGAAGAGCCGTTGCTGCTGTCCTACGCCCAGCAGCGCCAGTGGTTCCTCTGGCAATGGGCGCCGCACAGCGCGGCCTACAACATTCCGACGGCCCTGCGTTTGCAGGGCCCGCTGGACGTGAATGCGCTGGAGCGCAGTATCGAAGCGCTGATCGCCCGTCACGAAACCTTGCGCACGGTGTTTTCTCAAGAAACCGAGCAACCTCTGCAAACGATCCTGCCCGCAGGATCGTTTGCCCTCGATATCCATCAACTCAGCCCTCAGCTGGCGAATGATGCGGATGCCTCGATCCAGGCGTTCGTGCAGACCCAGAGCCAGCAAAATTTCGATCTGCAGCACGGCCCGCTGCTGCGCGCGGCACTGCTGCAGGTCAACGCCAATGATCATGTGCTGGTCCTGACCCTGCACCACATCGTCTCTGACGGTTGGTCGCTGCAGGTGATGATCGAAGAACTGGTGCAGCTCTACGCCGGTTTCAGCCTTGGCCACGACGCCGGTCTGCCGGCGCTGCCGATTCAATATGCCGACTATGCGCTGTGGCAGCGCCAGTGGATGGAGGCCGGCGAACAAGCGCGGCAACTGGCCTATTGGCAGGACAAACTCGGCGGTGAACAGCCAGTGCTGGAACTGCCGCTCGATCGTCCGCGCGGCGTCGAGCAGAGCTTCGCCGGTGCCAGCCATAATCTGATTCTCGATGCGCAACTGAGCAACGCTTTGAAGGCGTTTGCTCGTCAGCAAAACGTCACCCTGTTCGTGTTGCTGCTGGCATCGTTCCAGGCCCTGCTGCACCGTTACAGCGGTCAGTCGGACATCCGCGTCGGTGTTCCGGTGGCCAACCGTGGCCGGGTGGAAATCGAGCGCTTGATCGGCTTCTTCGTCAACACGCAGGTGCTCAAGGCTGATGTCGACGGCCAGACGCCGTTTGTCGATCTGCTGCGTCAGGTCAAGCAGGCCGCGCAAGAGGCTCAGGCGCATCAGGACTTGCCTTTCGAGCAACTGGTCGAAGCACTTGAGCCAGGCCGCAGCCTGAGTCACAGCCCGTTGTTCCAGGTCATGTTCAATCATCAGGCGGAGCGTCGCAGCAGTGTCGAGACGCGCCTGAACGGGCTGAGCATCGAGCCGCTGGAATGGCAAAGCCAGACTGCGCAGTTCGATCTGACCCTCAACACCACCGAACAGGCGCACGGCATCGAAGCCGTGCTCAAGTACGCCACCGATCTGTTTGACGCGTCGACCATCGAGCGCCTGGCGCGGCACTGGGTCGCGTTGTTGCAGGCGATTGTCGAGCAGCCGACAGCGCGCATCGGCCAGTTGCCGATCATCAATGACGCAGGTCAGCAACAGCTGCTGCGCCAGTGGAATCCGACGCGGGTCGAGCACCCCGTCGAGCAGTGCCTGCAACAGGTCATCGAAGCCCAGGCTGAACGCCATCCCGAAGCGACTGCGGTGACATTCGCCGGCCAGTGCTTGAGCTACGCCGAGCTGAATCGGCGGGCCAACCAGTGGGCACATATGTTGATCGCGCGCGGCGTCGGCCCGGATGTGCGGGTCGGCGTGGCCGTCGAACGCTCACTGGAAATGATCATCGCGATTGTTGCGGTGCTCAAAGCGGGTGGCGCGTACGTGCCGCTGGATCCGGGTTATCCCGATGACCGTTTGCGCTACATGATCGAAGACAGCGGCATCGAGTTGCTGTTGACCCAAGGGCATCTGTTGGCGCAACTGCCGGTGCCACCGGGCCTGGCCTGTGTCGATCTGAGCCAGCCAGCGGAGCAGGGCAGTAACGCCAACCCGGTCTGCCTGACCACGCCTGACAACCTCGCCTACGTGATTTACACATCGGGTTCGACCGGCAAACCCAAAGGTGCGCTGCTGCCGCACAGCAACGTTATCCGACTGTTCAGCGCGACCGAACATTGGTTCGGTTTCGGGCCGCAGGACAGCTGGACGCTGTTCCATTCCTACGCTTTCGATTTCTCGGTGTGGGAGATTTTTGGCGCGCTGCTGTACGGCGGCAAACTGGTCGTCGTGCCCCACGACGTCAGCCGCAACCCGGACGATTTCTACAATTTGCTGTGCGATGAAAACGTCACGGTCCTGAATCAGACGCCTTCCGCGTTCAAGCCTTTGATGCAAGTGGCCAGCGAATCGTCGCGCGCCAACGCGCTGCGTTATGTAGTGTTCGGTGGCGAAGCGCTGGAAGTGCAAAACCTGCGTCCGTGGTTCGAGCGTTTCGGCGACCGTGCTCCGACGCTGGTGAACATGTACGGCATCACTGAAACCACGGTGCACGTGACATATCGTCCGCTGTCCATGGCTGACCTTGAGCAAAGTCATAGCAGCCCGATCGGTGAGCCGATTGTCGACCTGTCGTGGTACTTGCTCGACAGCACGCTGAATCTGGTGCCGCAGGGCTGCATCGGCGAGTTGTACATAGCCGGCGCCGGCCTCGCCCGGGGCTATCTGAATCAAGCCGGCTTGAGCGCTACGCGCTTCGTTCCCGATCCGTTCAACGCGCGGCCTGGCGAGCGTCTGTACCGCACCGGCGACCTGGCGCGGCTGCGTGGCGACGGGGTGATCGAGTACATCGGCCGGATCGACCATCAAGTGAAGATCCGCGGTTTCCGTATCGAACTGGGGGAAATCGAGGCGCAACTGCTCAAGCACCCGGATGTACGTGAAGCCGTGGTGCTGGCGGTCGACGGTATCAGCGGTCAGCAACTGGCAACCTGGATCGTCGCGAGCGAGGTGCTGGAAGCCGAAGGGCAGGGCGCACTGCGTGATTCGATCAAGGCGCATTTGCGCGAAACTCTGCCGGATTACATGGTTCCGGTCAGTTGGGCATTCCTTGAGCGCCTGCCACTGACGGCCAACGGAAAACTGGACCGCAAACAACTGCCGCATCCGGAAATCGCGCAGGTGCAGGAAGTCTATGCGGCACCGCGCAACCAGCTGGAACAGCGTCTGGCGGCGCTCTGGCAGGACGTGTTGAAGGTCGAGCGGGTCGGCCTCAATGACAACTTCTTCGAGCTGGGCGGTGACTCGATCATTTCGATTCAAGTGGTCAGCCGTGCCCGTCAGGCAGGCATCCGCATTACTCCCAAAGACATCTTCCAGCATCAGACCGTGCAGCGCCTGGCCACGGTTGCGCAACAGAGCGACGTGGTGCTGGCAACTCAGGGCGAGGTGTTCGGCGACGCCGTGCTGACCCCGATCCAGCAGTATTTTTTCCACAGCGATATCCCCGCGCGTCATCACTGGAACCAGTCGATTCTGCTGACCCCGGCCACACCGCTGGCGGCGGAACCGCTGGAGCAGGCGCTGCAATATCTGCTAAGTCACCATGACGCTTTGCGCCTGCGCTATCGCGAAACCGCGGGTGGCTGGCAACAGGCGCATGCCGCGCTGGAGCACAGCCAGACGCTGTTGCGCAGCGTTACTCTGCAAGACAGCACCGAGTTGCCGGCGCTGTGTCAGGAACTGCAACGCAGCCTCGATCTGGCCAACGGCCCGCTGATCCGCGCCGTGCTGGTCGACTTGCCGGATGCCAGCCAGCGTCTGTTGCTGGTGATCCATCACCTGGTGGTCGACGGTGTGTCGTGGCGCATCGTGCTCGAAGATCTGCAACGCGTTTATCAACAACTGACCAGCGGCCAGCCACCGCGCCTGCCGGCCAAGACCACCGCGTTCAAGGATTGGGGCGCGCGTTTGCAAGCGCATGCGCGCAGCGCGCAGTTGGAGTCCGAACTCGATTACTGGCACGGGCAGTTGCTCGGCGCTGAGGTCGAACTGCCGGTCGACAACCCGCAAGGCCAGTTGAGCAATCGCTTCGAACGCAGCGTCGATACGCGTCTGGATGCCGAACGCACCCGCCAACTGCTGCAACAGGCGCCGGCGGTGTATCGCACCCAGGTCAACGATCTGTTGCTGACCGCGCTGGCGCGGGTGTTGTGTGAGTGGACCGCGTCTGACAGCGCTCTGGTGCAACTCGAAGGTCACGGGCGCGAGGATCTGTTCGATGAGCTCGACCTGAGCCGCACCGTGGGTTGGTTTACCAGCATGTTTCCGGTACGCCTGACGCCTGCCGCCGGTTTCGAAGCCTCGATCAAGGGTATCAAGGAGCAATTGCGGGCGATCCCGAACAAGGGCATCGGCTACGGCTTGCTGCGCTATCTGGGCAGCAGCGAGGCACAAGCGGCGTTGCGTGGTGCCGCGCAGCCGAAGGTGACGTTCAACTACCTCGGCCAGTTCGACAATAATTTCGATGCCGATGCCTTGTGGGTGCCGGCCACCGAAGACAAGGGCGCCGGTCAGGATGAACGGGCACCGATGGCCAACTGGCTGACGATTGATGGCCGGGTTTATCAAGGGCAATTGAGCCTGACCTGGACCTACAGCTCCGATGTTTTTGAAGACGCGACGATCCAGGCGCTGGCGCGTGCCTATGAAGTGGCGCTGGCCGAATTGGTCGAGCATTGTCTGAACCATCCGAGCGGCGGCCTGACGCCGTCCGACGTGCCGCTGGCCGGGTTGTCGCAAACCCATCTGGACAATTTGCCAGTGGCCGCTCAACGGATCGAGGACATCTATCCGCTGGCGCCGATGCAGCAGGGCATTCTGTTCCACAGTCTGTACGACGCCGATGCCAGCGCGTATGTCTATCAAATGCTGTTGGACATCGAAGGCCTCGACGTTGCGCGCTTCCAGCAAGCCTGGCAACGCGTGGTGGATCGCCACGAAGTGTTGCGCGCCGGTTTCATCTGGGGCCGCGATGGCCTCGACGCGCCGCTGCAAGTGATCCATCGCCAGTTGCCGCTGGAAATGCCCGAAGTGGATCTGCGTGGCGAGCCGGATCTGGCTGCGGCCATGGAGGCGCGTGCCCAAGCCGATCTGGCGCGCGGCTTCGACCTGCAGAATCCACCGTTGCTGCGTCTGTGCCTGCTGCGCACGGCGGATGAGCGCCATCGGCTGATCTTCACCTGCCATCACATCCTGATGGATGGCTGGAGCAACTCGCGGATGTTCGGCGAGGTGTTGCAGGACTACGCCGGGCACCCGGTGCCGGGCGCTCAAGGGCGTTACCGGGATTTCCTCGACTGGCTGCAACGCCAGGACAAAGCGGCCGCGCAAGCATTCTGGCGCGGGCAACTGGCGCAACTCAGCGAGCCCACCCGACTGGCCTCGGCCTGCCACGGCAAAACCCTGGCGGGCGCGGGCAAGGGCGTGCATCGCCTGACGTTCGACGCGGCATTCACCGCTCGGCTCAACGGTTTTTCGCGGCAACAGCAAGTCACGCTCAACAGCGTGGTGCAGGCGGCATGGTTGCTGATCCTGCAGCGTTACACCGGCCAGGCCACGGTCGCCTTCGGTGCAACCGTTTCGGGGCGCCCGGTGGATCTGCCGGGCATCGAACAGCAACTGGGCCTGTTCATCAATACCTTGCCGGTGATCGCCAGCCCGCAGCCAACAGTCAGCGTGGGTGACTGGGTGCGCAGCGTGCAGGAGCAGAACCTGCTGCTGCGCGACTTCGAGCAAACGCCATTGCAGGACATTCAGCGTCTGGCCGAGCTCAGCGGTGAAGCGCTGTTCGACACGTTGCTGGTGTTTGAAAACTATCCGGTTTCGGAAACCCTCGAAGCCAATCCTGGCGGCTTGCGCTTCGGCGGTCTGGAGCACCGTGAGCAAACCAACTACGGCCTGACGCTGATTGCCGGCGCCGGCGAAACCTTGAGTCTGGACTTCAACTATCTTACCGAGCAGTTTGCCGAGTGCAGCATTGTCGGGCTGGCCACGCATCTGCGAGAAGTCCTGCAGCAATTCCTCGATGCGCCGCAACAGCGCTTGGGCGAGGTCGGGTTGCTGTCTGCCGCCGAGCACGCGACGCTGGCGCAGTGGAACGCCAACCATGGCGCCTACCCGGTCGAGCGCCTGATTCATCAAAGCTTCGAAGCGCAGGTGGCCAGCCGTCCACAGGCACTGGCCCTGAGTCATGGCGGCGCGACCCTGAGCTACGCCGAACTCAACCAGCGCGCGAATCAGTTGGCCCGCCATCTGCTGGCGCTGGGGGTCGGTGCCGAGGTGCGCGTGGGCGTGGCGATGCCGCGCTCGGCCGAACTGGTGATCGCCCTGATGGCGGTGCTCAAGGCGGGCGGCACCTATGTGCCGCTGGATCCGGACTACCCGGCCGACCGTGTGGCTTACATGCTTGAGGACAGTCAGGCGAAAGTCCTGCTGACCCAGCAGTCGCTGCTGGCGCAATTGCCGCAGACCGACGCGCAGGTGGTGTTGGTCGAGGCGGGCGGTCAGGCGTTTGCCGACGCGGCGCTCGACAACCTCGACGCGCAGGGCGACTCGGCCAATCTCGCCTACGTGATTTACACCTCCGGTTCCACCGGCAAACCCAAAGGTGTGGCCATTGCGCACCGTAACGTGCAGGCGCTGATTCATTGGTCTGCCGAGGTCTACAGTGAGGCGGATCTGCAAGGTGTGCTGGCGTCGACATCGGTCTGCTTCGACCTGTCGGTGTGGGAGATTTTCGTCACCCTCGCGCGCGGCGGATCGATCGTCATGGCGCGCAATGCCCTGGAGTTGCCGGACCTTGCGGAGCGCGATCAGGTGCGGTTGATCAACACCGTGCCCTCGGCCATTGCCGCATTGCAACGCAGCGGGCAGATTCCGCACGGCGTGCGCATCATCAACCTGGCCGGTGAGCCACTCAAGCAGAGCCTCGTCGACACGCTGTACCGCGAGACTGCGGTCGAGCATGTCTACGACCTGTACGGGCCATCCGAAGACACCACGTATTCGACCTGGACGCGCCGCGAAGCGGCGGGTCAGGCGAACATCGGCCGGCCGCTGGTAAACACCGCCGCCTACTTGCTCGATGGCCAGTTGCAGGCGGCCCCGATCGGGATCGCCGCCGAGCTGTATCTGGCCGGCGACGGCATCACGCGCGGCTATCTATTGCGCCCGGGACTGACTGCCGAGCGCTTCGTGCCCAACCCGCTGTCGACGACCGGCGAGCGTATGTACCGCACCGGCGACCTCACGCGTTTGCTGGATGATGGCCGGCTCGAATACGTCGGTCGCATCGACCATCAGGTCAAGGTGCGTGGCTTCCGGATCGAGCTGGGTGAAATCGAAGCCCGCCTGCTGGCGCAGGAGAGTGTCCGCGAGGGCGTGGTGCTGGCGGTGGATGGCCACAGTGGTCAGCAACTGGTGGCGTATGTGGTGCCAAGCGACTGCAGCCTGAGCCTCGTCGAACGGGATGACTTGAGCGAAGCGTTGCAGACCTCGTTGAAAGCGCATTTGCCGGATTACATGGTGCCCGCGCAATGGCTGTTCCTCGAACAGTTGCCATTGACCCCCAATGGCAAACTCGACCGCAAGGCCTTGCCGGCACCGGACGTCAGCCAGTCGCAGCGTGAATATGTGGCGCCGTCGACGCCGCTGGAACAGCAACTCGCCAAGGTCTGGCAGGACATTCTGAAGATCGAACGGGTCGGCGTGACCGACAACTTCTTCGCTTTGGGCGGCGATTCGATCATCTCGATCCAACTGGTCAGCCGTGGCCGTCAGCAGGGGATTCGGTTTACCCCGAAAGATCTGTTCCAGCAGCAGACCGTGCAAAAACTCGCTGCTGTGGTATCGGTCGATCATGCAGATTCTGCGAGCGACGCTCCTGCAGACTATCCGTTGGCCCAACTGGATCAGGCGCAACTCGATGCGTTGCCGGTACCGGCCGACATGATCGAGGATGTTTATCCGCTGTCGCCGATGCAGGAAGGCATGCTGTTCCATACGCTGTCGGATAATGGCAGCAGTCTTTACATGCAACAGGTCAGCCTGCCGATCAAGGGCCTGGACGTGGAGCGCTTCCGCCAAGCGTGGGAATTCGTCATCGTCCGTCAAGCGATTCTGCGTACCAGTTTCCATTGGCAGGACGGTCTGGCCAAACCGTTGCAAGTGGTGCATCGCCACGCCCCCTTGCAGATGGAGGTGCTCGACTGGCGTGAACGGGATAGCAGCGAAGAGCTGATCGCCGAATTCGCCAGCAATGACCGTGCCCTCGGCTTCGATCTGGCCGATGCGCGCTTGCAGCGGATCACCCTGCTGCGTCTGAGCGACGAGCAATACCAGATGATCTGGACCAGCCATCACATTCTGATGGACGGCTGGAGCAGCTCGCGGCTGTTCGGCGAAGTGTTGCAGCACTACTCGACGGGCACGGTCAGCGGCGAGAACGGGCGTTATCGCGATTTCATCGCCTGGCTACAGGCGCAGGATCAGGACGCGCAGGAGTTGTTCTGGAAAGCGCGGCTGGCGCCGGTCAGCGAACCGACCGCGTTGAGTCAGGCGCTGCATCCGCGCCACGCCGCCGATGTCAGCGGCCACGATGCGATCTACTCCAATTGGGATCAGCAGCAGACTGCGCGGCTGTTGCAGTTCTGCCGCGACCTGCGCATTACCCCGAACACGTTGATCCAGGGCGCGTGGCTGCTGTTGTTGCAGCGCTATACCGGCCAGCGCACGGTGACCTTCGGTGCCACGGTTTCCGGGCGCCCGGAAGGTCTGGCGAATGTCGGTAACATGCTCGGCCTGTTCATCAATACCTTGCCGATCATCCAGACGCCGCAGGCGGATCAGCGTCTGGCTGACTGGCTGAACGAGGTGCAGGCTTACAACCTCGACATCCGTGACTATTCCCAGGCGCCGCTGGCCGATGTGCAGCGCTGGTCGAATCTCGGTGGCCAAAGGTTGTTCGACAGCATCATCGTGTTCGAAAACTTCCCGATCGATGATCGTCTGCAGGAGGAAAACGACACTGATCTGACCTTCGGTAAATCCATTGGTCACGGCGTCACCAACGTGCCGATGGACCTGGCGGTAATGCTCGGCGACGAGCTGTCGATCGAGTATTTGTACCTGCGCAGCCATTTCAGCGCCGAGGCCGTGGAAGGCATTCGCCAGACCATGGAAAACACCCTCGCCGCGATGATGGCGGCGCCGTACGAGCGCCTCGGTAATTTGCAGCGCCTGAGCATCGAGCAATGGCAAGCGGCCCAGTCCTGGAGCTCCGAGCCTGCGCACACGCATCAAGCGGCGCTGTTGCCGGAACTGATCAGCCGTCATGCGCAACAGCAGCCGCACGCCATTGCGCTGCAATGCGCCGGGCTGAGCCTTAGTTACGCCGAACTCGAACAACGTGCCAACCGCCTGGCACATTGCCTGATCGAGCACGGTGCGGGGCCGGAAGTGGTGATCGGCGTGGCGCTGCCGCGTTCGCTGGAAATGGTTGTCAGCTTCCTTGCCGTGCTCAAGAGCGGTGCGGCGTATGTACCGCTGGACATCGATTATCCGCCTGAGCGTCTGGCGTTCATGATCGAGGATTCACGCATGGCGTTGCTGCTGACCCAGAGCAGCCTGCGTGCCACGCTGCCGGTCCCCGAAGGGCTGCTGCGGCTGGAAATCGACCACCTCGATGCAAACCTTTACGCCGATCACGCGCCGATCTGCCGCGCACAGGAACAAAGTCTGGCGTATCTGGTTTATACCTCCGGTTCGACCGGCCGGCCGAAGGGCGTCGCGGTTACGCAGGGGCCGCTGAGCATGCATTGTCAGGCCATCGCCGAACTGTACGAAATGGACAGCAGCAGTTGTGAACTGCACTTCATGTCGTTTGCTTTCGACGGCGCGCATGAGCGCTGGTTGAGTACGCTCTACAGCGGTGGTCGTCTGGTCATCCGCGACGGCTGTCTGTGGACGCCGGAGCAGACTTACGCGGCGCTCCACGAATATGGCGTGACGATTGCCTGCTTCCCGCCGGCCTATCTCAAACAACTGGCGGAATACGCAGCGGCCAGCGGCATTGCGCCGCCGCCCGTACGCATTTACTGCTTTGGCGGCGACGCCGTGCCGGATCAGACCTTCGAACAGGTTAAGGCAGCGCTGCGTCCCGAGTACTTCACCAATGGTTATGGCCCGACCGAAACCGTGGTCACGCCGATGCTGTGGAAAGTGCCTGTCAGCCAGCACTGCGAGGCGGCTTATGCGCCGATCGGCCGTGCGGTCGGCGCGCGTTCGCTGTATGTGCTGGACGAGGATCTGAACCCGCTGCCGCCAGGTTTTGCCGGCGAGTTGTACATCGGTGGTTATGGGGTCGCCCGTGGCTACCACGGCCGACCGGATCTGACCTGCGAGCGCTTCGTGCCCAACCCGTTCGCGGCCGGCGAGCGGCTGTATCGCAGCGGAGATCTGGTGCGCCTGCGTCAGGACGGCGTGGTCGATTACGTCGGACGCATCGACCATCAGGTCAAGGTGCGCGGATTCCGCATCGAGCTCGGTGAAGTCGAAGCCAGTCTGCGTCAACTGGAAGGGGTCAGCGATGCACTGGTTATCGCCCGCGACAATGCTTCCGGCAAACAACTGATCGGTTACGTGGTGACGCCAACCGGTGAGGACATCGGCGATGAACTCAAGGCCGGGCTGCGCGCCACGCTGCCCGAGTACATGGTGCCGGCACAGATTGTCTGCCTGAGTGCTTTCCCGGTCACGCCCAACGGCAAACTCGACCGCAAGGCGCTGCCGGAACCCGACTTCACCAGCGATGAATACGTTGCGCCACGCAACCAGCAGGAAGCGCTGCTGGCTGAGATCTGGGCTCAGGTGCTGCAGGTCGAACAGGTAGGCATCAGCGACAACTTCTTCGAGCTGGGCGGCGACTCGATCCTCAGTTTGCAGGTGATTTCCCGCGTCAGGAACCATCCGACGTTACAGATGGATTTGAAGCTGCGCGATCTGATGCGTTATCAGACCATCGCCGGCATCGTCGAACAGGGCGTGGCGAAGGAGGGCGGTGAGCAACCGCAGGTGGACCTCACGCAAGTGGCGAGTGAAGGTTTGTTCAATCTGTTGCCGATTCAGGAGTGGTTCTTTGCCGAGGGCATGGCCGAAGCCCACCACTACAACCAGTCATTGTTGCTCAGTGCGCGGCAGCCGCTCGATCTGCAAGCGCTTGAGCAAGCGTTGGGCTGGATCGAAAAACACCACGATTCCTTGCGCCTGCGTTTCACGCAAGAAGGCGGGCGCTGGCTGCAACGCTATTGCACCGCCCCCGGGCAGGAAGAAGCGTTGCTCTGGCGCCGAGAAGCCGAGAACAGCGAGCAGGTCGAAGCGCTGGCCAACCTCGCCCAGCGCAGTCTGAAACTGGATGACGGGCCTGTGTGGCGGGTGATGCACGTAGCCTTGCCGGACGGTCAGGCGCGACTGTTGGTGGTTATCCATCACCTGGTGGTCGACACGGTGTCCTGGCGGATTCTGCTGGATGATTTGAAAGTCGCTTATGAAGCATGCGTGCAAGGTCTGCAACCACAGTTGCCGATTCGCAGCAGCAGTTATCGGTCGTTTGCCGAGGCGTTGCAGGCTCAGGCGCCGCTGATCGCCGAGCAGGAACTGGCGTACTGGCTGGAGCAACTGGATCAACCCGGCGTCGACCTGCCTTGCGACAACCTGCGTGGCAAAAATCAGGTGCGCCAGCAGGCGCAGGCGCGGCTCAAGCTGTCGCGCGAACACACCGAGCAGTTGCTCAAGCAGGCACCGGCGGTCTACCGAACGCAAATCAACGACCTGCTGCTGTCGGCTCTCAGTCGCGCGCTGTGCCGCTGGAGTCAACAACCGTCGGCGCTGATTCTGCTGGAAGGGCATGGTCGCGAAGACCTGTTCGAGTCCATCGACCTGAGCCGCAGCCTCGGCTGGTTTACCAGCATGTTCCCGGTACGGCTCAGCCCGGACAGCGATGACATCGGTCGTTCGATTGTCAACGTCCAGGCGCAGTTGGCGGCGGTGCCGAACAAAGGCATCGGCTACGGCGTGTTGCGGCATCTGGCGGGGGCCGGGGTGTCCAGGCAACTGGCTGATCTTCCGCAGGCACGGGTGACCTTCAACTACCTCGGGCAGTTCGACCAGAGCTTCGACGAGCAGGCGCTGTTGGTGCCGGCGTTGGAGGAGACTGGCGACAACTACAGCCTCAAGGCCAACCTGGGCAACTGGCTGGAAATTGTCGGACAGGTGTACGACGGCCAATTGGCGTTGCGCTGCATTTACAGCAGCCAGCGTTACCGGGCCGGCACCATGGATGCGCTGATGCAGGACTTTCAGCGTGAGCTCGAAGCATTGATCGAGCACTGCATGGCGCGCGTGGGCTGATCGCCGCGCAGTTGGTTATTTCCGGGGGGCGCTGCCGAGGCGCCCCCTTTTTGCTGACACAAGGATTCTGACGATGTCATTACACCCTGATCTGGAAGCCTTTCTCGACCTCGCTCAAGACAGCCAGGACGCGGGCCTGCCGGCCATGCACCAAATGACCCCGACGCAGGCACGCGAGACCTTCGAGCAGACCACCGCGCAGTTGCGCTGGAGTGCGCCCGAGGATCTCGACGTGCAATCCATCAGCGCCACCGCGCGCGACGGTGCGCCGCTGGCTCTGCGCTTATACCGCCCGCACGGTGAGCCTGCGCCGCTGCCGCTGCTGGTGTATTTCCACGGTGGTGGATTTGTGGTTGGCAGCCTCGATTCCCATGACGGTGTGTGCCGCGAATTTTGCCGGCGGACGCCGTGCGCGGTGCTCTCGGTCGGCTACCGACTGGCGCCGGAACAGCGTTTCCCGACAGCGCTGGAAGACGGCGAAGACGCCCTGTCGTGGGTGGCCGAGCAGGCTGTTGCACTGGGCCTGGACACCGGGCGCGTGGCGTTTGGCGGCGACAGCGCCGGTGCCACGCTGGCCACGGTATTGGCGCTGCAAGCGGTGGTGCAACCGCACACCGTAGCCATCGCGCCGAAGGCCCAGTTGTTGTGCTATCCGGTCACCGATGCCTCGCGCGCGCATGATTCGCGGGCACTGTTCAGCGAAGGCTATTTGCTCGAAAACGATACGCTGGACTGGTTCTATCAGCATTACGCACGCAGCCCCGAGGACTATCTGGATTGGCGGTTCTCGCCGTTGCTCGCCGAGGATCTGCACGGCGTGGCGCCGGCTATCGTGGTGTTGGCCGGGTTCGATCCGTTGCTGGATGAGGGGCAGGCTTACGTCGACAAGTTGCGTGCGCATGGGGTGAGTGTCGAGCTCGAACATTGTTCGGAGTTGACTCATGATTTGCTGCGCCTGCCTTCGGTTGTGCCTGAGGTGTTGCAGGTGCATGAGACTTTGAGTCGGGCATTGGCTCGGGCGTTGGGGTGAATATCCGTTGCTGCGGTGATGGCTGCTTAGGGTTCCGCCCTTACGGCGGGTCACCTTTTCCAGACGCCGAAAAGGTAACCCAAAAGGCTTTACCCTGACGTCCGGCCCTCGCTGTGGCTCGGGTTCCTTCGCTGCGAGACTGATCCGGGGGCATCGCCTCCGGTTGGCTGCGCTGCACCTCCTCTCGATGTGTTTGGCTGCGCCAAACGTCGCTTCGCTCCTACCCCCGGATCAATCCCTCCGCTCAGCCTGCCGACGGGCGCTCGAGATCAAGAGCGGTACGCGAGCTAACGCTCATTGTGTTGAGTGGTGAGGGGCTTTTGATGTGGCTTTTGATGTGGCTTTTGATGTGGCTTTTGATGTGGCTTTTGATGTGGCTTTTGATCTCCAGCCCCATCGGCAGGCCGTGCGGCGAAGCCGCATTCATCGAGAGGAGGTGCAGCGCAGCAAACCGGAGGCGATGCCCCTGATGGGCGCCGGAGCGAGGGAACACTGAGCCTAAGCGAAGTGCCGTACGCTAGGGAGAAGCCTTTTGGGTTACCTTTTCGGCGTTTGGAAAAAGTGACCCGCCGTCAGGGCGGAACCCTAAGAAGCCGTTACCGCAGCAACGGATAATCACCCAACCCCCAACCCCCAGCCAAAAAAAAGCCCCACCAAAGCAGGGCTTTCTTACAAACCAAACGAAAAATCAGAAATCAGCCTTGACCGACATCACGAAGTTACGCGGATCGCCATAGAAGTTACCAAAACCTTCAGTACCAATGGTGGCGTAGTAGCGCTTGTCAAACAGGTTGTTGCCGTTGAGCGCAACCGACCAGGTGTCGTCGATGCGGTAGCCGATGCGACCGTTCCAGACGGCATAACCGGCGCCTTCAATGTTGTCGCCGCCCAAAGGCGAGGTGCGGTAGGTGCCGGTCTGCGCGTTGACGCCGGCGCCGATGGTCACGCGATCCAGCGGACCGCTCAGGCTGTAATCGCCCCAGACGCGCAGCAAGTGGCGCGGCACGTAGGAGTTGTAGACCACGCCGTCCTGGGTCGCGTCGGCATCTTCCAGTACTTTGGTCTGGGTGTAGGTGTAGCCGGCCAGCAATTGCAGGCGGTCGATCACTTCACCGCTGATTTCCGCTTCGAAGCCCTGAGCGCGGACTTTGCCGGAGTTCATCGAGCAGGAACTGTCTTCGCAACGTAGATCATCCTGTGCCGCATCTTTCTGCACGGTGCGGAACAGGTTGAACTGGCTGTTCAAGCGACCGTCGTACCACTCACCCTTGATCCCCAGCTCGTAGCTTTGCCCGACCAGCGGTTTGAGGGTGCTGCCATCGAAGCTCTTGTAGCCGCCCTGCGGGGTGAAGATATCGGTGTAACTGGCGTAGGCCGTCAGGTTGTCATTGAGATCCAGCAGAATCCCGGCGAACGGGGTGACCTGGCCGGTTTCGGTGGATTTGGTGTTGACCGGGGTGCCTTCGCCACGGAAGTACTGCACCGAATCGGTATCGGATTTGTACCAGCTGACACGGCTGCCCAGCACCAGCGTCAGTGGGTCGGCCAGTTTCAACCGGGCGATCGAGTAAGCGCCGTATTGCTTGATGTGCATGTCCACCGGGCCGCCACGGGAGGCGTTGGCCAGGTAATAGCTTTCGTCAGGCTGCGGCAGGTGGTGATTCGGATTCAGCACGTTCTGACGCTGTGGCAGTGCCGCCACGGCGTAGAAGTCATCCTTGTGCGAGCGGCTGGCGTTGGCGCCGACAGTCAATTCGTGCTGCTGGCCGAAGGCGTCGAATTTGCCGTCTACGTAAGCGTCCAGACCGTAGTCGGTCTGCTCGTAATCGTAGGTGCTGCCCAGCATCAAGGTGTTCGAGCTGGTGGCACCTACCGGTACCGCGCCACTCGGGAAGGCGTATTCCATGTCCTGGGTGTTGCGCGAGAAAACCCCCGCGACCTTGAGCGACCAGTCGTCATTGAACTGGTGTTTGACATCGCCGAAGTAGGTCGCGCGTTTGCTGCGCTGGTTGTTCCACGAAGTGTTCAGGCAAGTGGAGCGCTTGAGGTGCAGGTCGGAGCCATCGGCGTAGCGTGGCAGGCCGCCCCAGCACGGCGTGGCATCGACGTCTTCATAGGCCATGCCCAGGCCAAGCGTGGTGTCGGGGCTTAGGTCGAAATCCAGAGCGCCGTAGTAGATCTGATCTTTGCGGCTGGCCACGTCGTAGAAGTACTGGCGGGTCTGCTGGGTGACCACTGCACGGCCACGGATGGTCCCGGCGTCATTCAACGGGCCGCCGGTGTCGACCTGGCCGCGATAGTTGTCCCACGTTCCCGCCGACAGCGACAACTGGGTGTGCGGGGTGTCCTGGCCGCGTTTGCGAACGAAGTTGACTCCACCGGCTGTGCCGCCCGCGCCTTTCATCATGCCGGCTGCACCGCGCAGCACTTCGACGCGATCATAAATTGCCATGTCGCTGTTGAAACTGTCGGCCTGCACGTAGCTGCTGCCGATATCCAGCGGCACGCCGTCGTACTGGTACTGGCCGGTCATGCGGAAACCGCGCGAGTAGAAATACTTGCCGCCCATCGGCGAGTCATAAACGGTGATGCCCGGCGTCTTTTCCATCACTTGTTCGATGGTGTTGAGGTTCTGGTCATCGAGCATCTTGCGGGTCATCACCGTGACCGATTGCGGCGTCTCTTTGAGCGAGTGCTCGCCCTTGCCAATGGTCACCGCGCCGGTGGTGTAGGAGTTGCTGCCTTCGGTGGTCGCCGTCAGGTGCTGCCCGCTGATATTGGTGGGTGCCAATTCCATCGCACTGCCGGTTGCCGGTGCGATCACGGTCACGGTGTTGCCGTCACGCTGATGACGCAGGCCGGTGCCCTTGAGCATGGCCGCGATTGCCGCATCGTCCGCATAGCGACCGCTGAGGGCGCTGGAACGCAGACCTTGCAGGCTTTCCGGGCTGTAGAGAATTTGCACGCTGGTCTGCTGACCGAGGGTCTGCAGGGCCTGAGCCAATGGCTGCGCCGGGATGTTCAGCGTCCATTCCTGAGCCTGGACATAGGGGGTGACGGCCAGCGTCATTGCCAGGCCGAGGCCGGTGGTGGCCAGTCGGGAGCGCGTCGCGCCGTGCATGATCAAGGCGCGGGCCAGAGGGCGGAGCATGAATCGGGATGCGGACATGAGGTTAAGACCTTGGCAGGTATAGTTGTTAATGGTTCTTATTCATCTCATTAAGACGAGGAAGCCGCGGTAAACCGGAAAACAATTTTTCCCGGTCTGGCCGCGGCTTCGTCGATCACGCGCTTTGCAGTTCGCTTTTGACCTTGCCGGCCTCCATGCGCACCAGTTGATCGGCGACGTCGAAGTACCGGTCGTCGTGGGAAATCACGATGATGGTTTTGCCCAGTCGTTTCAGGTCGGGCAGCAACTCGGTGTAGAAAATCCGTCGGAATGTCGGATCCTGATCCGCTGCCCACTCATCGAACACCAGCACCGGACGCTCTTCGAGCCAGGCATTGACCAGCGCCAGACGCTTGCGCTGGCCGGTGGACAGGTCGGTAGTGCTGAACGCGCCGTCGCGCACGCTGACCTTGTGCGCGATTTCCAGCCGTTCGAGGTAACGCGTGGCGTCTTGCGGCACCTGACGGTCGCCCTGGATCAGGTCGTCGAACAAGTAGTAATCGGCAAAGATCGTGGTGAAATTCTGGCGGTAGTCATCGCGGTTCAGCGCGCTGATCGGCTGGCCATTGACCTGAATCTCGCCTTCGGTCGGCGCGTACAGCCCCAGCAGCAGTTTGATCAGAGTGGTTTTGCCGCAGCCGTTTTCGCCAACGATGAACACGATGTCTCCCTGCTCGATACGCAGGTTGACCGGCCCCAGACGAAACGGCTCGCTGCCTTCCACGGCCGGGAAGGCGTAGCGCACATTCTTCAGTTCCAGGCTGTTGACCGCGCCAGGTTTGCTGCCTTGGTCGTCCAGCAGCAGATGCGGCTCAGGCGAGGAAAACTGCTCGCTCAATTCGGCGATCCGGCGAAAGGCGATCTGCGCGCGGCTGATGATCGGCAGCGTACTGACCAGATGTTCCAGCGGCCCTTTCATGTACAGCAGCACCAGCACGAAGCCGCTCATGACCGCTTTGTCGCTGCTGGGCCAGAACGATTGCAGCGCCAGGGCCATGCCGATCACCACAAAAAACAGCATCGAGCCAAACGACTTGGCGATCACGAAGGTGTTGATCGATTTGATCTGGGTGTCGCAGATCTTCTCGGCGGTCTTCTGGATGCCCGAGACGAACATGCGTTGGCGGCGCGGGCGATGAATGCGCAGTTCCTTGGCACCTTCGGCAATCGCGTTGTAGTGTTTTTGCAGCTCGTCCTCGGAGTCCCGCGCGGCATAAAAACCGCGCATGCCCTTGGCCCGGGCAATCGCCTGAATGGTCGTGCCGATCGCGATCGCCACTAGCATCATCAGGAACATCGGCCACGACAGCATCGCCAGATAACCGAGGCAGCCGAGGGTCACGGTCAGGGAAATCGCCAGTGGCGCAAACGCAAAAGCGAAGTCGCTGATGGTATCGACGTCGTGGGTCAGTACCGGGATCAGGCGATGGCTGCGGTAGCGTTCGATCTGGTCGATCGGCGCCGACAGCACTTTCTCTCCGAGGTCTTTGCGCAGGCGCGCGATGATGTGCTGACCGACGTAGTTGGTGCCGATGTCGGACAGGATCGTGGTCAGCAAGGCGAGCACACACAGGCCGGCAAAAATCATCACGACAGTGCGGGTCAGGCCGTCGGATGAGTGCAGGGCGTTGTTGATGGTCGCCAGCAGCACGGTGACGCTCAGGCCGCCGAGCATGCCAAGCATGATGGACACGGAGACGATCAGTCGGAAGGGCTTGAGCAGGGCGAACAATTCGTTGATCGCCCCACGCGTTGGCTTGGTCATGGAGGATTCCTGCTTCGGTGCGGAGGGAGTGCCGGTACTTAAGGAAAACGATTGATCACGGGGTTTCTTTAGACGACCGCAGACAGGCTGCGGTCGTGGCAGCGAGGATCAGAGATCGCGCACTACGCGAAAGCCGAGCCAGTCGCCCTTGCTGGTCGGCCAACTGCTGTTGCGGTTGCCGGAACGGGAAAACACCGGGGCTTCGCCCCAATCGTTGCCGCGCATGACCTGGCGCTCACAATTTTCCTGAACCCATGGGCTGCCATCGGCGGGCACGCCGGAGTAGTCCTTGTGGTAACAGTCGGCGGTCCACTCGTAGACATTGCCGTGAGCGTCATACACCCCGAACGCGTTGGCCGGGAACGTTCCGGCGGGCGAGGTGAAGTTGTAGCCGTCGGCGGCGCCGTAGGTGTTGGCGTGGCGCGAAATCTGATAGTCGCTGCCCTTGTCGAAGGGGAACGGGAAGGAACCGGTGCTGCCGCCACGCGCGGCGTATTCGCGGATCGACTCGCTCGGCAAGCGATACGCATGACCGGTCTTTTTCGACAGCCAATCGATGTAGCCCTGGGCTTCGGCGACATTCATGCACACCGCCGGATCGCGCTCGGTCTGCTTGAATTCGGGCTTGCCGGCGGTGCAGCGGCGACCGGGGCGGTCGTCAAAGTCGTAGGGCTTGGCCCCGGTTTCGCGCACATACGCGTCCCATTGGCCGACCAGTACCTGAAAGCGGCTGATGGCGAACGGCTTGCTGAACGTCACTTCATGGCGTGGACTTTCATCCGGCTCGCGACCGACTTCGTCGTCCGGCGTGCCCATGGTGTAACTGCCGGTCGGCAACACCACCATTTCCGGGCAATCCTTGCAGTCCTTGAACACTTTGCCCGCAGCGGGTGGAGTGGTGGCGTGCGCGGTACCGGGCAGGAGTGCCGCGCAGAGGGCGCTCAGGGCCAGCGCGGGCAGTGCCGTGAACGGGTTGAAGGCGTGAGGCTTTTTCATGAGTCTTCTCTGTTAAAGGAAACGGGTGCGCAGCGTCAGGCGCGCAGCGTTTTGCCCAGCACGGCGACGAACCGGTCCACTTCGGCTTCGCTGTTGAGCAGGCCGGGGGCAGTGCGAATCACCGGTCCCGCGTCACGGCTGACCGCATCGCAGATCACGCGGTTTTTCATCAGCAGCGCGGCCACTTGATCGCTGTCGCGACCCTTGACCCGGAAGAAACTGAAACCTGCGCTGAACTGCGGATCGAGCGGGGTCACCAATTCGATGTCCGGCTGTTCCTGCATGCGCTGTTTCAGATAACTGTTGAGCTGGTGGATGCGCGCCTGGACCTCGACCTTGCCCAATTGCAGATGCAGCTTGAAAGCTTCGTCGACGGCCCAGCGATGCTCGAACGCGTGATAGCCACCCGGCGTCATGGTGGTGCCAAAGTTCGTGGCTTCGGAGAAGGTCGGCACGCTCGGGCTGACGTATTTGAGCTGTTCGCTGCGGCTGCAGACGATGCCTGTGCCGCGCGGCCCGAACATCCATTTGTGCGTGCCGGCGATGAAGAAGTCGCAGTTCATCTGCGGGAAACTCAGGTCTTCGACGCCGAAACCGTGGACGCCATCGACCACGTAGATCAGCCGATCCGGGTCTTCGCGATCACGGTTGTGCTGATCGACGAGGGCTGCAATCTCGCTGATCGGCAGCTTCACGCCGCTGCCCGAATGCACCCAGGTCATACCAAGGACGCGGGTTTCGCGGCGGATGTTTTTGTTGATGGTGTCGAGCACCTGATCCATCGATATGGTTTGCGGGCGCTCGAACAGCGTCAGCTTGCGTACCCGCGTGCCGTCGCGCGCGCTACGAAAGTCGAGAATGTTGCGGGTGGAGTAATGCTCGTGAACCGTGGTCAGGATTTCCTGATCGGGACGCACCTGCACGCTGCCATAAATCATCGCCAGCCCTTCGGTGGTGCTGCCGGTGAGGGCGATCTGGCCAGACTTGGCTTGCAGGTATTTACCGGCCCAGACCCTGACGTTTTCTTCGCGCTTTTCGGTGACACCCAGATCCCAGTCCATCGCCAGTCCCGGATTGCGGTCAATCGCCGCGCGATGCATGGCGATGGCGTCGCGTACCGGTTTGGGATGCGAGGTGACGAGGAAATTGGCGAAGTGGATTGCCTCCGGATCCTGCTCGAACAGCTGGCGCAGTTGCGCCCACTTATCGGCTGGCACGGCTGGCTGGCTGCTGCCCTGGGTCTGCGTCCGGGCCTGGGCGGTCAGGCTGGCACTGAGGGGCAGGGCGGCGGCGAGTACGCCGGCCTGCTTGAGAAATGTGCGCCGATCAGTCATGGCTGGCTCGCGTCCTGACGCACGGCAAGCGCAGGTCTGGCGGCTTTCTGGACCTGTTCCCAGACCCGCAGGAAGTTGCCGCCCCATAGTTTGGCGATATCCGCTTCGGAGTAACCGCGCTGGATCAGTTCGGCGGTCACGTTGCGGATTTCCCCGACGTTTTCCCAGCCCTTGAGACCGCCACCGTCATTGAAGTCCGAGGCGATGCCGACATGGTCGATGCCGATCTTGCGCACGGTGTAATCGATGGCATCACCGAGATCCTTGAGGGTGGCTTTCGGTTCTTCTTCAAGGATGCCGTAAAGGCCGCTGGCGTACTGGCCAAGCTTTTGTTCCGACCATGCAGTAATGATCGGATCGCCCGGCATCAGGGCCATGGCGAGGTTGGGCAGCGGCGGCAGATCGAAGCGCGCACGCAACGCGTTGAGCTTGTCCTGAGTGCCTTGGGTCAGCGGCTTGAGGTATTGCGAGAACCCGACCACCTGCACCACGCCGCCGCTGTTCTTGATCAGTTGCAGTTCTTTGTCACTGAGGTTGCGCGGGATGTCCACCGCCGCCCTTGGCGCCGAGTGCGAGGCCACCAGCGGCGTTCGGCTGAGTTGCGCGACTTGCTCCAGACCCTTGGTCGACATCTGCGAAACGTCGATGATCACGCCCAGATCGTTGAGGCGGTGCACGGCTTGTTTGCCGATGTCCGAGAGGCCGTCGAGGGCATCGGGCGAATCATTGAAAAACGGCAGGGGGCGCGAGGAGTCCGCCCAGCTGTTGTTGCCGATGTAACTGAAGCCGAACATACGCATGCCACGGCCGGCCCACAGGTCGAGTTTGCTCAGGTCATTGCCCAGCGGATAGGCATTGAGCATGCTGATGAAAATCGCGAACTTGCCTTCGCCGTGCAGGCGGCGGAAATCATCGGGGGTGTAGGCGATGCCGACCTGATTGGGGAAATCGCGTACCAGACCCGAGATGATTTTGAAGCGCACTTCCTGCTGATTGCGTGCCTCTTCGACAAAGCCATCGGTAGGGCGGTGGGGCGCGTTCGGGCCGTTCCACATTTCCGGCCAGCCAAACACCGTCAAGGCTGCGCCGGACAGTCGGCCGCGGTTGGCCTTGATCAGATCGAATTGTCCGGAGCCGTCCTTGTCGGCTTCGTTGCCATGGGCGCCGAAACTCAGCGGCACGGTGATATGGCTGTCGAAGGAAATAATCCGCTCCTGCAGTTCGGTTGCCTGTTTCATCACCTTGACCGGGTAGCCCGGGTTGTTCCGGAACCAGTAATCCCAAGCCAGATAGCCCGCGCCGGCGCTGATTGCCAAGGCCAGCGGCAGGCCGATGTATAGAGCCTTTTTCGAACGTGGTTTTGTCATTGCCATCTCAGTCAGGTTCGCCGTCAAGGTGCAGGCGCAGGGGCCTTTGCTATCTGGGAGGAACGACTGAGAGGCGGAACAATTTAGTGCCTCGCAAAACAACCGCGGCAGCCGGCGCGGGATCTTTTCCGGCAGTCGATAAATTTACTGCCCCAGCAAACGTTCTAGCTTGGATAAAGCCTGCTTCATGGCTGACACAGGTAGGGCAATGACGATCTCTCGACGCTGGTTCATGG
Organism: Pseudomonas sp. TWP3-1; assembly: GCF_049896625.1. NCBI lineage: Bacteria > Pseudomonadati > Pseudomonadota > Gammaproteobacteria > Pseudomonadales > Pseudomonadaceae > Pseudomonas > Pseudomonas sp. TWP3-1. The sequence goes on from NZ_JAFCUQ010000010.1 coordinate 186,201, forward strand.
CGGGCATGGCGCTCACGGGCGCTGCGCTGCCTGCCGCTTTTTATGCACATCGTGAGCTGACTCGCGAGGACGAGCCGATCACCCCGGGCGAGGCCACGGTCGACCTCGCGGATACGGCCGGTCAGCAGTTGGCGGACAATCTGTGCGGGATCTGGGACATCCGCTTCACGGGTGCTGATGCCGGGCTCGCCGGTCTGCCACGTGACGGCGTGGAACTGTTTCTTGATATTGCCCACCGTGGCCGTGGCTTGCGCGGCTGTCTCGACACCGGCAGCCGTTTGCGCACGGAGGCGCCGTCGCAGTATCTGGTGATTGGCGATCTGGCGCCTGGCAATGGCGCCGAGTTGTATTGGCGGCTGATGCGCACCGATGCACCGCAAGCGCCGGCGGTGTATGAGCTCAAGGTGAAACTCGACGAAGTCTGGGCCGCCTTCGGCAATGCCGGCAGCGGCACGCTCACCGGGCAAGTGCTGAACCTCGATCGTCCCTTGGGGTTGCCGGAGCTGGACAATCGTTTCATCGCCATCAAGCGCCGGTTTCCCGAGGCGCGCGAGCGCACTGGCCTGAACCCGACATTGCTGGCGTGGCTGGTGTCCCCCGAGCATCGGTTGTTCCACCAGCTCTGGCATGCCTCGCGGGACAAGTGGCACAAGCTGTCCGAGAAAAAGCGTGACGCGCTGCGCGGCATTGGCTGGCAGCCCGGGCCGCGAGACAAGGAGCGCGATGCCCGTGGTCCGCGCAAGGATCGCAATGGCTCGGGGATCGACTTCTTTTTCATGCACCGGCACATGCTTGGCATTGCCCGCTCGATGCAGGATCTGCCCTCGTGGTTGCGGTTCCCCGCGCCGCAACCGGAACTCGAACGTGATCGTCAGGGTTTCGCCCGCTACTTCGACAATCACGACGGCGACGCCTTGCCGCCGACCTGGGTGACCGAGGGCGACGACGAATACACAAAATGGGTCAGCGACATCAAGGCCGCCGAGACCTACCACAGCAATTTTCAGGTGTGGGAGTCGCAATACAGCGACCCGCGTTATCTGTCGAAACTGACGCTTGGCCAGTTTGGTTCGGAAGTCGAACTCGGCCTGCACGACTGGCTGCACATGCGTTGGGCCTCGGTGGCGCGCGATCCGTCGAACGCCATTCCGGTGCCGATGGCGCGGGATCAGGCGGACTTCGCGGCGCGCTGGTATGCGCCGGAAAACGACTTCCTCGGCGATCCGTTCTCATCCCATGTGAGCCCGGTGTTCTGGCGTTTCCATGGCTGGATCGATGATCGCGTCGAAGACTGGTTCCGCGCCCACGAGCGGTTTCATCCGGGCGAGGTGAGCCGGCTCGAGGTCAACGGCGTGCCGTGGTTTGCCCCCGGGCGCTGGGTGGAGGTGGACGACCCTTGGCTTGGCCCGGACACCCATGGTTGCAGCACTGTTCCCGGCCTGCAGATGGGGCGCTCGGTGGAAATGGATCCGGAAACCATGAAGCTGGCGTTGCGCATCACCTTTGGTGACGAAGACAACATGGCCGATCTGTTGCGCAAGGTGCCACAACGACCGTGGTACGCCCGGCATCTGAAGGTCAAGGGACGCCAACTCTGAGCACAAAAAAATCGCAGCCCGGGCTGCGATTTTTTTTGCCTTGAAAAATGCCTGAACTCAAATGACTTGCCAGCCTCCGCCCAAGGCTTTGTACAAGGCGATGCTGGCTTGCAGGCGTGACAGGCGCAGTTGCACATTCAAGTCCTGGGCGGCATACAGCGTGCGCTGGGTCTGCAACACCGTCAGCAGATCTTCGGCACCGGCCTGATAGCGGCTCTGGGCGATGTCGAAGGCGGTTTGTGCCTGACTCAGTTCTTCGGTTTGCCACTGTCGCTGTTCGTCGAGGCCGCGAATACTGGTCAGGGCTTTCTCCACGTCTGCAAAGCCGTTGATGATCGCGCCGCGATAGGACTCGAGTAATTCTTCCTGGCGTGCGCTGGCCTTGTCGCGTTCGGCACTCAGTCGACCGTTGTTGAAGATGGGCGCCACCAGCCCCGACGACAAGTTGTAGAACGTCGTACGCAACAGATCAGACGCCAGATCGGCCCCGGTGCCGAGGCTCGCGGTCAGCGTAACCTTGGGCAACATCGCCGCGCGCGCGACGCTCACGTCGGCCTGCGCGGCAGCGAGTTTCGCCTCGGCACTGGCGATGTCCGGGCGCCGTTGCAGCAGGTCGCTCGGCACACCGCTGGCAATCTGCGGCCAGTGCAGTTGTGCGAACGATTGGCGGGGTATCGCCAGCGTTTGCACTGGTTGGCCGAGCAGGGCGGCGAGGGTGATCAGCGCCTCGCGCGCCTGCTGGTGCACCAGTGGCAATTTGCGTTGCTGTTCGGCCACCAGACTCTTTTGCTGGGCCAGTTCCAGCGCCGTGGCGCTGCCAGCGTCGTAGCGGGTTTGCACCAGATGTAGGACGCTTTGCGCATTCGCCAGATTGAGTTCGGCGATGCGTGCCTGCTCGCGCAGTGCCAGCGCCTGGGTGTAACTGTTGGCGACCGCGCTTTGCAAGGTCAGCTGCACCGTCGAGCGATCGAACTCACTGGCCTGCACGCCGAATACCGCGCTGTCGCGGGCCGCACGTTTGCCACCCCAGAAATCGATTTCGTAACTGGCGCTCAACTCGGCGTCGTAGTAATCGAGCGAGCGGTTGTCTGGATTGACGTCGAGTTGGCTGTAGCCTTTGCCATGCAACAATTTCTGGCGATTGGCATTCAGGCCGGCTTTGATTTCAGGCAGTAGCGGCGCGCCGGCAATCGTGGCGCTGGCCTCGGCCTGTCTGACCCGGGCGACAGCGGCGGCCAGATCGTGGCTGCCGAGTTGCGCCTGTTCGATCAGGCGTTCGAGTTCCGGACTGCCGAACTGCGTCCACCATTGTCGATTGTCTTGCGTGGCTGCTTGAGCCGCGGGCGATTGCCAGGCAGCAGGCGCTTGCACGCCACTTTCGGGACGCGCCGCCGGGGTGCTGCAAGCCGCCAGCAACAGGCTGGCGGCGAGGAGTGTCAGGTGGGCTTTCATAGGTCGATCATTCACTGGTAAGGGCCTTGACCGGATCGAGCCGGGCTGCTTTGCGGGCAGGCATGAAGCCGAAGATGACGCCGGTGGCCAGCGCGCAGCCGAAGGCGCCGCAGACCGCGATCCACTGGAATGCCATGGCCACGCCGCCGAGTTGCAGCGCGCCGCCGACCAGCAGCGCCAGACTGATTCCGGCAATTCCTCCGACCACCGAGAGCATCACCGCTTCGGTGAGGAATTGGCGCAGGATGTCGCGCTGGCGGGCCCCGGTGGCCATGCGGATGCCGATTTCACGGGTACGCTCGCGGACGGTCATAAGCATGATGTTCATCACGCCGATGCCGCCCACCAACAGGGAAATGGCAGCGATCGCCCCGAGCATCAGTGACAGCGTGCCCTGGGTGCGTGCCTCGGCCTGAATCATCGCGGCGTTATTGGTCAGCTCGAAATCCTTTTTGCCGTTATGCCGGCGCAGCATCGCTTGCTCGATCGCCTGCTCGGCCTCCTTGACCTTGCGCGCGTCTTTGGCGGCGATCACCACGTATTCCGGATTGCGGCTGCCGAACAACCGGGTGCTCGCGGCGGAGTAGGGCACGGCGATGCGGTTATCGCTGTCCGAGTCGCCGGAGCTGGAGCCTTTTTCGGCGAGCACACCAAGCACCTGAAACGGTACGTTTTCGATCAGGATGTACTGGCCCACCGGGTCGGCCACATCCTTGAGCAGCTTCTCGCGCACCTTGGCGCCGATCACCGCCACGGCTGCGGCGCTGTCTTCGTCGGCCTGAGTAAAGTAACTGCCCTGAACCACCGGCCAATTGAAGATGCTCGGGAAATTGGTGTCGTTGCCGCCCACGTAACTGGAGTGGTCAGCACTGCCGAAGCGCACGCCCGCGGTTGCACCATTGACCGGCATGATGCGATCGACCTGAGGCAGAGCAGCCAGCTCGGCGACGTCGTCAAGGGTGATGATGCCCGGTGGCGTGCGCGGGTTGGGCGCGGCGCCACTGAGGTAGATGATGTTCGAACCGAAGGCGCCCATCTGCGCCATGACCTGGCGTTTGCTGCCTTCGCCCACAGCCAGCATGACCACCACCGATGCCACGCCGATGACAATTCCGAGCAAGGTCAGGGCGGTGCGAAAACGGTTGACCCACATCACACGCCACGCCGCTTGCACCGCGTCCAGCAGTTCGCCTTTCCACGCGCCAGTCTGGGTGCTGCCGCTGTTCAGGCGCTGGCGCAGATCCACCGCTTGCAATGCGCCGGGATCGGGATTGTGCGGGGAGACTGAATGCTCGGCGCTGTCGCTGATGATCAGACCGTCGCGGATTTCGATGATGCGGTTGGCGCGCTGCGCGACCTCGCGGTCGTGGGTGATGAGTATCACCACGTGACCCTGGCCGGCGAGTTCGTCGAGCAGGGTCATGACTTCGGCGCCACTGTGGCTGTCGAGGGCGCCGGTGGGTTCGTCGGCGAGGATGATATGGCCGCCATTCATCAACGCTCGGGCAATCGAGACGCGTTGCTGCTGGCCGCCGGACAACTGATGCGGCCGGTTGCCGGTGCGCTCGGCAAGGCCCAGGCGGCCAAGCAATGCGCTGGCCCGGGCATGCCGCTCGGCAGCCGGGGTACCGGCGTAAATGGCAGGCATCTCGACGTTTTCCTGAGCTGATCCGGAAGGGATCAGGTGGTAGCCCTGGAACACAAAACCGAACGCCTCACGCCGCAGCCACGCCAGTGCGTCGGTGTCCAGTTGTGCGACGTTTTCACCGGCAAACAGGTACTCGCCGCTGGTGGGACGGTCGAGGCAGCCGAGGATGTTCATCAGCGTCGACTTGCCGGAGCCGGAGGCGCCGACGATGGCGACGAATTCGCCGGCATGAATCGATAAATCGATACCGCGCAATACCTCCACCAGTGGGCTGTCGTTACCGCCGTAAGCTTTGCGGATCTGACGCAGATCGATCAGGGGCGTGTGCATTCAGCCTCCGCTGCCGGTGGCCGGGCTGCTCAATACATGTTCGCCTTCGGCAAGCCCTTCGAGGATTTGTGTGCGCAAACGGTCGCTGATACCGGTGCGTACTTCGCGCGATTGAATCTCGCCGTTAGCGGCAACAATCTGTGCGCGTTGCCAGTCCGTGCGGTCGCTGCGTTGCAGGGCGGCGGAGGGCAGGGTCAGGGTGTTTCGCGCCTGTTGGGCGACGAAGAACACCTGGGCGGTCATGTCGGTCATCAGGGCGTTGTCGGCGTTTTCGACATCGAGCAATACGGTGTACAGCACGACACGCTCGCTGCCGCTGCGGCCGCTGGTGGGGCTGGCGCCCTGACTCTGTTCGAGCGGACGCGGCGGCACCGGCAGAATCTGCCGCACGGTGCTGCTCCAACGCCGTGTACCGCCGCTGAGAGTGGTGAAGTACGCGGTCATGCCCGGTTTCACATGGCCGATATCGGCTTCGGAGACTTCAGCCCACACCGTCATCGGTGACAGGCGCGCGATGCGCAGAATCAGCGGGGTCTGCTGCTGCGCGTTGAGCGTCTGGCCTTCGCGGGCACCCACCGCCACCACGGTGCCGGTCATCGGCGCATAGATGCGTGTATAGCCGAGCTCGGCTTCGTCGCTGCGCAGGCTCGCCTGGGCCTGGCGGATCTGCGCCTGAAACATATCCACTCGCGCCTGAGTCGCGCGAACCTCGGCGCGGGCAGTCTGCACGTCTTCTTCGCGAGTGGCGCCGCCAGCGGCAAGCTTTTGCTGGCGCTGATATTTCTGTTGCGCCAGATCGTGCTGGGCGCGTTGTTCCTGCAACTGGGCCTTGAGGTTTTCAATGGAAAAACGCCCGGCGTCGAGCTTGGCCTTTTGCGTGGACGGATCAATCTCCACCAGCAACTGACCTTCCTTGACCGCATCGCCGGCCTCGACGTGGATTTTCTGGATCTGCCCGGACGCTTGCGCGCCGACATCCACGTAGCGCCGTGGTTGCAGGGTGCCCAGCGCAGTCACGCTGTTTTCGATGTCGCCGCGCGTCACCTGCACGGTAGCCAGCGTGTCCCGGCCCGGCGGCAGAACTTGCCAGGCGGCTGCGGCAATCACAGGGATCAGACAAAGGGCGGCGAACAGGGCGCGTCGGGCGGGGCGGGGACGTTTCATGCAGGGTTCCGGCCAGTGAAATTCGGCCCGTCGTTCAGCTGGCTGAACGCTGCCGCAAGGCGCGACAGACACGGGGAGCTGTCCTGTAAACGATGAGTGAGCGCGGGAATTTAAGCGTCAACACACCAAGTTACAGGTTGCCGGGCAGGACTATTTGGTCAGCAAAGACAATCACTACTTTAAATCTATATGAGAATTACTATAAATTACGCACCTCAAGCTGCCACCATCTTGCTACTGCACTCCAGGCGTTAGCAGAGCGGTGTGCTCAAGGACAGAAACCGCGCTTTTCGCGGCCGGGAGTCATGTTGGAAAACTACTATCGCGAGCTGGTGTGTTTCCTGAACGCCAAGCTGGGCAACCGTCAGGTTGCCGAAGATGTGGTGCATGACGCCTTTGTACGGGTGCTGGAACGCTCCAGTGATACACCGATCGAGCAACCGCGGGCTTTCCTTTATCGCACCGCGCTGAATCTGGTGATCGATGACCATCGGCGCAACGCCTTGCGTCAGGTCGAATCGCTGGAAGTGCTCGACAGTGAAGAGCGCTATTTCACGCCGTCCCCCCACAGCACTCTCGATCACAGCCAGCGTCTGGAAATGCTCCAGCGCGCCTTGGCGGAGCTGCCACCGCTGTGTCGCGAAAGTTTTCTGCTGCGCAAGATCGAAGGCCATTCGCACCCGGAGATCGCTGAGCATCTGGGGATTTCCAAGGCGCTGGTGGAAAAACACATCGTCAACGCGATGAAACATTGCCGGTTGCGCATCAAACAATGGGATGCCCATTGAGCTGTTGCCGGTAAATTTTATTTCACTGTCCTCGTTCCTACTCAACAGACGACCTGCTGTTCCCGCTCAAGGGCCGGCCGGTCACCCAAGCTCTTCCTCCCTGCTGTTGAGGGGTTCATCCAGAGGACACTGGAAATGACACAGGCAATTGCATCGCCCATCGTTCACGACCTGATCGGCGTCGGCTTCGGCCCTTCCAATCTGGCGCTGGCCATCGCTCTGCAAGAGCGCGGCCCGATCCAGGGCGAACTGGATGTTCTGTTTCTCGACAAGCAACCCACCTACAGCTGGCACGGCAACACCCTGTCGACCCAGAGCGAGTTGCAGATTTCCTTCCTCAAGGATCTGGTGACCCTGCGCAATCCGACCAGTCCGTACTCGTTCGTCAACTACCTCAAGCAGCACGGGCGCCTGGTGGATTTCATCAACCTCGGCACCTTCTACCCGTGCCGCATGGAGTACAACGACTACCTGCGCTGGGTCGCCGGGCAGTTCACCGAACAGAGCCGATACGGCGAAGAAGTGCTGACCATCGAGCCGGTGCTGCACAACCATCAGGTTGAAGCGTTGCGAGTGATTTCCCGTGGCAGCGACGGCCAGCAATTCGTGCGCACCGCGCGTTCGGTGGTGGTCAGTGCTGGCGGCACGCCGCGCATTCCCGAAGCGTTCAAAGCGCTGAAGGGTGACGGCCGGGTGTTCCACCATTCGCAGTACCTGTCGCAAATGGCCAAGCAACCGTGCGTGAACAATCAGCCGATGAGCATCGCGATCATCGGTGGCGGGCAGAGCGCGGCGGAAGCATTCATCGATCTGAACGATTCGTTCCCGTCGGTGCAGGTCGACATGATCCTGCGCGGCTCGGCGCTGAAGCCGGCGGACGACAGCCCGTTCGTCAACGAAGTGTTCTCGCCGGAATTCACCGACCTGATCTTCCAGCAAAAGAGCAGCGAGCGTGAGCGGCTGGTCAACGAGTACCACAACACCAACTACTCGGTGGTCGACATCGACCTGATCGAACGCATCTACGGCATCTTCTACCGTCAGAAAGTTTCCGGTGTCGCGCGTCACGCGTTCCGCACGTTGACCACGGTCGAGAAAGCCACCGCGACCGACAACGGTATTGAACTGGCAGTGCGCAACAACGCCACCGGCGAAGTTACTGTGCGCACGTACGACGCGGTGGTGCTGGCCACCGGTTACGAGCGGCAGATGCACCGCAAACTGCTGGCGCCGCTGGAAGAATATCTGGGCGACTTCGAGGTTGATCGCAACTACAAACTGATCACCGACGAACGTTGCAAGGCCGGTCTGTACATGCAGGGCTTTTGCCAGGCCAGCCACGGCCTGAGCGACACGCTGCTGTCGATCCTGCCGATCCGCGCGGACGAGATTGCCGGCTCGCTCTATGAGCATGGCAAGCATCGTGGGCATCGTTCGATGGCGGATCTGTTGTTGGCGACTGCCAGCTAAAACCTGGTTGTCTGTAAGGGCCTCATCGCGGGCAAGTCGAATCGTCGCACCGCCGCTCCCACAGGTTTCTCCAGTGAACATAGATTTTGTGTCCACCCGAGATCCCTGTGGGAGCGGCGGTGCGACGATTCGACTTGCCCGCGATGAGGCCCTGAGCAACAGCACAAAACTGTCAAAGCTGAACCCTTCCTGAACATCCGCCACATTCCCCAACCTCATTCCTTTTGCGGGTTTACTCTCCAGAAATCGGGGCGTAAGCTTCGCGCGTTTTCATCAATAGCGGAGACCCACAGTGGGTACTTGTTCGAGTGACAGTTGTCGGCCGGTCTCGGTAACCGGCAGATTCTCGGCAAGATAACGCGCATCTTTTTGTGCCGTTGTCTCGCCGAACAGCGAGCAGCGGCATCCCGATCCTGACCGATTCCGGTCATGTCCCGACGTCCTTCTCATCGACACTGAAAAGAGCGTGATTACGACCTCATCGTCGTCATCGCAGCCCTATCGACACGCCTGTCTTTTCTGACTGGCGCGCCACGCCTTGCCGTGCCGGTTTTCCGGTAGGCAAAGGCAGGCTCGTACCTGCTTGACGGTTTCCCGGCTGACCATAGGGGCAACAGCCATGAAACTTACGCTCAAGGAATTTTTCGCAGGCTTTCTGCGTAACCGCCACATCGCCCGGCACTTCCGCCGACTGGCGTTGCTGGAAACCATCAACGACACCACGGTCAGCCGTGAAGTCCCGCCGACGCTGGCCAACGTGTTGGTCGATGCCGCGCATTGCGACAGCGGCCCGCTGCTGTCGTCGCTGGGCACTCACTCCGACGGCCTGACCGACATCGAAGTCGAAGCACTGCGTGCGCAACACGGCCTCAATGAAGTCGAACACGAGCAGCCGCTGCCGTGGTGGACCCATCTGTGGCACTGCTACAAAAACCCGTTCAACCTGCTGCTGACCCTGTTGGCGGTGATCTCGTGGCTGACCGAAGACCTCAAAGCCGCCACCGTGATTTTCTCGATGGTGGTGCTCTCGACCCTGCTGCGCTTCTGGCAGGAAAGCAAATCCAACCAGGCTGCCGACGCGCTCAAAGCAATGGTCAGCAACACCGCTACGGTGCTGCGCCGCGATGCGCCGCGCGCTGAATTGCCGATCAAGCAACTGGTGCCGGGCGATCTGATCGTGCTCTCGGCCGGTGACATGATTCCCGCCGATTGCCGGGTGCTCAGCGCCAAGGATCTGTTCGTCAGTCAGGCAGCGATGACCGGTGAATCAATGCCGGTGGAGAAATTTCCGCGCCAGCCCGATCGCGACACACGCAATCCACTGGAGCTGGAGAACATCCTGTTCATGGGCACCAACGTGGTCTCCGGTACGGCGGTTGCGGTGATCCTGACTACCGGCAACAGCACCTATTTCGGCGCATTGGCCCAGCGCGTTGGCGCCACCTATCGCGCGCCGACTTCGTTTCAGCAGGGCGTGAACAAAGTCAGCTGGCTGTTGATCCGTTTCATGTTCGTCATGGCGCCGCTGGTGCTGTTCATCAATGGTTTCACCAAGGGCGACTGGACCGAGGCGTTGCTGTTTGCGCTGTCGATTGCCGTGGGCCTGACCCCGGAAATGCTGCCGATGATCGTCACCTCGACCCTGGCCAAAGGTGCAGTGTTTCTGTCGCGCAAAAAAGTCATCGTCAAACGCCTCGACGCGATCCAGAACTTCGGTGCAATGGACGTGCTGTGCACCGACAAGACCGGCACCCTGACCCAGGACAAAATCTTCCTGGCGCGCAATGTCGATGTCTGGGGTGAAGACTCGGATGACGTGCTGGAAATGGCTTACCTGAACAGCTACTACCAGACCGGCCTGAAAAACCTCCTCGACGTGGCGGTGCTGGAACACGTGGAAGTCCACCGCGAACTGAAGGTCGGCACGGCGTTTCGCAAGATCGATGAAATCCCGTTCGACTTCAATCGGCGCCGGATGTCGGTGGTAGTCGAAGGGCGTGGCGAACCGCATCGGCTGATCTGCAAAGGCGCGGTGGAAGAAGTGCTGGCGGTGTGCAGCCGTGTGCAGCACGGCGAAGTAGAGGAAGCTTTGAGCGATGAATTGCTGGCGCGAATTCGTCAGGTCACATCAGCATTCAACGCTGAAGGCTTGCGCGTGGTGGCGGTGGCAGCTCGCTCGATGCCTGAAGGTCGCGACACTTACAGCCTGGCCGATGAGCAGGAACTGACCTTGATCGGTTATGTAGCGTTTCTCGATCCACCAAAAGAAAGCACCGCGCCAGCGCTCAAGGCTTTGGCGGCACACGGCGTCGCAGTGAAAGTGCTCACAGGCGACAACGAACTGGTCACGGCGAAAATCTGCCGCGAAGTCGGCCTCGCTCAGCAAGGCCTGCTGATGGGCAACGACATCGAGCGCATGAGCGACGCGGAACTGGCGGTGGCGGTGGAAACCACCAACGTGTTTGCCAAACTGACGCCGTCGCACAAAGAACGCATCGTGCGCATCCTCAAGGGCAACGGTCATGTGGTCGGGTTCATGGGCGATGGCATCAACGACGCCCCGGCATTGCGCACCGCTGATATCGGCATTTCCGTGGACAGCGCGGTGGACATCGCCAAGGAAGCCGCCGACATCATCCTGCTGGAAAAAAGTCTGATGGTGCTGGAGGAGGGCGTGCTCGAAGGACGGCGGACCTTCGCCAACATGCTCAAGTACATCAAGATGACCGCCAGTTCGAACTTCGGCAACGTGTTCTCGGTGCTGGTGGCCAGTGCGTTCATTCCGTTTCTGCCGATGCTGCCCATGCACCTGTTGGTGCAGAACCTGCTGTACGACATTTCGCAGATCGCGATCCCGTTCGATAACGTCGATGAAGAAATGCTCAAGCAGCCGCAGCGCTGGCAGCCCGGTGACGTCGGGCGCTTCATGCTGTTCTTCGGGCCGATCAGTTCGATCTTCGACATCACAACTTTTGCTTTGATGTGGTACGTGTTTGATGCGAACACTCCGGATCACCAGACGCTGTTCCAGTCCGGCTGGTTCGTGGTCGGGCTGCTGACCCAGACGCTGATCGTGCACATGATCCGCACGCCGAAGATTCCGTTCCTGCAAAGCCGCGCAGCCATGCCGCTGCTGGTCATGACCGGAATCATCATGGCCGTGGGCATCTTCCTGCCGATGGGACCGCTGGCGCACTATTTCAAACTGCAGGCGCTACCGTCGCTGTACTTCGTGTTCCTGCCGATGATTCTGCTGGCGTACATGGCGCTGACCCAAGCGGTGAAAGGTTTCTACATCCGCCGGTTCGGCTGGCAATAACAGCACTGCCAATTTCTGTGGCGAGGGAGCTTGCTCCCTCGCCACAGGTCGGTTCATCAAGGATTTCATCATGCAAGCCATCAACAACCTCAACCTGACCTCGCTGATCGACACCCTCGTCAGCCTCAGCGCGGCGTTCATTCTCGGCGGTCTGATCGGCTTTGAGCGCCAGTACCGGCAACGCACGGCGGGCCTGCGCACCAACGTGCTGGTGGCGGTCGGTGCGGCGATCTTTGTCGACATGGCCAACCGTCTCGCCGGGGCCGAAGGCGCGGTGCGCGTGGTTGCTTACGTGGTCTCCGGCATCGGTTTTCTCGGTGCCGGGGTGATCATGCGCGAAGAGGGCAACGTGCGTGGCCTCAACACCGCTGCGACGTTGTGGACATCCGCGGCGGTCGGCGCCTGTGCCGGCGCCGATCTGCTTGCCGAAGCGGTGCTCGGCACACTGTTCATTCTCGCGGCCAATACCTTGCTGCGACCGATCGTCAACAACATCAACCGCCAGCCACTGGACGTGGTCTCGGCAGAAGTCACCAACATCGTCTATGTGATTGCCCGACGTTCGCAGAAAAAAGCCGTGCTGGCCTTGCTCGAAGCCGAATTGGAACGCAGCAACTACCCGGCCAGCGACGTCGATGTGCATGCGTTTGGCGCCGACGAAATTGAGGTCGAAGCCACCCTGGCGACCACCTCGGTGGACGGTGATGAACTGGATGCACTGGTGGCGCGGATCTCGACTTCTACGCTGGTGGTGCAGGCGTTCTGGAGTCCGAGCACGACCGAATAAGCGTTGCTGGCCAACATATCGCAACGCAACAACCCGGATGAATGACTGGTTTTTTAGGAAAAGTCCTACAGAAGACTTCGCGTGGCGTGCGTAACCTTGGCGACCCTGAAGCAGCCACCGCCCGGGTAATCCACCGTGATCCACAAAGACTTGCGCATTCTGATCGCTGATCCACAGCACTTTCAGCGAATGATGATCGAGCGATCGTTCAATCGCCTCGGCTACTACCGCATCGCTCCGGTGCAATCGCTTATCGAACTGCTGACGCTGGTTGACAGCGAGTGCACGACGTTCGACGTGGTGCTGGTGAATGCAGATCTGGCGGCAGGTTCGCTGAATCTGGCGGAATACCTCCTCGATAACCCGCAGGTTCGTCAGTGGCTGATCTATAACGAGCCTTTGAGTGATGCGGCAACGCCGGACCTCCAGACAATCGAGCGTTTGATGTCGCGGGTCGAAGCGTCACGCAAGCAGGAGGTTGTGACCTGGAACCAGGCGTTGCCCATGCAATGCAGGGCGTGAACACAGTTTTCAGCCGGCCGCAACTGTCAGATCTGACAGGTAGATTGATCGCGATTCCCGTGCAACAGTCGTTGAGCAGCCACCGTGGCGCCAGCGTCCTACGTCTGTATGGGGAGGGGTAATGAATAAAGCGCTGATTGCTGACGATCATCCGGTGATCCAGAGCGCCGTCAGTCTGATTCTGCAAGCGTTGGGCTTCGACACGATTTATCTGGCGACCAGCGGTGTGGAAGCCTTGTCGGTGATTCGCGAACACCAGCCGGATATCGCGATCCTGGACTTGAAACTCGAAAAAGGGAGCGGCTTGGAGGTGCTTGAGCGTATCCGGTCGAGTGGCTTGAGTAGCCGGGTGCTGGTCTACTCGGCGGCGGGAAATGACCACTACATGCAGCGCTGCAGGCACGTCGGGGCAATGGGTTACGTCAACAAGGCAGCGCCATTGCAGCAGTTGCGCGATGCCATCAAGGCTCTCATGACCGGTTACACCTTTTTCCCTGAATCCGCATTCAACGGGAGCAGAGGTACGCCACACAGCAGTGAGCGCCAGATGATCGATCAATTGTCCGATCGGGAACTGCAGATTCTGGTCCAGCTGGCCGCTGGCAAAGCCAACAAGGACATCGCGGTCGAGATGTATCTGAGCCATAAAACCATCAGCACTTATAAAACCCGCCTGATGCTGAAACTTGGGCTGAGCTCGCTGGTGCTTTTGCGCGAATTTGCCACGCGTAACGGGCTGATCTGATGGCGCGCGCATGAGGCCGGGCGAAGTTGTCCTCGCGCTGCTTTTGGTAATCGGGATTGCGGCATGGGCCAGCGCCACGCCGCAGGAACTGGAAGTACTCCCCCGCGCCAGTCTTGAAAACGTCCATCTGCAACTGGACGGCAGAGACCAACAATGGCTACGCAAGCTTGCGCCATTGAGCATCGGGGTTTCAGGTGCCGATTACGCGCCGTTCGAAGTGACGCGCAATCAGCACGAGCTGGAAGGTCTTTCCGCTGATTACGCCGACATGCTTGGGCAACTGTTGAATGTTCCGGTCAAGGTGCTGCGTTACCCGAACCGTGATGACGCCATGGCCGCGCTCAAGTCCGGCACTCTCGATCTGCTGGCTACTTCGAACAATTTCGAGCGTGCCGACCCGGGTTTGACGCTGTCTCGCGCCTACGCCGAAGATCAGCCCATGTGGGTTATCCGGCACAACGCGCTGCTGCCGGCGGACCTTGCGGGCAAGCGCATCGCCATGGTTGAAGACTACTTGCCCGCGTCGACCATTCGGCAGGCATATCCCGGCGCCGTGCTGATCACGTATCCCTCGATTCTCGATGCCCTCGGTGCAGTGGCATTCGGCATGGCCGACCTGTATCTCGGCGACTTCATCAGCTCCAACTATCTGATCAACACCAACTACCGCAATGACCTGCAATTGGCCGGGCCTGCCGGGCTGGACGCCAATCCGTTCGCTTTTGCAATGGCACACGGCAATGCCCGATTGAAGCGCATCGTCGACCAGGCGTTGCTGGCCATCCCCATGGAACAGCGGCAGCTCATGGAGCAGCGCTGGAGCGCTGGCCGCGCCGACATGAGTGGACAATTGCGCGTGAGTCTCAGCCCTGGTGAGCACGATTGGCTCGAACAACATCCAGTGGTGCGGGTCGGTGCCATTGAGGATTTCGCCCCGCTGACATTCTTTGATGCTGATGGGCAGTTGCAAGGTCTCACTGCACGATTGCTGGATCTGATCACCCAGCGCAGTGGACTGACATTCGAGATCGTGCGCGGGCAGTCTCTGGATGCTCAGGTCGAGCAGCTCAAGAGCGGGACGCTGGATGTGTTGCCCGTGTTGACGCCGAGCCGCGAGCGAGAAACCGAGATGCTGTTCACTCGCGCCTACCTGAACAGCCCATTTGTGTTGATCACTGGTACGCAGGCCCATGCACCGCGCAGTCTGGGCGAGATGGCAGGCAAGCGCCTGGCGCTCTATCGCAACAATCCTCTGCGTGACTACCTGTTGGATCTCGTGCCGGATATTCGCCTGATCGAGTTGCCGAGTCCGGCGCAGGGCACGCAGGCGCTCCTTGAAGGTCAGGCGGACGCGACGTTGAGTTCGCTGCTGGTCGCGCGCTATCTGATTGATCACCGGTACCGCGAGCGATTGCGCATCGTGTCCACCTTGGGCGATACCCCGGCCAGAGTGGCCATGGCCACTGCGCAGGACGCACCGCAACTGCATTCAATTCTGAACAAGGCACTGCTCAGCATCACTCCACAGGAGATGGACGATCTGCTATCGCGCTGGAGTCATAACGTGGTTGTGCAGGACAGTTATTGGCTGCGCCATCGCCAGCAAATCCTCCAGGGGTTTGCGATGGCGGCGGGGTTGTTGCTGCTGGCCCTGCTGTGGATCGCTTTTCAGCGCCGACAGATCCGTCAGCGTCAACAATGGCTACATGAGTTGCAGCAAGCCAAGCAAGCGGCCGATGACGCCAACCGCGCCAAGACGACTTTTCTGGCCAGCATGAGCCACGAAATCCGCACGCCGATGAGCGCGGTGATCGGCACTTTGGAGCTTGCCCGCAAGCGTGCCGATGAAGGTGTCACTGATCATCTGGCTATTGAAGTTGCAGCCAGTGCCGCCCAGCACGTGATGGAGGTGATCGGCGATATCCTCGATATCGTGCAGATCGAAGCCGGGCGAATGTCTCTAGTGCCTGAGCGCGCCAATTTGCGCGACGTAGTGTTATCGGTCTGTCGGATTTTCGAGGGCCTGGCAGGGGAAAAGTCCCTGCGGTGGAACGTCGATGCTGATCCGCGCAGTGACATCGAGGTGCTGATCGACCGGACGCGATTCATGCAGGTTTTGTCGAACTTGCTGAGCAACGCGATCAAGTTCACCGACAGTGGCGAGGTGAGTTTGCAACTGCGCGTGGCTGCCGGTGGGGAAGGCCTGCTCTCGGTCAGCGTATTTGTCAGAGACACCGGTATCGGCATCAGTGCCGCAGACCTGCGGCAGTTGTTCAGTCCGTTTGTCCAGGTGGGCAATCATCCCCAGGCACCGCGAAGTGGTTCCGGGCTGGGTCTGGCCATCAGCCGCACGCTGTGTGAAATGATGGGCGGGCAGATACGCCTTGCCAGTGAGCCGGGGCGGGGGACGCGGGCCAGCATACAGGTGCAACTGCCGATAGCGTCCGCGCGAGCCGCCGACGTTGTAGCGGCGCAGGTTACTGCGCCGCAGCATCGTCAATTTGAAGTTTTAGTGGTGGACGATAACTCGGTAAACCGTTTGGTGCTGTGTCTGCAATTGGAAGAGTTGGGGCACCGTACGTGTAGCGCCAGCGATGGCCCGGCGGCCTTGGCATTGCAGCAAGGGCGGCATTTTGATGCAGTGATCACCGACATCAATATGCGCGGGATCAATGGTTATGAGGTTGCGCAAGCGATTCGCGAAGCAGAGGCGAGAGCTGGCGGGGGACGCTGTCTGATTCTCGGCTATACCGCCAACGCACAAGTCGAGGAAAAGCAACGCTGCCTCGATGCCGGCATGGATGATTGTCTGATCAAACCGATCCGCCTGGACGATTTGAGTCGGGCTTTGAGCCGCGCAATACCCTGCGCTGGCGAGACTGTCCGTTCTCAGGCCGACGCCTCGGCCGAGATCGACCTTGACCCCTTGCGGCAATTGGCGGGCGACGACCATTCGCGCATTGATCGTCTGCTCGATGAGGTTTTACGCAGCCTGCACGTCGACCTGCAATGTCTGCACGACTTGAGCCAGCAACACGATCACGCAGGCCTGAGCGATCTGGCCCATCACATCCAGGGCGGCGCGCAAATGGTCGGTGCGGCGCGGGTGGTGAATGCATGTCACGACCTTGAGCAGGCGTGCCGCGATGGCGAGGCGGCTGTAGTGGCTAGCGCAGTCGAATCACTGCGCGAAGCCATGCACAGCCTCGCGCAGCGTATTCATTCCTGATAGATCAGTCGGTTGGGGCGCCATGCCTTGGATCGAAGATCTGCGTCTATCGTTCTGCTGGTAGAACGATGCGGCTGCTTTTAACCGGCTAGTGCGACACAGGTTGCAGATTTATGATGAATTCATCAGACCTTTCTTTCAGGAGTCCGAATGAAAAACATCATCGGTATCTACACCAGCCCTCGCGGCCATTGGGTCGGCGACGGTTTTCCGGTGCGTACGCTGTTTTCCTACGACAACCTGGCGCAGCACATCAGCCCGTTTTTGTTGCTGGACCACGCCGGCCCTGCGGAGTTTTCTCCAACCACCGAGCGCCGTGGGGTAGGTCAGCATCCGCATCGCGGCTTTGAAACGGTCACCATCGTCTATAAAGGCGAGGTCGAGCATCGTGACTCCACCGGCAGTGGCGGCAAGATCGGCCCAGGGGATGTGCAGTGGATGACCGCTGCTTCCGGGATTCTCCACGAGGAATTTCATTCCACAGACTTTGCCAGAACCGGCGGCACGCTGGAGATGGTCCAGCTGTGGGTCAACCTGCCGGCCAAGGACAAAATGGCCGCTCCGGCTTACCAGACGATTCTTGACGGTGACATCCCGAACATTGCGCTCAAGGACGATGCCGGCAGCCTGCGCCTGATCGCCGGTGAGTTCGACGGCCACACAGGCCCGTCTCGCACCTTCACGCCGATTGATCTGTGGGACCTGCGCTTGAACGCCGGCAAGTTGCTGACGCTTGATCTGCACGACGGTCGCAACACCGCTCTGGTTGTGTTGCGCGGCGCTGTGCGGATCAACGATCAGCAAGTCGCTGCTGCTGGCCAACTGGTGTTGTTCGAACGCGCTGGCCACGAGCTGACGCTGCAAGCCGAGGCCGATGCCATGGTGTTGGTGCTCAGTGGTGAGCCGATTGATGAACCGATCGTTGGTCACGGCCCGTTTGTGATGAACAGCGAGCAAGAGATCCATCAAGCCTTCGCTGACTTCCAGTCCGGGCGGTTCGGCCGGATGCCTGTCTGAAATCTACTAACCCTGTGGGAGTGCGCCTGCTCCTGCAGGGTTTTGAAGAGGTTTTGAGGACCGTATACATCCCGCCAAATCAATTGCTCCTACACTGAGCCCAATCTGTGCGATCTTCTCGCGATTGGCCCCTGTCGGAGTTGTTTGATGCTGTCTCTGCTCACCGAACATCCGTTGTTTTGTGCATTGATCCTGATCCTCGTCGACCTCGGGCTGTGGCGGCTGATCAGCTCGCGCGGCAGCGAGTGGAAGCTGCTGGTGCGGGTGCTGATTTTCACCCTGTTCAGCATCGTGCTGTTCAACGAAGGTCTGAATCCGATGGAGCCGGCGCCGTGGGCCGACAACGTGCCGCTGCATCTTGCTGCGACCGGGTTGCAGATTGGCTGGTGGCTGTTCGGTGCGCGGACGCTGACGGTGTTGCTCGGCGCGGTGATGATGCAGCGGGTCGGGCACACCGGGCGCTTGTTGCAGGACTTGCTGGGTGCGGTGATCTTCCTGATCGCGATCATTGCGGCATTGGCCTACGTACTCGATCTACCGGTCAAAGGCGTGCTGGCGACTTCCGGCGCTTTGGCGATCATTGTCGGTCTGGCGTTGCAGAGCACCTTGAGCGACGTGTTTTCCGGGATCGTCCTCAACACCACCAAGCCCTATCAACTGGATGACTGGATTTCCATCGACGGCACCGAAGGGCGGGTCACCGATATCGACTGGCGCGCCACGCGTCTGCAAACCAGTCAGGGCAGCATGGCGGTGATTCCCAACTCGCTGGCGGCCAAGGCCAAGATCATCAACTTCAGCCGCCCGAGCGACATGTTCGGAATCTCCATCAGCCTGCAAGTCAGTCCGCATGCGCGGCCGAACACGGTGATCGAAGCGCTGGAGCGCGCCATGCAGGGTTGCCGTCCTTTGCTCGACCACCCGGCGCCGAACGTGTCACTGAAAAGCTCGGCCAGTGGCGGCGTGGAGTATGAAATCAGTGGCTTCGTCGCTTCGATGAACGAAAAGCGCACGGTGCGCAATCAACTGTTCGATCTGGCCTATCGGCACTTGCAGGCGTCTGGAGTCAACCTGTTGTCGAGCGTCGAACCCAGCCCGCCCGCGCACCTGTCGCGGCCACGCGGGTTGCTCCACAGTTCGCCGATTTTCTCCACGCTGCGTGAGGAAGAAAAAGAAACGTTCAGCCAGAACATGACCCTGCAAACCTTCCGTGCCGGCGAGACGATTCTCGGCGCAGGCGAGGTCAGCGATCACTTGTTCATCATTGAATCCGGCGTGGTCAGCGTGACTCTGACGCGCCACGGCGTACCGTTCGAATCCGGGCGCATGGGGCCGGGCGAGGTGATCGGCGAGGCCGGGATTCTTTCCGATTCATCAGTGCCGGCCGCTTTCGCCGCAAAAACCTTTTGTGCGATGTATCGCATCGAGAAGACATATCTCAAGCCATGCCTGGACGCTCGCCACGACATCAACGACGCCATGCAGACGCTGCTCGATTATCGCCTGCACAAAGCGCAAGCGCTGACGCAGGACGCGCCGGTGATCGTGCCGAAGAAGGGCTTTTTGCAGTGGCTGCGCAATCGGGTATGAGCAGGCAAATCCAACGCAACCACTTCGGCACGGTGGCGGTCACAGCTTAACCGTCACTGGCAGGAGCTTGCGTCGATGAAAAAGCTGCGGATCGCCACCTACAACGTCAACGGGCTGCGCGCGCGGCTGCCGAATCTGCTGGAGTGGCTCAAGCGCGAACAACCGGACATCGTCTGTCTGCAAGAACTGAAGCTGGTCGACACTGCATTTCCCGCTGCAGAACTTGAGGCGGCGGGCTACGGTGCAATCTGGCACGGTCAGGTGGCGTGGAACGGTGTGGCGATTCTCGCTCGCGACGCGCAACCGCTGGAGAGTCGGCGCGGCTTGCCCGGCGATCCGGATGACAATCAAAGCCGATATCTGGAAGCCGCCGTGCACGGCATTCTGGTCGGCTGTCTGTATTTGCCCAACGGTAACCCGCAACCGGGGCCGAAGTTCGATTACAAACTGGCCTGGTTCGAACGCTTGATCAGCTACGCCAAGGATCTGCAACGCAGCGATCATCCGGTGGTGCTGGCCGGTGACTACAACGTAGTGCCCACGGATATGGATATCTACAACACCCGCTCATGGCTCAAGGATGCACTGCTGCAACCTGAGAGCCGCGAGTGCTATCAGCGCCTGCTCGATCAGGGCTGGACCGATTCGCTGCGGCATCTGTATCCCGAGGATCGGCTGTATACGTTCTGGGATTATTTCCGCAACCATTGGCAGAGCAATTCCGGGTTGCGCATCGACCATCTCCTGCTCAATCCGGCGCTGAGTCCTTATCTGCATGAGGCCGGGGTTGATGCGTGGGTGCGCAACGAACCTCACGCCAGCGATCACGCGCCGACCTGGATTCGCATCGATTCTCGCAAGAAGCGATAGTGGCGATTGGCGAAATCAATTGTCGAAGCGTGGCTCGGATCCCGTATACATGGCGACCATCAGCGGAACGATCCGCAGCCACTGCATAAGGACCGAGCAATGAGCGAGCCACGCCTGACGGACGTCAAACTGTATCTGCAACGCCTGGGTTTCGAGCAACCTCCCGCGCCGACACTCGATACCTTGCGCCAATTGCAACTGCGCCACACCGGGGTTTTTCCCTTCGAAAATCTTTCGACCATCAGCGGCGAAGCGGTGCTGATCGATCTGCCATCAGTGCAGCAGAAAATTCTGCACGATGGACGGGGCGGTTATTGCTACGAACTCAACAGTCTGTTTCTGGCGCTGCTGCTTGAGCTGGGTTTCGATGCGCGTGGTATCAGTGGTCGGGTAGTAATGGCTCAGCCCGAAGGTGCATGGACGGCGCGCACGCACCGCGTGAGTCTGGTGACCATCGACGGGGTGCGTTACATCACTGACGTAGGCTTCGGCGGCATGGTGCCCACCGCACCGTTGTTACTCGACACTGAAAGCGAGCAAGCCACGCCGCACGAACCCTATCGCATCGAAAAGCAAACTGACGGTTACATGCTCTCGGCCAAGGTCGCTGGCGAGTGGCGCCCGATGTACCTGTTCGATCTGCAGCGCCAGGAAGACATCGATTTCACCCTCGGCAACTGGTACGTCTCGACGCATCCGGAATCGCCGTTCGCTAACCGTCTGATGGTCGCGCGCACTGGCGATGGCTGGCGGCGTACGTTGAACAACGGGAGTTTCGCGATTCATCGTATGGGTGCCGAGAGCGATCGGCGCGAGGTGGTGGATGTAGAGGATCTACTCGATCTGCTTGAGATTGAGTTCGGAATACGGGTCGCGAGCCCGCAGTTGTTGAGGCCGGTGCTCAGACGCCTTATCGACCCCGGTCAGGGATCCTCAGCGTAAGCATCGACCTGGATAATGAAGTGATCGATACTGGCCCACGACTCTCGTTGCCTGACCTCTGTTTCCTCTGAGCCAATGCTGATCAGGTAGTTGATGCCTGTTGTTGGATCTCTGAAGCCATTTTGGGTCGAGTCCCAGACACAACAGGCGCGCGTGATCGGCGATATCCCGAAGTGCTGCTCAAGGTACTTTTCGGCTTTCGAAGCATTGGCTCCGGAAACTTCATAGCTGGCTGAAAATGGCTGGCCCATGCGGTCCAGTGCCTGCTTGCAGCCTTGAAATTCAACAAATGATGGCTTGTCTCCGAGCCTCGACAGAAAGTCATCACAAGTAAAGTCGGCGCTGGCGCTGTTGGCAATCACCAACAACAGCGCGGGTATCAATCGAGCAAGGATTAGCTGTTTCACTTATTTCTCCACCAGCAGTTCGCCGACATATTTGCCGCCTTCACCTTTGACTCGTCGGCTAATCAGGTAGTCGTAGACGTCATTCCATTTGGCCAACTCATAGAAGGTTACGCAGCCCTCGGAAATGTGGCCAACGTGAATGTAACGGCTGCTATTGCCCTTCTTGCCCTGTAGTTCGATTGGAAACCAGACGTCTGTGCAATGCAGATTGGCTTTGACCTTGTAGCCGCCCGTCGGCACGTTGGCATGGGAGCGGTCGGGGGCCATGATCCGGTGGCGGCCAGGAGGTATCGGCGTGTAGTTCTCATCCCAGATGGTATTGAGTGTCACCTTGGCCGTCTGGCCGTTGAAGCTGACTTGCGCCCACTGCTGCAGGCGCCGGCCTTTGAACTCTGATACGGCATATGCCGGAGCACCCACATATTTGACTTTCACGGTTGCCTGGCCAGAGGTCGGGGCGTCCGTCAAAAACTGCATCGCGTTTTCGCTTTTCAGGCTGGCAGTCTCTCCGGCGAACTCCGAGTTGCCATCGGCAATCCGGAAATACGTCCGACCTCCGGACTCTTTGATGAGGGTGACTTTGGTGAACTCGCACAAGGCCACCAGCACGCCGGTCGAATCCAGCTTTACCGCCAGCCAACCGTCGTCGTTCGCGCGCTTGGTGTACTTGGTGATGACGGCTGCAGTGTGAGTACTGCCGGACTGGGCGTTCGAGGTTGCCCGGTTATTGCTCAAGATTGCCTGCGCCATGCGAGTTACAGCTCCTTTAAGTTTTCAGCTGATCGACGTTGAATACTCAAGCAAGGTCGTCGGGTTCAAGATGAAGTTGCTCGCTGGCACGGGTGGATACCCGCCTGGTCAGTCCGAGTTCATTGGTTACTCCGCGAAATACGATGCCCGATGCCGTCGTGATTTTGTAAGCGAAGTCCGGGACCGGTTCCCCGTCGGCGTCCAGCAAAGTGAACTGCTCGTCGAAGCCCAAGTTGATCGGTAGAACGGGGCTGATCGGCGCGCCACCGCCGCTATGGCCAATGATGACGGTTCCGGAACCACCGACGATAACGTCGCCGTGGGAACCCAGGCTGCCTTGAATGGCTGCATTTTTTCCGTTGATGAAGACAGTGGCGGAGGTATTGCTACTGATTGCGCTGCCGCAGGAGGCCGGGTCACCCAGTCGGGCGGCTGGCAAGCCGTCAAAAAATACGTTCGGGGAGCCGGCGGTGATGGTCTGTCCGGCGTGTGCCGGGCACGAGGTGGCGTCTGTTGCGCGTGCGGCTGGTTTTCCACTCATGCTGAAGTCCTTTTCTGGGCCTTGGGGGCGGGATCTACCGTTAGTCCATACGGCGTCGTGGCTGGATCCTGACACGCGCGGGGCGAGGACTCAACCTTGTTCGTCGGTTGCGGATTAGATGACGCACGGCTGTAAAGTTGTATACAACTCTATGGACATTTGTCCTGAGTCTTGCATACAGTGTGCGCATAACAAAAACCAGGGAACCCCCCAACCATGAAAACGCCCCATGTTTCACACCAACGGCCCGAGGACGAGAATCTCGGGGTCGGCGCGAATATGGCTTACGGCCTGCAACATGTTCTGACCATGTATGGCGGTATCGTCGCGGTGCCGCTGATCATCGGCCAGGCGGCCGGTCTGTCGCCGGCAGACATTGGTTTGTTGATTGCTGCTTCATTGTTTGCGGGGGGGCTGGCGACGCTGCTGCAAACCCTCGGTGTGCCGTTTTTTGGCTGTCAGTTGCCGCTGGTGCAGGGCGTGTCGTTCTCTGGTGTTGCGACCATGGTCGCGATTGTCAGCAGTGGCGGGGAGGGTGGCTTCCAGTCGGTGCTCGGCGCGGTGATTGCCGCGTCACTCATAGGACTATTGATAACCCCGGTGTTCTCGCGAATTACCAAGTTCTTCCCGCCGCTGGTCACCGGGATTGTGATCACCACTATCGGCCTGACGCTGATGCCCGTGGCCGCACGCTGGGCGATGGGCGGCAACAGTCACGCGCCGGACTTCGGCAGCATGCAGAACATCGGTCTGGCGGCGGTCACGCTGGTGCTGGTGTTGCTGCTGAGCAAGGTCGGCAGCTCGACCATCTCGCGCTTGTCGATTCTGTTGGCGATGGTGATCGGTACGGTGCTGGCGGTGTTCCTCGGCATGGCCGATTTTTCCACCGTCACCCAAGGCCCGATGTTCGGCTTCCCGACGCCGTTTCACTTCGGTATGCCGACCTTCCACTTCGCAGCGATCCTGTCGATGTGCATCGTGGTCATGGTGACGCTGGTGGAAACCTCGGCGGACATTCTCGCCGTCGGTGAAATCATCGGCACCAAGGTCGATTCCAAACGTCTGGGCAACGGCCTGCGCGCCGACATGCTGTCGAGCATGTTTGCACCGATCTTCGGCTCGTTCACTCAAAGTGCCTTTGCCCAAAACGTCGGGCTGGTGGCGGTGACCGGGATCAAGAGCCGCTTTGTGGTGGCCACCGGGGGCTTGTTTCTGGTGATCCTCGGCCTGCTGCCTTTCATGGGACGGGTGATCGCGGCGGTACCGACTTCGGTTCTGGGCGGCGCCGGCATCGTGCTGTTTGGCACCGTGGCGGCGAGCGGCATTCGTACGCTGTCCAAGGTCGATTACCGCAACAACGTCAATCTGATCATCGTCGCCACTTCAATCGGCTTCGGCATGATCCCGATTGCCGCGCCGAGTTTCTACGATCAATTCCCGAGCTGGTTCGCGACCATTTTTCACTCGGGCATCAGTTCGTCGGCGATCATGGCGATATTGCTGAATCTGGCGTTCAACCACTTCACCGCTGGTAACTCTGACCAGCAGTCGGTGTTCGCAGTCGCAGAGGAGCGCACCCTGCGCTATCGCGACCTGGCGGCACTACGCGAAGGGGACTACTTCTGCGACGGCAAACTGCATGACTGCGACGGCAAGGAAGTCCCGGTGATTGAAGTGGACGCGGATCACGGCCACGGTGCGCCTAAATTGCAGAGTAAAAGCAGCGAGCATGTCTGACTGCTTTGACGTTTGAAAAAGGGCCGATCTGGTGACAGATCGGCCCTTTTCATTTGGGCGGATATCAGTCGACCGCGTTGAATCTCCGGTTAAATGCCACCACGTCGGCGTGGGAAGGATTACTGGCGAAGAGTTCAGGCAAGCGCACATTAAACTCCTCCCGTTTCGGCGCTGCGGCTCCTTTCACTGCTGCGGCCAGTGCCGGACGCATTTGAGCAGCCGTGTAATCGCAGCAGTAAGCTGGAGTGCATGGCTGTTGCCGCCATGAATCCTCAAGGCTTGCGCTGTCCACCGGATCGAAGCCAACGTCGTCAACGAGCTGCATCACGAGCGTTTTCTGATGGGCATCGTCGCCCGCCACAGCTACGCCCAGACGGCCCTCTGTCCCTTTCGGCTGACCAAGATTTTCCAGCGAGTAAGCCAGGAGATTATTGAATGCCTTGATGACGGGTCGGCCGATCTGCTCGCTGACCCAGACGCTTTCCGTCTGACCCGATTCCAATGAGCGAATCCGCGCGTCTCTCAGGCCTGGGTAGTAGTTGCTGGTGTCGACCACTGGAACCGAGGAGGGCAGTTCGGATAGCAGGTCTTTTGGCAGCGTTGCCATTGCAGGCAGAGGAACGGCAAGTATCACAGCATCGGCGCCGTCTATTGCGCCTTTGAGGTCGGCAGGGGTGACGCCGGCTTCTCTTGCAAAGCTGCTGACGGCAGCTTTGCCCCGGGAGTTGGCCACGCTGACTTGATGGCCAGCAGCGGCGAGCCGACGAGCAAGATTGCCGCCAATAGATCCGATTCCAACGATAGCGATTTTCATGGTTTGTCCAGAGACTCAAAGTCCGGCTACGGTATTATCGATGCTGCAAAATTCGCAAGAACCGACGTTTTTGTCTGTAACCCACCAAAAGGTAAGTGATGATGGATCGCGAGTGGGAATGTCAGAACCCAATACGGCGCCAGGCATGGTCCGCCGCTGTCAACGCCACCCTTCGCGTGCTGGAGGGAAAGTGGAAGATCGTCATCATCAATGAGCTGATGGCCGCCAAGGGCCGTCCGCTTCGGTTTTCCGAACTGGAGAAACTGATTCCTGATGTCACGCAGAAGATGCTGATCCAACAGTTAAAAGGGCTGCAACAAGACGACATCGTCCATCGAACCGTTTATCCAGAAGTGCCTCCACGGGTGGAGTACGCCCTGACAGAGCTCGGTCATGCACTTGCCCCGACGATGACTGCTCTCATCGACTGGGCTGAACTCCGGCACCTGCACCATCTAGAGCGTGCCAAAACCGATGCCCCATAGTGCCTCTCAGGCACGCCGTCCCCCCTCAGTGGAGGTCTGCCGCGTGACACCTGCGAAAGGGGCGGCTAATGACTAAATTACAATTTGGTCACAAGTTGTCAACCACCTTGGGGATGAGTAAGCTGCTCGCATGAATCAGCCATCAGTTTCTTCGCCCAGCGCCCGAGGCCCCGTCGATCACGACATTCGAGACCAGATTGTCGCGGCGGCCAACGAGCATTTCAGTCAGTACGGTTATGGCAAAACAACCGTTTCTGACCTGGCCAAGGCCATCGGATTTTCCAAGGCTTACATCTACAAATTCTTTGAGTCCAAGCAGGCGATTGGTGAAGCAATCTGTAAAAATTGCCTGACGGAGATCGTCACGGCAGTGGAGCAGGCCATCAACGTAGAGGGCATTTCGCCGACCGAACGGTTTCGGCGTCTGGTCAAAACCGTGATCGCTACAGGTGTGAGCCTGTTCTTCAACGACCGGAAACTCTATGACATCGCAGCGTTTGCGGCGTCAGAGCGCTGGCCCAGTTCAGAACTCTATGACGCTCAGATCAAGAACTTCGTGATGCAAATCGTGCGTGAAGGGCGAGAACTGGGAGAGTTCGAGCGCAAGACACCGCTGGACGAAACGGTAGAGGCGATTCATCTCGCGCTGCGGCCCTTCATCAATCCTTTGCTCTTGCAGCACAACCTCGATGTTGTTGAGCAAGCCCCTTCTCTGATCTCCAGTCTGGTTCTGCGCAGCCTGATGCCTTGAACCTTTGCTGACGGATGCACTACGCATCCGTCTCAGCTTGTACGCCTGAAAAACCGATATCAGTCTTTTCTGCTGTGTTCTGATCCAGTGGAAAGTATGCACCTGTCCGATTAGTGACGATTGACTTAATTGGTCACTTGAATGAGCATGACGCATCCGTTACCGGGAGATCTTTATGATCCTGCGCCATCGCTTGTCACTCGCTGTCATTCTCGTCTTGCCGTTTGCCCTGGCCGCCTGCAACAAGGCCACGCCTGCCGATCCTCGCCTTCAAGTGCCTTTGGTGCGTATCGGTGTGGTTCAGCCAGCCGGGGCCGCTGCACGGATATTCACGGGTATCGTCGCGGCGCGCGTTCAGAGCGATCTCGGTTTTCGAGTGCCAGGGAAAGTCTCGGAGCGTCTGGTGGATGCCGGGCAGACTGTAAAGCGCGGTCAGGCACTCATGCGCATCGATGCCAACGACTTGACGCTGACGGCGAGGGCGCAGCAGGCAGTGGTTCTGGCGGCGACAGCTCAAGCCCGGCAAGCCGTCGATGATGAGCTTCGCTACCGTAAGTTGGTGTCCGTCGGGGCGGTGTCTGCTTCAGCGTACGCAGGGTACAAAGCGGCTGCCGACTCGGCGAAGGCCCAGCTCAACGCTGCCCGAGCTCAAGCTGATGTGGCAAAAAACGCGACCGGTTACTCGACGTTATTGGCTGATGCCGATGGCGTTGTGGTGGAAACCCTGGCTGAGCCGGGACAGGTGATTGGCGCTGGTCAGGTGGTGGTGCGTGTTGCTCACTCAGGGCAGCGCGAGGCGGTGATCCAGTTGCCCGAAACGCTCCGTCCAGCCCTGGGTTCTGTGGCTACGGTTGAGCTCTACGGACCCAACCAGCGTGGCGGCAGCGCTCGTTTACGTCAGTTGTCCGATTCTGCCGACCTGCAGACCCGAACCTTTGAAGCGCGTTATGTGCTGGAAGGGGATCTTTCCCAGGCCACTTTGGGTTCGACGATATCGGTGGGTATCGCGGATTCGAATGTGGTTGATGCCAGGGAGTTACAAGTGCCCATCGGAGCCCTTTATGACGCGGGTAAAGGCCCCGGTGTCTGGGTGGTTGAGGGAGAGCCGGAGCATGTGGTGTGGCGCCCGATCAGCGTTCGCAGCCTGAATAACGAGGACAGCGTGCGCGTGGCGGGCGATCTGCAAGTGGGTGATCGAGTTGTCGCACTGGGTGCGCATCTTTTGCGTGAGGGAGAGAAAGTCAGGACTGAACTTGTCGGTACGACGCAAAAGATGCTGGGAGAGGTGAGTCGATGAGCGGCTTCAATCTTTCGGCGCTGGCAGTACGCGAGCGCTCAATCACCCTGTTTTTGATCCTGCTGATTTCTGTAGGCGGGTTGTATGCGTTCTTCATGCTGGGCCGTGCGGAAGACCCCGCGTTCACCATCAAACAAATGACGGTGGTCACCGCCTGGCCTGGGGCGACGGCCCAGGAGATGCAAGACCAGGTGGTCGAAAAACTTGAAAAACGCATGCAGGAACTGCGTTGGTACGATCGGACTGAAACCTTTACTCGCCCCGGACTGGCGTTCACCACGGTTTATCTGCTGGATAGCACGCCGCCCTCAGCCGTTCAGGAGGAGTTCTATCAGGCGCGCAAGAAAATCCTCGATGAGCAAAAGGGGTTGCCGTCCGGGGTGATTGGCCCGATGGTCGATGACGAGTATTCCGATGTGACCTTCGCGCTCTATGCGCTCAAGGCCAAGGGTGAGCCGCAACGCCTGTTGGTGCGCGAAGCCGAGAGCTTGCGCCAGCGTCTGCTGCATGTGGCGGGTGTGAAGAAGGTCAATATCATCGGTGAGCAGGCCGAGCGCATTTTTGTCGAGCTGTCCTACGAGCGTCTGGCGACACTGGGCATTTCCGCACGAGACATCTTCAGTGCCTTGAACACGCAAAACATGATGACGCCGGCCGGCTCGGTAGAGGCGAAGGGGCCGCAGGTTTTCATTCGCCTGGATGGCCCATTTGATGACCTGCAGAAGATTCGTGATACCCCACTGATGGTGGAAGGCAGAACCCTGAAGTTGTCCGATGTGGCTGAGGTCAAACGCGGTTATGAGGATCCGGCGACGTTCCTGATTCGCAACAATGGTGAGCCGGCATTGTTGCTCGGCGTGGTCATGCGCGATGGCTGGAACGGTCTGGATCTGGGGAAGTCGCTGGAGACCGAGGCGACAGCGATCAACGAGCAGATGCCTTTGGGCATGAGCCTGACCAAGGTCACGGATCAGGCGGTGAATATTGGCGCATCCGTCAACGAATTCATGCTGAAGTTTTTTGCGGCCCTGGGCGTGGTGCTGCTGGTGTGTTTTCTCAGCATGGGCTGGCGGGTCGGCGTTGTGGTTGCCGCGGCGGTGCCGCTGACCCTGGCGGCGGTGTTCATTGTGATGGCGGCCACGGGCAAGGACTTCGATCGAATTACTTTGGGGTCGTTGATTCTGGCGCTGGGACTGCTGGTGGACGATGCAATCATTGCCATTGAAATGATGGTGGTGAAGATGGAGGAGGGCTACGACCGAATCAAGGCGTCTGCTTACGCCTGGAGCCACACGGCCGCGCCGATGTTGTCGGGGACGTTGGTGACGGCTATCGGTTTCATGCCCAACGGGTTTGCCAAGTCGACAGCTGGTGAGTACACCGCGAACATGTTCTGGATCGTTGGCATTGCGCTGATCACTTCATGGGTGGTGGCCGTGGTGTTTACCCCTTACCTGGGGGTCAAACTGCTGCCGCAGATCAAAGTGCCTGAAGGCGGGCATGCGGCGATTTACGGTACGCCGAACTACCAGCGGTTCAGGCGCCTGCTGGGCAGTGTGATCCGCCGCAAAGGTCTGGTGGCTACATCCGTCGTTGGCCTGTTTGTAGTTGCGATTCTCGGCATGGGTGTGGTCAAGAAGCAGTTCTTTCCAACGTCCGACCGGCCTGAGGTGCTGGTTGAGGTGCAGATGCCTCACGGCACGTCTATCGAACAGACTGATGTGGCAGCGGCCAAAGTCGAGGCGTGGCTGGCTCGGCAGCCGGAGGCCAGGATCGTCACCGCTTACATTGGTCAGGGCGCGCCGCGCTTCTATTTGGCAATGGCCCCTGAGCTACCCGATCCATCCTTTGCAAAAATCGTCGTGCTGACCGCGAGTCAGCAAGAGCGCGAGGCGCTCAAGCTGCGCCTCAGGCAAGCCGTGGCCGATGGCTTGGCGCCTGAAGCCCGGGTGCGCGTGACGCAGTTGGTATTTGGCCCCTATTCACCGTATCCAGTGGCCTTTCGGGTGATGGGCGCGGACCTTGCTGTGTTGCGGGATATCGCCGCGCAAGTGCGTGAAGTCATGACTGCCAGCCCCATGATGAGGACTGTCAACACCGACCTGGGCGAACGCGCGCCGGCACTTCATCTCACGCTGGATCAGGATCGTCTGCAAGCATTCGGCTTGACCTCGGCCGATGTCGCGCAACAGCTGCAATTTCTGCTCACGGGGGTGCCTGTCACCGAGGTGCGTGAGGACATTCGTTCGGTGCAGGTGGTCGCTCGCTCGGCGGGAGATACGCGTCTGGATCCAGCGAAAATTGCCGCCTTCACGCTGACCGGCGCCCATGGGCAGCGCGTGTCGCTGTCCCAGGTCGGCGCGGTGGATGTGCGGATGGAGGAGCCCGTTCTGCGACGTCGTGATCGTACGCCGACCATCACCGTGCGTGGTGACGTGGCTGAGGCTCTTCAACCTCCCGATGTTTCCAATGCCTTGATAAAGCAGCTGCAGCCCATCATCGACAAACTGCCGGCGGGGTACCGGATCGAGTTGGCCGGCTCGATCGAGGAGTCGGGTAAAGCGAACAAGGCATTGCTGCCGTTGTTCCCGATCATGATTGCGCTGATGTTGCTGACCATCATCATCCAGGTGCGCTCGATGTCGGCAATGATGATGGTGTTCGCCACCGCGCCGTTGGGCCTGATTGGAGTGGTACCCATTTTGCTGCTGTTCCAGCAACCGTTCGGGATCAACGCCTTGGTGGGGCTGATTGCCCTGTCCGGGATTCTGATGCGCAACACGCTGATTCTCATTGGCCAGATTCACTCCAATGAGCAATCCGGCCTTTCGCCTTACAACGCTGTGGTCGAAGCCACTGTGCAGCGCGCGAGGCCGGTGATCCTCACGGCGCTGGCGGCGATGCTGGCGTTCATTCCGCTGACCCATTCGGTGTTCTGGGGGACGCTGGCCTATACCCTGATTGGCGGTACGTTTGCCGGCACCGTGCTGACCCTGGTGTTCCTGCCAGCGATGTACGCCCTCTGGTTCAAGATCAAGCCTGAGCCAGCGCATACGGAAGACTGAAACGAAAAAACCCGCCAGAGGCGGGTTTCTTCGAGGATTCAAAGACTGGAAAAAAATCTCTGAATCTATGTTTGGCTCCACAACCTGGACTCGAACCAGGGACCCAGTGATTAACAGTCACTTGCTCTACCAACTGAGCTATTGCGGAATTGGTGCGTATGTTACTGATTCAAAAAGAGAAGTCAAGCATCAGTTATTAACTTTCACGATTCATCAGGACGGACGGTGGTTTGTCAGCGATTGGCGGTTACCAGAATCGCCCGAGAGGTCTACCATGGCCGCCCGGAAGTGGTCACACGCGCTGCCGGCCATTCGCCGATAAGGTACGCGCCACATGAATCACACATCACTGCACATCGAGGTGTCCGCATGACCACCGCTCAAATCAGCCTGCCCAAGGGCGTCGGCCCGCACGCCGAAAAACTCTTCGATGCGATCACTCAGGCCAGCACCGCTGAAGAATTGAACCGCGCGGGCGGCAAGGCTGAAGGCTTTGTCCTCGGCCTGGAAACTGCCAAAGCCATCAAAAGCCAGATCGCCGAGTCGCTGTACGTAGTCTACGACGACGCTGCCACCCAGCGCGCAACCGAACTGGCTTAACCGCCGAACGTGACGGTGCCGAGCATCAGTTTGGCGTAGAGCATCGTCGCGCCGAGTTGCACCAGCCACAGCGCCAGGCCGCCGAGAAACACTCCAGCCGCGACTTGCAGCACCAGATTGTTGCTGCGTTTGGCCGGGGAGCGGGGGATGAAGTCATCCATTTCGTCGCGGTCGGCACGCAGGTCATCGTTTTTCATGTTGTCTCTCTGAAATATCGTCTGTGTGCAGTCTAGAGCTTATGGACGGTTTTCTTCAGACAAATAAAAACGGGAAGCCCTGAGGCTTCCCGTTTTTCGTCACGCAACCGGATCAGATCACCTGAACGATGGCATCGGTTACCGCTTTGATGTTGCGCTGGTTCAGCGCGGCCACGCAGATGCGGCCGGTGTCCAGAGCGTAGATGCCGAACTCGTTGCGCAGGCGATGCACCTGTTCGGTGGTCAGGCCGGAGTAGGAGAACATGCCGCGCTGACGACCGACGAAGCTGAAGTCGCGTTGCGGGGCTTTTTCTGCCAGCAGGCTGACCATCTGCTCGCGCATGCCGCGAATGCGCAGACGCATTTCGGCCAGTTCGGCTTCCCACTGGGCGCGCAGTTCCGGGCTGTTCAACACCGCAGCGACAATGCTTGCGCCGTGGGTCGGCGGGTTGGAGTAGTTGGTGCGGATCACGCGTTTGACTTGCGACAGCACGCGCGCGCTTTCTTCTTTCGATTCGCTGACGATCGACAGGGCGCCGACGCGCTCGCCGTACAGCGAGAACGATTTGGAGAACGAGCTCGAGACGAAGAAGGTCAGGCCGGACTCTGCGAACAGACGCACAGCAGCGGCGTCTTCATCGATACCGTCGCCGAAGCCTTGGTAAGCCATATCGAGGAAAGGCACGTGACCTTTGGCGCGCACGGCTTCCAGTACGTTGTTCCAGTCCGCCGGGCTCAGATCGACGCCGGTCGGGTTGTGGCAGCACGCGTGCAGGACAATGATCGAGCCGTTCGGCAGGGCGTTGAGGTCTTCGAGCAGGCCGGCACGGTTCACATCGTGGGTGGCGGCGTCGTAGTAGCGGTAGTTCTGCACCGGGAAACCGGCGGTTTCGAACAGCGCGCGGTGGTTTTCCCAGCTCGGGTCGCTGATCGCCACGACCGCATTCGGCAGCAGTTGCTTGAGGAAGTCAGCACCGATTTTCAGAGCGCCGGTCCCGCCGACAGCCTGAGTGGTGACTACGCGACCGGCAGCCAGCAGCGGCGAATCATTGCCGAACAGCAGCTTTTGCACAGCCTGGTCGTAAGCGACGATGCCATCGATTGGCAAATAGCCACGCGAGGCATGCTGAGCAGCGCGGGTGGTTTCGGCTTCGATAACGGCGCGCAGAAGTGGAATTCGCCCCTCTTCGTTGCAGTAAACACCAACGCCCAGGTTGACCTTGTCGGTGCGGGTGTCTGCGTTGAATGCTTCGTTGAGGCCCAGGATCGGATCACGGGGTGCCATTTCGACAGCGGAGAACAGGCTCATTTTTGCGGCGGCTCTGAATGGAGTGTGGAGGGACGTGTAGCGCTCCAGCCGAATGCACTAGAGCGGTGCACAAACGGGGAGCTAGTATAGAGGCCATCATCGACCGATGGCGACAGGCGAATCGGCTTTTGGCGTAAGTTTTTCCGATTATTTCTCGACCGTTAGTCGATTGCCCGTGTCAGAGACTTTACCGGATGTAGGACGTTTGCCTTGAAAGGCGAGGCAATCGACTCCACATTCAACACAATCTTCGTTTTTCCTCGGGCGACATTGCTCGTTTGCGGTCTTTTCCGTGGCGCGCCGGTTGATCCGCAGCGTCGCGACCCAGAGGTATTTATGTCCGAATTCCAGCTTGTCACCCGTTTCGACCCTGCTGGCGACCAGCCGGAAGCCATTCGCCAATTGGTCGAGGGCATCGAGGCCGGGTTGGCGCACCAGACGCTGCTCGGCGTAACCGGTTCGGGCAAGACCTTCAGCATCGCCAACGTCATCGCCCAGGTGCAGCGCCCGACGCTGGTGCTGGCGCCAAACAAAACCCTGGCCGCGCAGTTGTACGGCGAGTTCAAGGCGTTTTTCCCGAACAACTCGGTCGAATACTTCGTTTCCTACTACGACTACTACCAGCCTGAAGCTTACGTGCCGTCGTCCGACACCTTCATCGAGAAGGATGCGTCGATCAACGACCACATCGAGCAGATGCGTCTGTCCGCGACCAAAGCGCTGCTGGAGCGCAAGGACTCGATCATCGTCACCACGGTGTCGTGCATCTACGGTCTGGGCAGCCCGGACACCTATCTGAAAATGGTGTTGCACATTGATCGCGGCGACAAACTCGATCAGCGCGCCCTGGTGCGCCGCTTGGCGGATTTGCAGTACACGCGCAACGACATGGATTTCGCCCGCGCGACCTTCCGCGTGCGTGGCGATGTGATCGATGTTTATCCCGCCGAATCCGATCTGGAAGCGATCCGCATCGAGTTGTTCGATGACGAGGTCGAGAGCATTTCCGCGTTCGATCCGCTGACCGGCGAAGTCATCCGCAAGATGCCGCGTTTCACTTTCTACCCGAAGAGCCACTACGTAACGCCGCGCGAAACCCTGCTCGGCGCCATCGAGGGCATCAAGGTTGAATTGCAGGAGCGCCTCGAATACCTGCGCAGCAACAACAAACTGGTGGAAGCCCAGCGGCTGGAGCAGCGCACGCGTTTCGATCTGGAAATGATCCTCGAACTGGGTTACTGCAACGGCATCGAAAACTACTCGCGCTACCTTTCGGGTCGCGATTCCGGCCAGGCACCGCCGACCTTGTTTGACTACCTGCCGGCCGATGCCTTGCTGGTGATCGACGAATCCCACGTCAGCGTGCCGCAGGTCGGCGCGATGTATAAGGGAGACCGTTCGCGCAAGGAAACGCTGGTCGAGTACGGCTTCCGTCTGCCCTCGGCGCTCGACAACCGGCCGATGCGTTTCGACGAATTCGAAACCATCAGCCCGCAGACGATTTTTGTCTCGGCCACGCCGGGCAACTACGAGGCGGAACACGCGGGCCGAGTGGTCGAGCAATTGGTGCGTCCGACCGGTCTGGTCGACCCGCAAATCGAAATCCGTCCGGCGCTGACCCAGGTCGATGATCTGCTTTCGGAAATCGGCAAACGCGTGGCGCTGGAAGAGCGGGTGCTGGTCACCACGCTGACCAAACGCATGTCCGAGGACTTGACCGATTACCTCGCCGATCACGGCGTGCGCGTGCGCTATCTGCACTCGGACATCGACACCGTCGAACGCGTGGAGATCATCCGCGATTTGCGTCTCGGTGCTTTCGACGTGTTGGTCGGGATCAACCTGCTGCGTGAAGGTCTGGACATGCCGGAAGTGTCGCTGGTGGCGATTCTCGATGCGGACAAGGAAGGCTTCCTGCGTTCCGAGCGCTCACTGATCCAGACCATTGGCCGCGCGGCGCGAAACCTCAACGGTCGGGCGATTCTCTACGCGGACCGCATCACCGGTTCGATGGAGCGCGCGATTGGCGAAACCGAACGGCGTCGCGACAAGCAGATTGCCTTCAACCTCGCCAATGGCATCACCCCTAAGGGTGTGTTCAAGGACGTCGCCGATATCATGGAAGGCGCTACCGTGCCCGGCTCGCGCAGCAAAAAGCGCAAAGGCATGGCCAAGGCTGCCGAAGAGAGCGCCAAGTACGAAGCCGAACTGCGCTCGCCGAGCGAAATCACCAAGCGCATTCGTCAACTCGAAGAGAAGATGTACCAGTTGGCGCGTGATCTGGAGTTTGAAGCGGCGGCGCAGATGCGGGATGAAGTGGCCAAATTGCGCGAGCGCCTTTTGGCTGTTTGATCTTTATCGCTTCCGATGGCCTCATCGCTGGCAAGCCAGCTCCCACAGGTTTCTCTGGCGTTCACACATGTTGTGTACACCTTCAATCCTTGTGGGAGCTGGCTTGCCAGCGATGAGCATTGGTATCTACACATCTAAGTTCTTCGGCTGGCCATCCAGCCGATGGCTTCTTTAGCAAAAGCCGCCAGCTCCTCTGGGGTGTGTTGCTCCAACGTCTCACACATGGCCAAAAGCATGTAT
>NZ_JAFCUQ010000011.1:0-204131 GCF_049896625.1 Pseudomonas sp. TWP3-1
TACTGTGTCCCATGACTAACTCGTCGTATCGTTTTATCAGGCGGGCATCTAGCCCAGTCATTTGATATCCATGCCGTCCCTTTATAGACCAGGATCGGGAGATGTGTAGATACCAATGCAGCGATGAGGGCATCAGACTCAACATCATCGCTGTCTGAAAGTCCGCGATCGCTGGCAAGTCGACCCGTCGCACCGCAGCTCCCACAGGGTCGTGTTCCGTCTGATTCACTTTCTCAGAGGTTCCATGCCCAACCGCCTGCCTCTCGACGCCATCACTGCCCGCTGGTTGCCGTGGGTCGTGGCCATTGCGTTCTTCATGCAGTCCCTCGACGGGACCATTCTCAACACCGCCCTGCCGGCCATGGCCCGCGATCTCGCTGAAGATCCGCTGCGCATGCAGGGCGTGATCATCGCGTACATGCTCACGGTCGCATTGCTGATCCCGGCCTCGGGCTGGATCGCCGACCGCTTCGGTACCAAGAAAATCTTTTTCGGCGCGATTCTGCTGTTCAGCATCGGCTCGCTGCTCTGCGCGTTATCCAGCAGCCTGAGCATGCTGATCGGCGCGCGGGTGATTCAAGGCCTCGGCGGTGCCCTGATGCTGCCGGTCGGGCGCCTGGTGGTGTTGCGCGCCTACCCGCGCTCGGAGCTGGTGCGGATCATGGGTTTCATCACCATTCCCGGCCTGCTCGGCCCGCTGATCGGCCCGACCATGGGCGGCTGGATGGTCGAGTATCTGACGTGGCACTGGATCTTCCTGATCAACCTGCCGGTCGGCGCTATCGGCTGCTACGCGGTGTGGAAATTCATTCCCGACCTGCGCGGCACTGAGCGTACGCGCTTCGATAGCCTGGGTTTCCTGCTGTTCGGCGCGGCGATGGTGCTGATCACCATCGCCATGGAAGGCCTCGGCGAATTGCACCTGCCGCACCTGCGGGTAATGCTGTTGCTGTTTGGCGGCATGGCTTGTCTGGCGGCATATTGGTTGCGTGCCGGGCACATCGAAAATCCGCTGTTCGCACCGTCGCTGTTCAAGACGCGGACCTTCGCGGTCGGCATTCTCGGCAACCTGTTCGCCCGTTTGGGCAGCGGCGCCCTGCCGTTTCTGGTGCCATTGCTGCTGCAAGTAGCGCTGGGTTATTCGCCGTCGCAGGCTGGCATGAGCATGCTGCCACTGGCCGCTGCGGCGATGTTCGCCAAATCCGTGGCGCGGCCGCTGATCGAGCGCTTTGGATACCGCACCATCCTCACCGTCAACACGTTGCTGCTGGGGATCATGCTGGCGAGCATGGGCCTGGTCAGCGAGCAGACACCGTACTGGCTGCTGCTGTGCCTGCTGGCTGTGCTCGGCGCGATCAACTCGCTGCAATTCACCGCAATGAACACCGTGACCCTGATTGACCTCGACGACGCCAGCGCCAGCAGCGGCAACAGCTTGCTGTCAGTGGTCGCGCAACTGTCGCTGAGCCTCGGCGTCGCCTGCGCCGGCGCATTGCTCGGCGGCTTCACGGCAGAGGTCGGAAACGACGGCGTTGACACCGTGTTGGGCGCATTTCAGCTCACGTTCGTCACCGTTGGCATCATGGCCATGCTGGCTGCAACGATCTTCTCGCAATTGTCGAAGAATGACGGACGGCGGGTCAAACGTCCGGAAGAACACATCGAGCCTTAGGGCGAATGGCCACCGGGCTGGTACACTGCGCGACATTTTGTTTTGCAGGCCAGTCCCGTGACCACCATCGCCACCGCTTTTAATACTCTGCCGCTCTCCGCCGCCATGCTGGCTAACCTCGAATCTCTCGGTTATGCCCAGATGACGCCGATCCAGGCGCAGAGCTTGCCGGTGATCCTCAAAGGGATGGACCTGATCGCCCAGGCCAAGACCGGCAGCGGCAAGACCGCTGCGTTCGGTATCGGTCTGCTGAACCCGATCAATCCGCGCTACTTCGGTTGCCAGGCACTGGTGATCTGCCCGACGCGCGAACTGGCAGACCAGGTCGCCAAGGAAATCCGTCGTCTTGCCCGTGCCGAAGACAACATCAAGATTCTGACCCTGTGCGGCGGCGTGTCTTTCGGCCCGCAGATCGCTTCGCTGGAGCACGGCGCGCACATCATCGTCGGCACCCCAGGGCGTATCCAGCAACACTTGCGCAAGGGTTCGCTGGTGCTTGACGGCCTGAACACGCTGATCCTTGACGAAGCCGACCGCATGCTCGACATGGGTTTCTACGACGCCATCGAAGACATCATCGAGAAGACCCCGGCCCGTCGTCAGACGCTGCTGTTCTCCGCGACTTACCCGGTGGGCATCAAGCAACTCGCCTCGAAATTCATGCGTGACCCGCAAACGGTCAAGGCCGAAGCGTTCCACGATGACACGCAGATCGAGCAGCGCTTCTACGAGATCACTCCGGAAGAGCGCATGAGCGTGGTGACCAAGGTTCTGCACCACTTCCGTCCGGCGTCTTGCGTGGCGTTCTGCTTCACCAAGCAGCAAGTGCAGGAAACCGTTGATCACCTGACCTCCAAAGGCATTTCCGCCGTCGGCCTGCACGGCGATCTGGAACAGCGTGACCGCGACCAGGTGCTGGCGATGTTCGCCAACCGCAGTACTTCGGTACTGGTCGCCACCGACGTCGCCGCCCGTGGTCTGGACATCGATTCGCTGGACATGGTGCTCAACGTCGAACTGGCGCGTGACTCGGAAATCCACATTCACCGCGTTGGCCGTACCGGTCGTGCGGGCGAAAAAGGTATCGCGATCAGCCTGGTCGCACCGTCCGAAGCGCACCGCGCGCAAGCCATCGAACAACTGCAAAAATCCCCGCTGAACTGGGATCAGGTCGACAACCTGAAATCCCAGGGCGGCGCCCCGCTGCAGCCGCCGATGAGCACGCTGTGCATCGGTGGCGGCCGCAAAGACAAAGTGCGTCCGGGCGACATTCTCGGTGCTCTGACTGGCGACGCGGGTATTCCGGGCGCGCAGGTTGGCAAGATTGCGATCTTCGACTTCCAGGCCTATGTGGCGGTTGAACGCACCGTGGCCATGCAAGCGCTGCAGCGTCTGAACGACGGCAAGATCAAAGGCCGCTCGCTGCGCGTCCGCATCCTCTGACTGTATTCGGTTGAACCTGTGGCGAGGGAGCTTGCTCCCGCTGGGCTGCGAAGCGGCCCCCTCAATCTGCCAGTCACTCCGTGATTCCAGGTTTACGACTGCTGCGCAGCCGAGCGGGAGCAAGCTCCCTCGCCACAAAAGCCTTCCCTGGTCTGTTTAGTGAAATTTGAGGACACCGTTTTGCGCTCTACCGAAGTCGTGATCATTGGCGCTGGCGCCGCAGGTTTGATGTGTGCACTGACCGCCGCCGGGCGTGGGCGTCAGGTGTTGCTGCTCGATCATGCGAACAAGGCCGGCAAGAAAATCCTGATGTCCGGCGGTGGCCGCTGCAATTTCACCAACATGTACACCGAGCCGAGCAATTTCCTCTCGCACAACGCGCATTTCTGCAAATCCGCGCTGGCGCGTTACACCCAGTGGGATTTCATCGGTATGGTCGCCAAACACGGCGTGCCCTACCACGAGAAAAAACTCGGCCAGTTGTTCTGCGATAACAAATCCAGCGACATCCTCGAAATGCTCCTCACCGAGTGCGATCAGGTCGGCGTCAGCCTGCACCTCGACACCTCGATTCAGACCATCGAGAAAGTCGAGGGTGGTTACCTGCTCGACACCACCCTCGGGCAGATCCAGTGCCAGTCGCTGGTGATCGCCACCGGCGGACTGTCGATCCCGACGCTGGGCGCTACTGGCTTCG
The DNA here is from genome assembly GCF_049896625.1 of Pseudomonas sp. TWP3-1. NCBI lineage: Bacteria > Pseudomonadati > Pseudomonadota > Gammaproteobacteria > Pseudomonadales > Pseudomonadaceae > Pseudomonas > Pseudomonas sp. TWP3-1. The sequence continues at coordinate 3,813 of NZ_JAFCUQ010000011.1, forward strand.
GTTATCAGGTCGCCAAACAGTTCGGCCATGAATTGCTGCCGACCCGCGCCGGGCTGGTGCCGTTCACCATCACCGACCAGTTGAAAGAGCTGTGCACCGAATTATCCGGCACCTCGGTGGATTGTCTGGTCAGCTGCAACGACCAGAGTTTTCGCGAGAACATCCTGTTCACGCATCGTGGCCTCAGCGGCCCGGCGATTTTGCAGATTTCCTCGTTCTGGGAATCCGGCGACACGGTGGAGATCAACCTGCTGCCGGATCATGACGCCGCGAGCTGGCTGCAACAGCAAACCGCCGAGCGCCCGAACAGCGAACTGAAAACCCTGCTCGGCGAGATTTTCACCAAGAAGATGGCCAACCTGCTGGCGGACAACTGGTTCGTGTCCAAGCCGATGAAGCAGTACACTTACGCTGAACTGGCGGAGATCGCCGAGAAGCTGGGGAGCTGGAAAGTCGTCCCGGCCGGCACCGAAGGTTATCGCACGGCCGAGGTAACGCTGGGCGGCGTGGACACGCGCGAAGTGTCGTCGAAAACCATGGAATCGCTGAAAAGCCCCGGCCTGTATTTTGTCGGCGAAGTGCTCGACGTCACCGGGCATCTGGGCGGCTTCAACTTCCAGTGGGCCTGGGCCTCCGGTTACGCGGCGGCGCAGTACGTCTGACACCATTCTCAAAATGTGAAATGCAATCCCTGTGGGAGCTGGCTTGCCAGCGATGAGGCCTGCACATTCAACATTGTCTTTGAATGTCAGACCGCTATCGCTGGCAAGCCAGCTCCCACAGGTTTATTTGGCGGATTCAAAATTTGAGCCCGGCAAAGATCTCAAAGGAACATTTTTTGCTGTCAGATGTGATCGGCGCCATTGCGTCGGCGTCATTACTGGCTCAATTTAGCGGCATCGCCTCGGAAGGCCTTCGCACTTCATGTCCTCGACCTCGTTTCGTCAGTCTTTGCGGCGCCTGTGGGCGCTGGATAAATTCAGCTACAGCGTGCGGGTGTTCATCGCCCTGACCGGCAGCATGGCGCTGTGTTGGTATCAGGATGAAATGGGGCTGCTGATCCCGCTGTTCCTCGGAATTATCGCCAGCGCCCTGGCCGAAACCGACGACAGTTGGCAGGGCCGCCTCAACGCACTCGCCGTGACGCTGGTGTGTTTCAGCGTCGCCGCATTGTCGGTGGAATTGCTGTTCCCCTATCCCATCGTTTTCGCCATTGCGCTGGCGCTGGCAAGCTTCGGCCTGACCATGCTCGGTGCGCTCGGCGAGCGTTATGGTGCGATCGCTTCGGCAACCTTGATTCTGTCTGTCTACACGATGATCGGCGTTGACCAGCGCGGCGGTGCGGTCACCGATTTCTGGCATGAGCCGATGCTGCTGGTGGCCGGCGCCGCATGGTACGGCTTGCTCTCGGTTCTGTGGCAGGCGATGTTTTCCAACCAACCGGTACAGCAGAGTCTGGCGCGGCTGTTCCGCGAACTGGGCTTCTATCTCAAGCTGAAATCCGCGTTGTTCGAGCCGATCCGGCAGATGGACGTCGAAGCCCGACGTCTGGAATTGGCGCAGCAGAATGGTCGCGTGGTGGCTGCTCTGAACAGCGCCAAGGAAATCATCCTGCACCGGGTCGGCAACGGTCGCCCCGGCTCAAAAGTCAGCCGCTACCTGAAGCTGTACTTCCTCGCACAGGACATCCACGAACGCGCCAGTTCTTCGCACTATCCGTACAACGCGCTGGCCGAGGCGTTTTTCCACAGCGACGTGTTGTTCCGCTGCCAGCGCCTGCTGCGCCAGCAAGGCAAGGCCTGCCGCGCGCTGGCCGAATCGATCCAGATGCGCCAGCCGTTCATCTATGACGCGAGTTTTGCCGAAGCGCTAAACGACCTGCACGCCTCCCTCGAACACCTGCGCATCCAGAGCAATCCGGCGTGGCGCGGCTTGTTGCGCTCGCTGCGCGCACTGGCAGCCAACCTCGGCACCCTCGACCGTTTGCTCAGCGATGCGAGCAATCCCGATGCTCTGGCAGATGCCACCGACAGCAGCCTGCTCGACCGCTCGCCGCGCAATTTCAAAGACGTGTGGATTCGTCTGCGCACACAACTGACACCGACTTCGCTGCTGTTCCGCCATGCCCTGCGCCTGCCGCTGGCGTTGAGTATCGGCTACGGCATGGTGCATCTGATTCACCCGTCGCAGGGTTACTGGATCATTCTCACCACGCTGTTTGTCTGCCAGCCGAACTATGGCGCGACGCGGCGCAAGCTCGGTCAGCGGATTTTCGGCACCGCTATCGGCCTGACCGTGGCGTGGGCACTGTTCGATCTGTTCCCGAGTCCGCTGGTCCAGTCATGTTTCGCCATCGCCGCCGGGGTGGTGTTCTTTACCAACCGCACCACGCGCTACACGCTGGCGACGGCCGCGATCACGATCATGGTGCTGTTCTGCTTCAACCAGGTCGGCGACGGTTACGGACTGTTCCTGCCACGGTTGTTCGATACGTTGCTCGGCAGTTTGATCGCCGGCCTTGCGGTATTTCTGTTTCTGCCGGACTGGCAGGGTCGGCGCCTGAACAAAGTGCTGGCCAACACCCTGACCTGCAACAGCATCTATCTGCGGCAGATCATGCAGCAATACGCCGCCGGCAAAAGTGACGACCTGGCTTATCGCCTGGCCCGCCGCAACGCGCACAACGCCGATGCGGCGCTGTCGACCACGCTGGCGAACATGCTGATGGAACCGGGGCATTTCAGGAAAGAAGCCGATGTGGGTTTCCGCTTTCTGGTGCTGTCGCACACGTTGCTCAGTTATCTGTCGGGCCTGGGTGCGCACCGCGACACTCCGCTACCGCCGGATGTACGCGAGCAGTTGATCGATGGTGCGGGCGTGAGTCTGGCGGCGAGCATCGACGAGATCGCGCAGGGTCTGGCGAGCAAGCAGCCGATTGCGATTCAGAGCGATGAAGAGGAAGCGCTGGCCAACGAACTGGAGCAAATGCCGGACGAGATTGATGAAGGCCAACGGCTAGTGCAAACCCAACTGGCGCTGATCTGCCGCCAGCTCGGGCCGTTGCGCACCCTGGCGGCGCATCTGATCAAGGACACCAGCGAGACTTGAGTCGGCCGGACTGGCCCAATCGCTGCTCCCACAGGATTTATGTACACCGCGAAACCTGTGGGAGCTGGCTTGCCAGCGATTGGGCCATCAGCCCCACCGAAAATATTGGATCAACCCTTACATCCCATGCTGCCTGAGTAACTTGTCATAACTGCCATCAGCCTTCATTGCCGCAATCGCCCGATCAAACCCGGCGACGATCTGCGCATGCTGCGGGTTCTTCAGGCTGACGAGAATATGCAGGCTGTTCTCGCTCAGCGGCTTGGGCAGAAACTCCACGGAATTGCGCACTTTCGATGATTCGCGCGCCAGGTAATAGCGCGCGACATATTCGTCTTCCAGCGTCAGCTTGACCCGATCCGCCGCGAGCATGCGCACTGCCATGGCGAAGTTATGCACCGGGACTTTCTGCAATGCGCTGTCGGCATCGAACGGCGGCGAATAGGCGTAACCGCGCACTACCGCAATCGGATAAGTGTGCAGCTCTTGAAGATTGTTGTATTCGATAGGCGCGTCTTTGCGCTTGATGAAACGAATGCGGTTGAGCAGATACTCACCGGAAAACTGCCCGAGCTTTTTGCGGTCGTCGTTGTACCAGGCGTTGACCAGCACGTCATAACGCCCCTCACCAACACCGAGCAACGCCCGCGCCCACGGCACTTGTTCGTAACCGCTGGCATAGCCGGCACGCGCCAGTGCAGTGCTGACGATATCGGTGGCCACGCCGCCATTGACCAGCGTGTCATCGGTAAACGGTGGCCAGACGTCGAACACCAGCCGCAGTTTCTCTGCTGCAGCGCTTTGACCCAGCAACAGCAACCCGACCAAAGCAAAGGCTTGATGCAATCGCGGCATGCTTGAAAATCCTTAGCGGGCGGGCAGCCCGGCGTGCTTTCCAGTCAAAACCCCAAGACCCCTTTTCCGGCAAATCCCAGGCCCTAACGTTAGCTCATTGAAGCCATCGCACAGCGCTTCCCAGCAGATTACACAAAGATGTCAGCGGCGCGGAAAAGGAATGATGGCATTTTGGCCTTCGTCACAGATTAATGCGCCATACAGACAGAATTCGTCGCGGCGCTTAGTATCGGGCGACACAGTTCAAGGAATCAGAAGATGACAATCGAGTGGGTTTGCAAACATCACAGCGATCTGGGCAAGGAGCAGCTATATGCGCTGTTGAAGCTGCGGTCGGAAGTGTTTGTCGTCGAACAGAAATGCGCTTACCCGGACCTCGACGGCCAGGATCTGGACGGCGATACCTATCACCTGATGGGTTGGGAGGATGACCAGTTGATGGCTTACCTGCGCCTGCTCGATCCGGAATCCCAGGGAGGCGACGTGGTGATCGGGCGGGTGCTGACGGCGCCTGCCGGGCGTGGCAAAGGTTTGGGACATGAAATGATGGAACAGGCGCTGAAGCAGGCCGAGAAACACTGGCCGCAGGTGCCGATCTATCTTTCAGCGCAGGCGCATTTGCAGGGGTATTACGGGCGGTACGGGTTTGTTGTCGCGGGTGAGGAATACCTTGAGGATGATATTCCGCATATAGGTATGCGGCGTTCCTGAAAAGCCCCTCACCCTAGCCCTCTCCCGGAGGGAGAGGGGACTGACCGAGGTGTCTTACGCTAAACATCGACCTGAAAAAGCTTGGCGATTATGGATTCACCAGCGCCGGTGCACGTCGGCATCTCTCCCCAATATCCCCCAATAGGCCCCCTCTACCTCTGGGAGAGGGCTGGGGTGAGGGCAAACAATCTCAAGGCGAACACGCAACTCAGGGATACCCCAATACCGCCTTCACCTGCCGCAGATTGCGCTCGATCCAGCCCCGATCAATCGCGCCCCACTCACGAATTCGATAACCTCCGGCATGGTTGCGCCCGCCCTCTTCCTGCTCGAACTCGCAAACAATATCCAGATCCGCCAACGCCGCAATCGTGTCCTGCGCCGTACGCCGCGGCATGCCCGTGACATCGGTCAGCGCAGGCACGCTGCAGGCCAGACCGCTGTCGATCAGATACGCCACATACAAACGCCGATAGAAACTGCTCTTGGTCTTGCTCACGTCCATGCATGAATCCCCTTGATCGTTCACTGCATATCCCGCCACGTCAGGTACACGCGCAGATCAAACTCGATCTGGTGATAGCCCGGCAGCATGTGTTCACACAATTTATAGAACGCCTTGTTGTGATCCGACTCTTTGAAGTGCGCCAGCTCATGCACCACGATCATTTTCAGAAACTGTGGCGCGGCCTCCTTGAACAGCGAGGCGATGCGGATCTCTTTCTTGGCCTTGAGCTTGCCGCCCTGCACTCGCGACACCGTGGTGTGCAAGCCGAGCGCGCGGTGGGTCAGGTCGAGGCGATTGTCGAACAGCACCTTGTCGATGGCCGGCGCATTGCGCAGGTATTCCTGCTTCAAGTCCAGCGCGTAGCCATACAACGCCTTGTCGCTCTGCACGTCGTGGCGATCCGGATAGCGTTGGCTCAGGTAATCACCGAGGCGTTCTTCGGCAATCAATTGGCGCACCTGATCCTGCAAATTCGCGGGATAGGCCAGGAGGTATTTCAACGCGATCATCGGGCGGGCAGACACGGCTCAGGAAAAGGTCGCCAGTGTAGCGAATTCAATCGGCCAACGCGCTCCACTCGAACGGCTCGACAAAGCGCGCAGTGTCCTCGGCGATCAACGGTCGCGCCACCAGGAAGCCCTGTACATATTCGCAGCCGTGGGCTTGCAGCCACTGAAATTGCTCGACGGTTTCCACGCCTTCGGCGATCACCAGCAAACCGTATTCCTTGCACAGTTCAAGCACGCTGCGCACCAGCGAAGCATCCCGCGTCGAGTCAGGTAATTTGGCAATCAAGTGTCGATCCAGTTTCAGCGTGTCCAGTTCCAGATCGCGTAAATGCGCCAGTGAACAGGCGCCCGAGCCGAAATCGTCCAGCGCCACCCGCACCCCGAGATTGCGCAAAAGCCGCAATTGCTTGCGCGTTTCGTCCGCATTGATCGTCAGCGCTTCCTCAGTCACCTCGACTTCCATCTGATGCGGCTGCAAGCCGTGGCGATCCAGCACCTGACGCAATTCGGTGACCAGATTCGGCATGCCGAACTGGGTGTTGCTCAGGCTCACGCCGAGCACCAGATCATCCGCGAACTGCCCTTCCCACGCCTTGCGCTGGCCAGCGCTACGATGATAAATCCAGCTACCGAGCCGACTGATCAGCGTCGCCTCCTCCAGCAACGGCAAAAACAACCCCGGCGGCACATCGCCGACACTCGGATGCTGCCAGCGCAACAACGCCTCGAAACCGCGGATCCGCCCATCGGCGATGGCCACCTGCGGCTGATAGACCAGATTGAAATCACGATTCTCGATGGCGTTGCGCACACTCTCTTCGAGCATCAAGCGCGAGCGCGCGCGCCCGTTCATTTCGTGATCGTAGAAGCGATATTGCTGCCGCCCGGCGCGCTTGGCCTCGTACATGGCGATGTCAGATGCACGCATCAGCCCGTCGAGGTTATTGCCGCAATCCGGGTAAGTGGCGATGCCGATACTCGCGCCGAGTGCGATATCCATGCCTTCGATCTGCTGACAGATCGACACCCGTTCGATGAGCTTCTCGGCAATCTTCGCCGCCTGCTCGGGGAACTCCAGATCCAGCAGCGCAGTGAACTCATCACCGCCCATCCGCGCGAGAATGTCGAACGGCCGCAAGCACGCCTTCAACTGCTCGGACACCCAACGCAACACACGGTCGCCGGCATCGTGGCCGAGGGAATCGTTGACCCGTTTGAAGCCGTCGAGGTCGAGGTACATCAGCACCCAACGGCTGTCCGCGCGCTCACCGCGCAGCAGCAGATTCTCGACAGTCTGGTAAAAGCCGCGCCGATTGAGCAGCCCGGTCAGCGGATCGGTCACTGCTTGAAACTCCAGTTGCTGATGCAGATGGCGCACCACCGACATGTCCAGCACCGTCACCACCATCGCGTGTTGCTCGGCCGGCAGCGCTGCGCAAGACAGCGCCACCGGCACTTGCTGGCCGGGCGCGGTTCGCAGCAGCGCGTCGTGCAGTCGCAAGGTCTGACCGGATTGGTAATGGGCGTAAAACTCGGAATCAGCCCACTCGGCAATGTGCGGTTTCTGTAAGTAATCGAGAAATTCCTTACCTTCCAGTTCCTTCACCGGCGCATTCAACAGCCGCGAGATGGCCGGATTGGCGAAGCGGATCACTCCGTCCTCACCCAACACCAGAATGCCTTCGGCCGCGTTATCCAGCACCGACGCATTAAACGCGCGGGCAACTTCCAGATCATGACTCAAGCGCTGCAACGCCCGACGGTTGCGCTGGTGCTCCAGTAACGCCTGAACCTTGGGCTTGAGGATCTGCGGGTCGAACGGTTTGAACAGGTAATCCACCGCGCCACTGGCGTAGCCCTTGATCACGGCGTCCTGCGATTGCTCGTTGGCGGTGAGGAAGATGATTGGCGTAAGTCGCGTGCGCTGGCTGCCACGCATCAAACGCGCGACTTCGTAGCCATCCATGCCCGGCATCTGCACGTCCAGCAGCACCAGATCGACTTCATGTTCAAGCAACAAACTCAGCGCCTCGAAACCCGAGGCAGCCGTCAACACCTGCCAGTCCTGGCGCTGCAACAACGCGCGCATACTGGTCAGATTTTCGGGGTAATCATCAACGATCAAAAGGACAGAGCTGCCTTCAACTGGCGGGTTTTGCGCGCATTCCATGCTGCTTCTCTTGTCGGGACTTCAGGCGGTTTCGCGGTTAAAAACCGTACACGTACTGAGCGTCCACTCTAGTCCGGGATCGCTCAAAGCAATAGCTGTCATCAAGCCATCATTTGCCCCCAGCCACGGTTAGCCGACTAACGGTCACCGCCACAGCCCCCGTAAACCGGGACAGATGGCATTTCGACAGGAGTTTGGCGCCAATCATCTGCCGGACGGGCGTTAACAAAAAATCCTCCTGCGCTTATAAAGGCCGCCCCCAAAACCCGCGTGCTAGAGCTTCTGGTACGCGCGTGCAGTGAAAACAGAATGGAACAAACGACATGATCGATCTCGCAACCTGGAACCTCAGCGTTCCCGTTGGCAGCCCGCCCTACACCGTCGAAACCTCCAAACTGGTCAAAGGCTTCAAGAATCAATACTTCCATTCAGACACCGGCACCCTGTTTTTCTGGTCTCCGGTGACAGGCTCGAAAACCGAAAACGCCATCTACCCGCGCACCGAACTGCGCGAAACTTACAGCAACGGCACCTTGCGCAACTGGCTCTATCCAGACGCCGATAACTCGCTGCGCGCGACCCTGACGGTTAACAAAGTCCCCAGCTCGGGCAAGATCGTCATCGGCCAGATTCATGCGTATGAAAGCCAGAAACCGATGGTCAAGCTTGAGTATCAGTACAAAACCAAGACCGAAACCGGCAACCTCGTCATCAAAGTGCGCATGCACCCGGACGACGACGAAAGTCGCGTCATCACCTTGGCGACCGGGATCAAAATGGACCGCGAGTTCAACTACCTGATTCACCTGAGCCCGGGTGGCGCGCTTGGCATCAGTGCGGCGGGGTATCAGTGGGATTCGCAGATCAGCGCGACGTGGAGGAATAAACCGTTGTACTTCAAGGCTGGCGTTTATGTTCAGGACAACACCGGTTACACCAGCGAGGGTGGCCAGGTAACCTTCAGCAAGCTCGACATCGACCACGACAAATAACAAATTCCCCCCGACCTCTCGGCAAAACACATACCTCTGTGGCGAGGGGACTTGTCCCCGTTGGGTCGCGCAGCGGCCCCGCTCTGCCTCTGGAAAGCAGGGGCCTGCTGCGCAGTCCAACGGGGACAAGTCCCCTCGCCACAAGTCTGTATTCCCCAGCCAATCCCGTCGCTGTTTACCAAGTTGTTTAAAGACACTCAGCGTTACGTCATCCAGCCTACAACGCCTTGCGCCATTACCTACCACTAAGCCAGAATCCGCCGGCTTGTGCGCCTGGAGGGCCATCGGTAACTTGATTCGGGTCACTGATTCGCAGTGATCGGGTTTAGTAGCCCGTGGTTCGCGATGCGTATTTGCACTCCATGCAGTCAGGTATTTCTATATCTGCACTTGATGGTAGCTGTACGCAGGGCGCCTTCGGGCGCGCCGGTTCGCGTCTCCCCGGTCTACTAACCTGCGTTCAGCTGCCACCCCTTCGTTTAGTAGCGATCCGGTGTCGGCTTCATTTCCGGAGACGAAACATGACTATATCGACACCACATCCGCCGGCCACAGACCCGGCCTCCCCCTACGAATCCCTCGATTCGCGAAAACTCAACGAAGCCGCCGACCGCGCCCTCGATCACTACCTCTGCCCCGGCGCGCGCATCATGGCCACGGTCAACGAACCCGAAACCATGTACCTCGCCAACCCCGCCTACAACAGCGAATCCCTGCTGGCCAACGCCAGCGAAACCCTCGGCTCCGCCAGCGAAATGCTCAACAACTTCGCCGCAGTACTAGACCCCGCTCACCGCAAAACTGCGTTGGGTATTGCGCAATTGGTGATGCTTGGAGAATTGGCGGTGAATCAGGCACTGGATCATGTAGAGCCAACAATTTAATCGGCGGATGGCTCAAGCGTTCCAACTACGAAGAAAATGCGCACCCGGCGGGTTTCTTAGAAAAACCGATAATTGGTTCAATTTCTAACAGAACGACAAGTTCTAGTACTTGAGCGCAATCGAAATCGGAATCTCCCCTTAGCAACTAAAGCGCATAACACCAATGCCGAAAAGCTTTAAAAAACTGTCAACTATGACAGTTGCCATCAACTTGATAACAATAAATTATAGGCACCCACTCATGGAGAGTCTTGAAATGCCAACCACCATCACACCAATAACCCCAAGCCCTATACCTACAAGCGGCCCGGTTAATAGCTTACCGTTGCCAACATCCATCATCACTACCGCAGCTATCGCGCCCGCCCCTCACCTTGAAAAGTATATAGACAATGGCCAAGAATGCTTCAGGGTTGCAGCACCACTGCATATAAACACTAGACACCACGACGTCATCGGATTTCACTTGAAGAGTACCACCACTAACCCTCCTAGCTCATTCAATTTTGGCGGCGACATAGTCGACTCTAATTTTGAAAATAGAGGCATCCTTAACAACAACGGCATGTGCATCTCAGCCTACAGCATAGACAACATTAAAAACCTAGGAATTACGAGCGGGACATACAAACTTACGTACTCCCAAAGAAACGCCACCGGCATATTGGTCGTTGTATCTCTCTCAAACGGTTACGTGATCACTGTCTAATAGCGATGCATCGCATACAAGGGGGATCATTTACCTATCCACCTTGTATGCAACTCATGCTCTGCTCATCGTCACAATCATCCTGCTGTCTGAAAATAATCTACTCGATTAGATCCAAACAGGAGCATAACCGTCCGAAAACTCACTCCCGAAGGGTAATAGAAATAATGAAAATGCTCCGATTCTCTCGAAACGGAGCATTTATGTACGCGGCGAAATTGAGAGAGCTAGCATAGGTCGTGAGATTATTTTTTGCCTATCTCTTAACACATTCGGCGACTAGCCCGTCACTTCAAAACTGGTCTGCTAGTAGAAATACTCCCTGGGCACGTGGCTGAACACGAACAATCACCTAGAGATGGATGAAACCACATTCCCGACGCTGCGTCGTATGACGGAGGCCTTGAATGCGTGCCAACATATGAGGGGCCAAGGGAAGGGAAACAACCCACATCCCCTTCAAAGAATGGACCAACGCCTATCAATTCAAAACTCCCGTACCGCTTATCGAAATAAAGACCACGTGGAATACTGAACGATTTCACAGCACTTCGCGCCACTGCCTCTACTTCATCAGGTTCTGGACCAGTCTGCATGACCACTCCTTCAGCGTCCATACCCTTTATAGTGCCGCTAAAAGCACTTCCATCCTTGAGGTTTAACACGCCGACATCATCAATTCCAATTCGAATCTTCATCAAAGAACTCCTTTCGTTATTGAGCTTCCATCATTACGAACCTACCCGAACATCACCACTGTCAAAAATGACAGTTTTTAATAACTTTTTAGAATCACCAATTATCTTTTATTCCGAACAGAACATTTTGAACAGCAATCATTGCGGACCAATCATTGGGGACAGGAAATCATTGGGAAATCATTGGAGACGGATTCATTTAATTCCCCTCTTTGATTGGCGCCATCTTTCCAACCTTAAATCTAAACAGGTCGACAAAAATGTCATTATTTCCGAACGCGCCTCCAACCACCAGTACATTCCCTGGAAACATCACTCAAGTCCTGAACGCGATCCCTCCAAGAACTTCTGGAAATCCATCAACTGATCCACAAGCAATTCCAGCCCGACGGCTCATGTACATCTCTACACTGCTGATCAATCAGACTAAAAAAGATGACACCATCGAATTCTTCATATACGACGGCAATACACCCGCAAATAATATTTCAATTCACCAACAGGTTTTCGACGGCCCAAGGATATATGTATATATAAAATCACTTCAGAGATGAATCTCGAAAAGAAGCGAGGTTGAAAAAGTACCCGCCACGAAGTAGATATGGTTTGTACTACGAACAATACGATTCATCTCAAAACCTGAAGGCGGTCGGCCAACAATCATATTTCATCATTTGACTATCGACCGTATTGAGTTAAGTTCATCGCCATCTTTCGGCGCCAGCTATTTTGTAGCTCACTGATCCACTGAAAATTGTGCTCATGAATGTGTCGCAGTCACTAGGATGCTTCGCGTTAATCAACCAATCGACAGACCTCGATCCGGCTTAATCGTAGAAGCCTAAGGGAGGAATTTATTTAGTTGCCCGCTTTTCACTCAGTCTCAATCAAATTAAGGAATATCAGCTGCTGGTCTTACCTACCGATTTGCGCCTCAATCCCGAACCAACGGAGTCGTTCAGAGCCACCACCCGATCACCATCCCATTCCCGCTGCATATCAGCAAACAGCTCACCATTCACCCGACCGCGATGATTCACCAACACCTCAGTCACCGCCTCAGCAATTCGCTCTATAACGACGGCAGGCTTCTGTATCGCGCATTGTTTTCGACCGAACTCAATCAGTTGCTGCCGGTCCGGATAGGTTTTCACCTTATTCATCTTTATTGCCAACGTACGGTCAACCAATGAACGGCCAGATTTTGGATTGTAGTTTTCGTAGACCGTTGTAGTGGTGACATCGAAAACCGGTGCCAATCGCACCGTCTCTGGCAAAGCAGGGTTAGCGTAAATCACTCCGAAGTTTTTCAGATGCGCATCGCCGTTGCGCACCATCACCGAAAGGCAGACCGAGTGGTAGAACCGTTCCAATTCGCGAAGTGGATCGCCATGCCGGCAGACTTGGCCGATAACGGCAGCGAGGGTTTCATAGCTCTGGGAATACTTGTAATTGTCGTGAGGATCCTTGTTGAGTCCCAACAGAACGGCCATGTCTTCAAACCCCAGCCGCCCGTCCGCAGTCAGGTCAAAGCGCTCCATCACAAACAGATCGCCATTTTCAGACAGCCAGAATGGTGGTGTTTCCATTCCTTCAATACGCGCGACTTCCAGACAAAGAAATTCGTTTTGCGCCAAGTGTGCGTATTCATCCGCGCCTGACTTCACGATCAGGTCGGAACTGAGCCTGGTTTTTCGGCCGCCGGAGAGTTTGTCCAGGTCAGGCACCAACACCTTGGGCTGCACCCCTGAAATACCCGACTCGAAAACACCATGCGAAGCATCTGCCGACAGGATTTCCTGAAGCACACGTTGCTGACACTTGGCGTCGGATCGTAAGGCATGACCAGTGGCACTTCCCTGGAAGCGTCGGCAGATTCGTAGGCAAACGAAAACTGTGAGCCCTTGGACAATGCTCCGGATAAACCTTGCGCAGTGATGACGTTGAGCAATTTGACCTTACTCATCTTGCTCTACCAGCTCGGCGAGCGACTTCAGATCAATTCGGTTATCGACAATTTCCAGCGCCATGCCCAATGCTGATAAAACCCTGAACACGGTATAGAGCGCGACGTTCTCACCCGCCTCCAGATCAATGATGGTTTTACGATTGCACTTGGCTCGATGCGCCAGAATTGCCTGGCTGTAGCCTTTGGCTTGGCGCAGCTGGCGGAGCCTTCCGCCGAAGACTGGGGGATTATGTAGAAGCATTGATGTCACCTATATCGGACTTTATCCGTGCATTTGTCTGAGTATGTCCGCTATAGGTAACATTTCAAGCGCCGCGCGTCTTATTACCGGTGGATCAAATTACGCCCACAAAAAACCCGTCTCGCGACGGGTTTCTTTCAAATCAGCTCAACACCCAGTCTCAATTGACCTTGGCGTTCAACTCACCTTTCAGATAACGCTGATACATCGCTTCCAGCGAGATCGGTTTGATCTTCGAAGCGTTACCGGCAGTGCCGAAAGCTTCGTAGCGAGCAATACACACATCACGCATCGCGGTCACGGTCGCGCCGAAGAATTTACGCGGGTCGAATTCGCTTGGGTTGGTGGCCATCAGGCGACGCATTGCGCCGGTGGATGCCAGGCGCAGGTCGGTGTCGATGTTGACCTTGCGTACGCCGTGTTTGATGCCTTCGACGATTTCTTCAACCGGAACGCCGTAGGTTTCTTTGATGTCGCCGCCGTACTGGTTGATGATTGCCAGCCACTCTTGCGGCACCGACGAGGAACCGTGCATCACCAGGTGGGTGTTCGGGATGCGTTTGTGGATTTCCTTGATGCGGTCGATGGCCAGCACGTCGCCGGTAGGTGGCTTGGTGAATTTGTAAGCGCCGTGGCTGGTGCCGATGGCGATGGCCAGGGCGTCGACCTGGGTGCGTTTGACGAAGTCAGCGGCTTCTTCCGGGTCGGTGAGCATCTGGCTGTGATCGAGAACGCCTTCGGCGCCGATGCCGTCTTCTTCACCGGCCATGCCGGTTTCCAGCGAACCCAGGCAGCCCAGCTCGCCTTCTACCGAAACGCCGCAGGCGTGAGCCAGGGCTACGGTTTGTTGGGTAACGCGGACGTTGTAGTCGTAGTCGGTCGGGGTCTTGCCGTCTTCGCCCAGCGAGCCGTCCATCATTACCGAGCTGAAGCCCAGCTGGATCGAGCGCTGGCAAACGTCAGGGCTGGTGCCGTGGTCCTGGTGCATGCACACCGGGATGTGCGGGAATTCTTCGATAGCCGCGAGGATCAGGTGACGCAGGAATGGCGCGCCAGCGTATTTGCGAGCGCCGGCCGAAGCCTGGACGATCACCGGGGAGTCAGTCTTGTCAGCGGCTTCCATGATGGCGCGCATCTGCTCAAGGTTGTTGACGTTGAAGGCTGGAACGCCGTAGCCGAACTCGGCTGCGTGGTCCAGCATCTGGCGCATGCTGATAAGTGCCATTGTGTGTGTCTCTCCCGGTTTGGGTCGTTAATCGTGCCAGCCTGCCGGAGCGGCGGCGGCTATTCAAGTGATTGCGGATCGGGGGTCGAGGCCCGGCCCGGTGATTCGATAAAGCAAAATCTTGTATGTGACTCAACCTGTGGCGAGCGAGCTTGCTCGCGCTCGGCTGCGAAGCAGTCATTAAAAGCCTGGGACCGCTTCGCGCTCCAGCGGGAGCAAGCTCCCTCGCCACAACAAGTCATCATCCGTAAATCTGTTGGAGCTACTCGGCCTTGCAGCCACGGCCGATCAGATCATTGGTGGCGACCCAGTACACCAGGCCTTCCTCACCTTTGATGTGAAACGCCAGCATGTCGTCGCTGTACAGCGCACCCGAGGCGCCCGGCTGTTCTTTCAGGCGATAGACCTGATCGGCACCGCCGAGGCGCACATCGACTTCCTTGCGTCCGGCATCCGTGAAGCGCCAGAGGACTTTGGCCTGGCTGTCGCAGGTCCAGGTGGTCCAGTTATCCACAGGCGCGGAGGACTGGAACGGGTTCCACTGCGCGCAGCCACCCAACATTGCCAGCGCCGCAATGGCGATCAAGCCTTTCATCCGTATTCCTCGACCGACAGCACACGCCGCCAGCCCTGAGTAATGAGTCAGACCGGTCAAGGACAACCATGTTCCTTGGCCGGGGTTTGCGTCTCGTATTTTTCCAGACCGTCCGGCCCCGAGCGCTTGTTCAGCACCGGGTTGGTTTCGGCCTGCCATTCAGCCTGGTAGCAGCCTTTCCGGGCCTCGCCGGGTGCAGGCGTCGGCTCGGCCTTCGGGTTGCTCCCGCAGGCCGCCAACACACCGGTCAGCAATAACAGCGCTAACGACTTGACCATGTAAACACTCCTTTGCCTGGCCAAACGGGCGGCCTCAGGCCTTGGCCCGGGTTTCCAGGACTTCTACGGCCGGCAGCACTTTGCCTTCGACGAATTCGAGGAACGCGCCACCACCGGTGGAAATGTAGGAGATCTTTTCCGCTACGCCATATTTATCGATAGCCGCCAGCGTATCGCCACCGCCAGCAATCGAGAACGCATCGCTCTCGGCGATGGCTTCGGCCAGCACTTTGGTGCCGTTGCCGAACTGGTCGAATTCAAACACGCCGACCGGGCCGTTCCACAGAATGGTTTTCGACGACTTCAGCAGTTCGGCGAAGTTGGCAGCGGTCTGCGGGCCGATGTCCAGAATC
Source organism: Pseudomonas sp. TWP3-1 (assembly GCF_049896625.1). Classification (NCBI taxonomy): domain Bacteria; kingdom Pseudomonadati; phylum Pseudomonadota; class Gammaproteobacteria; order Pseudomonadales; family Pseudomonadaceae; genus Pseudomonas; species Pseudomonas sp. TWP3-1. Next base: position 19,618 of record NZ_JAFCUQ010000011.1, read on the forward strand.
ATGTCGTCGGCAGCGACGTCAGCGATCAGCTTGACGGTGGCTTCAGCCGTTTCAGCAAATTCCTTGGCGACTACAACGTCCACTGGCAGCGGCACGCTGACTTTGGCGGCGATGGCGCGAGCGGTGTCGAGCAGGTCCGGCTCGTACAGCGACTTGCCGACCGGATGACCGGCAGCAGCCAGGAAGGTGTTGGCGATGCCGCCGCCGACGATCAATTGATTGCAGATCTGGCTCAGGCTGTTCAGCACGTCGAGTTTGGTCGAGACCTTGGAGCCGGCAACGATGGCGGCCATCGGTTGCGCCGGAGCGCCCAATGCCTTGCCCAGTGCGTCCAGCTCAGCCGCCAGCAGCGGGCCGGCGGCAGCGACTTTGGCAAACTTGGCCACGCCGTGCGTCGAACCCTCGGCGCGGTGGGCGGTGCCGAAAGCATCCATCACGAACACGTCGCACAGGGCAGCGTATTGCTGGGCCAGTTCGTCGGCGTTCTTTTTCTCGCCCTTGTTGAAGCGCACGTTTTCGAACAGCACGATGTCGCCCGCCTTGACGTCAACGCCGCCAAGGTAATCGGCCACCAGCGGCACTTCGCGGCCCAAGGCCTTGCTCAGGTAGTCAGCAACAGGCTTGAGGCTGTTCTCGGCAGAGAATTCGCCTTCGGTCGGACGGCCAAGGTGCGAGCAGACCATCACCGCCGCGCCTTTTTCCAGGGCCAGCTTGATGGTCGGCAGCGAAGCCAGGATGCGCGCGTCGCTGGTGACAACACCGTCCTTGACTGGGACGTTGAGGTCTTCGCGGATCAATACGCGCTTACCTTGCAGATCGAGGTCGGACATCTTCAACACGGTCATGGGTCGCACTTCCTGAAATAGCTGTTCTTAGAGAGCAGGTTTTTTTGAAATCGCTGTTTGCAGATAGTGATCTGCAACGTCCAGCATTCGGTTGGCAAAACCCCATTCGTTGTCGAACCAGGCCAGGATGTTTACCAGCCGAGGGCCGGAAACGCGGGTCTGACTGGCATCGACGATGGCCGAATGTGGGTCATGATTAAAATCGCAGCTTGCGTGGGGAAGCTCGGTGTAAGCCAACAGGCCTTTGAGCGGGCCACTGGTAGCGGCGTCGCGCAGAATCCGGTTGACCTCGTTGGCGTCGGTGTCGCTCGCGGTCTGCATCGTGATGTCGAGGCAGGACACGTTGACCGTCGGCACGCGCACGGCTTTGGCCTGAATTCGCCCGGCAAGTTCCGGCAGCAGGCGTTCGATGCCGCGCGCCAGACCAGTGGACACCGGGATCACCGACTGGAACGCCGAACGGGTGCGACGCAGGTCTTCGTGGTGATAGGCGTCGATCACTGGCTGATCGTTCATCGCCGAGTGAATCGTGGTGATGGACACGTAATCCAGACCGATCGCCTGATCGAGCAAACGCAACAGCGGCACGCCGCAGTTGGTGGTGCAGGAAGCGTTGGACACCAGCAGTTCGTCGCCAGTCAGGCAATCCTGATTGACGCCGTAGACGATGGTGGCGTCGACATCCGCCTCGCTGGCCATTGGCTGCGAGAACAACACCCGTGGCGCGCCGGCGTCGAGGAAACGCTGGCCGTCTTCACGGGTGTTGTAGGCGCCGGAGCATTCGAGCACCAGATCGACGCCCAGCGACGCCCAATCGATGCCTTCGGGGGTGGCACTGCGCAGGACCTTCACGCAGTCGCCATTAATATGCAGACAATCGCCGTCGATCCGCACTTCGCCGGGAAACCGGCCGTGGGTGGAGTCGAAGCGTGTCAGGTATTCAATGCTGGCCATGTCAGCCAGATCGTTGATCGCGACAATTTCAAACCCGGCACTCGCCCCTCGCTCGAACAACGCACGCAAGACGCAACGACCAATCCGGCCGTAGCCGTTGAGTGCAACTTTGTAGGGACGCGGTTGAGGCATGGGGTTCTCGATAGAATTCGCTAACAACACAAGCCCTCTGTAGGAGCTGCCGAAGGCTGCGATCTTTTGATCTTGCTGTTTAAGAGATCAAGATCAATAGATCGCAGCCTTCGGCAGCTCCTACAAGAGAACGCGGTGACCGGGGCCACCGCATTTGTACTGCTTAGTCTTCCAGCAGCTCTTCAGCCTGACCCAGGATGTTTTCCAGGGTGAAGCCGAACTCTTCGAACAGCGCCGAAGCCGGAGCCGATTCGCCGTAGGTGGTCATGCCGATCACGCGACCTTCCAGACCCACGTACTTGAACCAGAAGTCGGCGTGAGCCGCTTCGATCGCGATACGTGCGCTGACCTGCAACGGCAGGACGGCTTGCTTGTAGCCCGCGTCCTGAGCGTCGAACGCGCTGGTGCACGGCATGGAAACCACGCGTACCTTGCGGCCTTGCTCGGTCAGTTTGTCGAAGGCTTGAACAGCCAGGCCGACTTCCGAACCGGTGGCGATCAGGATCAGCTCAGGCTCGCCTGCGCAGTCCTTCAACACGTAACCGCCACGGGCGATGTCGGCGATCTGGCCGGCATCACGGGTTTGGTGCTGCAGATTCTGGCGCGAGAAGATCAGCGCCGACGGGCCGTCCTTGCGCTCCAGAGCCTGTTTCCATGCCACTGCCGATTCAACGGCATCGGCTGGACGCCAGGTGTCGAGGTTCGGCGTGGTACGCAGGCTGGTCAATTGCTCGATTGGCTGGTGCGTCGGGCCGTCTTCGCCCAGACCGATGGAGTCGTGGGTGTAGACGTGGATCACACGCTGCTTCATCAGAGCGGACATGCGCACTGCGTTGCGCGCGTATTCCATGAACATCAGGAAGGTCGCGCCGTAAGGCACCAGACCGCCGTGCAGGGCGACGCCGTTCATGATGGCGGTCATGCCGAATTCGCGCACGCCGTAGTACATGTAGTTGCCGCTGGCATCTTCAGCGTTGACGCCTTTGCAACCGCTCCACAGAGTCAGGTTGGAACCCGCCAGGTCAGCCGAACCGCCGAGCAGTTCCGGCAGCAGCGGGCCGAACGCGTTCAGGGTGTTCTGGCTGGCTTTACGGCTGGCGATGGTTTCGCCCTTGGCAGCCACTTCAGCGATGTAAGCCGAGGCTTTCTCGGAGAAGTCGGCCGGCAACTCGCCGCTCAGACGACGGATCAGTTCGTTGGCTTCGGTCGGGAACGCGGCGGAGTAAGCAGCGAAACGCTGATCCCACTCGGCTTCGACAGCGCGGCCGCTTTCCTTGGCATCCCACTCGGCATAGATGTCGGCCGGGATTTCGAACGGGCCGTGGTTCCAGTTCAGCGCCTGACGGGTCAGAGCGATTTCCGCGTCACCCAGCGGGGCGCCGTGGCAATCTTCCTTGCCTTGCTTGTTCGGCGAACCGAAACCGATGGTGGTCTTGCAGCAGATCAGGGTCGGCTGCGCGCTCTTGCGCGCGGTCTCGATGGCGATCTTGATTTCTTCAGGATCGTGACCGTCAACGTTGCGGATCACTTGCCAGTTGTAGGCTTCGAAACGCTTCGGCGTGTCGTCGGTGAACCAGCCTTCGACTTCGCCGTCGATGGAGATGCCGTTGTCATCGTAGAAAGCGATCAGCTTGCCCAGACCCAAAGTACCGGCCAGGGAAGCGACTTCATGGGAAATGCCTTCCATCATGCAGCCATCACCCAGGAACACGTAGGTGTGGTGGTCGACGATGTTGTGGCCAGGACGGTTGAACTGCGCGCCCATGACTTTTTCTGCCAGCGCGAAGCCCACGGCGTTGGCCAGACCCTGACCCAACGGGCCGGTGGTGGTTTCAACGCCCGGGGTGTAACCCAGCTCCGGGTGACCCGGAGTGCGGCTGTGCAATTGACGGAATTGCTTTAGGTCGTCGATCGACAGGTCGTAACCGGTCAGGTGCAGCAGCGAGTAGATCAACATCGAGCCGTGGCCGTTGGACAGCACGAAGCGGTCACGGTCGGCGAACGATGGATTGCTCGGGTTGTGCTTGAGGTAGTCACGCCAAAGTACTTCGGCGATATCCGCCATACCCATCGGGGCACCGGGATGGCCGCTGTTGGCTTTTTGCACGGCATCCATGCTGAGGGCACGAATGGCGTTGGCACGCTCACGACGGCTAGGCATCGCTGATCTCCTGGGGGCTTGAATAAAACGAATCGGAAAAAAGGCGAGCATTTTCCCTCACCGGGACGCCTTGGGGCAATGACAGATAGTCATCCGAAGGCGTTTTTCCCATGGATAGCGGCGGTTTCGGCTGGTGAAACCTTTCCGCTACAGGTTTGTAGAGTTAACCGACCAGTGAGAAGTGCCAAAAAACGCCATCCATCGTGCAATATCAAAACTTTTTGATATTGGCCTTGCGGTGTTTTCCGGCCGTCTCTAGACTGCTGGCCCTATGAACTTACGTGTGCCCTCCATTCGCCATGACGACTGCGACGAGCTGGCAGCCTTGTGCAAGGCTGGCGGTGATCCGCTGCGGCTGAATGTCTTGCGCGCGCTGGCCAACGATTCGTTCGGTGTACTGGAGCTGGCGCAGATTTTCGGTATCGGTCAGTCCGGCATGAGCCATCACCTCAAGGTGTTGGCGCAAGCCGATCTGGTGGCGACGCGCCGCGAAGGTAATGCGATCTTTTATCGCCGCGCCCTGCCGCACACCGAACTGCTGGGCGGCAAGCTGCACGCCGCGCTGCTCGAAGAAGTCGACAATCTGATCCTGCCAGACGACGTGCAGGCACGGATCGCCCAGGTTCACGGGCAACGGGCTGCCAACAGCCAGGATTTTTTCGCACGAGTAGCGGAGAAATTTCGCGCCCAGCAAGATTTGATTGCCGGCCTGCCGCAGTACCGTGAAAGCGTGCTGGCCCTGCTCGACAAGCTGAACTTCAAGGACGCTGCCACAGCCATTGAAGTCGGCCCCGGTGACGGTGCTTTTCTACCGGAACTGGCGCGCCGCTTCAGTGCCGTGACTGCGCTGGACAACAGCGCGGCGATGCTCGAACTGGCGCGTCAGGTGTGCGTTCGTGAACAACTGGCTAACGTCAGCCTGCAATTGGCCGATGCATTGAATGGCGTGAGCCTGCAGGCCGATTGCGTGGTGTTGAACATGGTGCTGCACCATTTCGCCGCGCCGGCCGATGCGCTCAAGCACATGGCCAGCCTGCTGCAACCGGGCGGTAGCCTGCTCGTGACAGAGTTATGTAGCCACAACCAGAGTTGGGCCAGGGAGGCCTGCGGTGATCTGTGGTTGGGGTTTGAACAGGACGATTTGGCCCGTTGGGCCACCGCTGCGGGACTCGTTCCCGGGGAAAGCCTCTATGTAGGCTTACGTAATGGTTTCCAGATCCAGGTCCGCCATTTTCAGCGACCGGCTGGCGACACTCACCATCGGTAAATTCAGGAAAAAATCGAGATGAGCGAATACTCCCTCTTCACCTCCGAGTCCGTGTCCGAAGGGCACCCGGACAAAATCGCCGACCAGATTTCCGATGCGGTGCTGGACGCCATCATCACCCAGGACAAGCACGCACGCGTTGCGGTGGAAACCCTGGTCAAGACTGGCGTGGCCATCGTTGCCGGTGAAGTGACTACCAGCGCCTGGGTCGATCTGGAAGAGATCGTGCGTAACGTGATTCTCGACATCGGCTACAACAGCTCCGACGTCGGCTTCGACGGCGCGACCTGCGGCGTGATGAATATCATCGGCAAGCAGTCCCCTGACATCAACCAGGGTGTCGACCGTGCCAAGCCTGAAGATCAGGGCGCCGGCGACCAGGGCCTGATGTTCGGCTACGCGAGCAACGAAACCGACGTGCTGATGCCAGCACCGATCACCTTCTCGCACCAGTTGGTGCAGCGCCAGGCCGAAGCCCGTAAATCGGGTCTGCTGCCTTGGCTGCGTCCAGACGCCAAGTCGCAAGTGACTTGCCGTTACGAAGGCGGCAAGGTTGTCGGGATCGACGCGGTTGTTCTGTCGACCCAGCACAACCCGGAAGTGTCGTACAAAGACCTGCGCGAAGGCGTGATGGAGCTGATCGTCAAGCACGTACTGCCTGCCGAACTGCTGAGCAAAGACACCCAGTTCCACATCAACCCGACCGGCCAGTTCATCATCGGCGGCCCGGTAGGTGACTGCGGTCTGACCGGTCGCAAGATCATCGTCGACAGCTACGGCGGCATGGCCCGTCACGGCGGCGGCGCGTTCTCCGGTAAAGATCCATCGAAGGTTGACCGTTCGGCGGCCTACGCCGGTCGTTACGTGGCGAAAAACATCGTTGCCGCCGGCCTGGCCGAGCGTTGCGAGATTCAGGTTTCCTACGCGATCGGTGTGGCTCAGCCTACGTCGATCTCGCTGAACACCTTCGGCACTGGCAAGATCAGCGACGACAAAATCGTCAAACTGGTACGTGAAGTGTTCGACCTGCGTCCATACGCGATCACCACCATGCTCGACCTGCTGCACCCGATGTACCAGGAAACTGCAGCCTACGGCCACTTCGGCCGCACCTCGCAGACCAAGACTGTTGGCGAAGACACCTTCACCACCTTCACTTGGGAAAAAACCGACCGCGCCGACGCCCTGCGTTCCGCTGCTGGTCTGTAATTTTCTGGCTGCATGAAAAGCCCCGCACGGTTTGCGCCGTGCGGGGCTTTTTATTGCCTGAAGACGCTGCGAAACACCCCGCAAAACACCCGCCCGACCTCGCGCAAAATCCTGACTAGCCTTCAGGGTTCCCTATGAGCAAGGACGCTCGCGATGCGTTTTTCTTTCCTGATTCTGCTTAGCTTCATCAGCCTCACTGCCCACTCCGCCCAATGCCCGAACTGGCCCGCTGACCAGGCAGAACGCGAAATCACCTCTCTGCAAACGCAGATCGACCGATGGGACGACGCCTACCATCGCGAAGGCCGATCCCTGATCGCCGATGAACTCTATGACCAATCTCGCTCGCGACTGAGTGTATGGCGACAGTGTTTCAAACTCCCTGTAGCACCTGATCCAGTTCGCACGGCATCTGGCACGGTCGCACACCCCATCGCTCACACCGGCCTGGAAAAACGCCACGACGCAACGGCGATTGAAGCCTGGCTGCGCGATCGCAAAGACGTTTGGATACAACCCAAAATCGACGGCGTGGCAGTTACGCTGGTTTATCGCGGCGGCCGGTTGCAACAGGCAATCAGCCGTGGCGATGGGGTTCGCGGGCAGGACTGGACTGTGTCGGCGCAGAAGATCGCCACCATTCCTCAGAGATTGAAGCAGCCACAAGATCTGCTGGTTCAGGGCGAACTTTACTGGCGACTCGACGAGCATGTGCAGTCCCGCTCCGGCAGCCTCAATGCGCGCGCCACCGTCGCCGGACTGATGGGGCGCAAGACATTGAGCGCGGAGCAAGCGTCAGGATTAGGTCTGTTTGTCTGGGACTGGCCGCAAGGACCGGCTGATCTGCCTGCACGAAATTCGACCTTGGAGCAATTGGGTTTCGCTTCGACGTCGGCTTACAGCCAATCAATCACCAAACTCGCCGACGCAGAAAAATGGCGCGATCACTGGTATCGCTCTCCACTGCCCTTCGCCACCGACGGCGTGGTTCTGCGCCACAGTCAGCGCCCACCCGCCGAACGCTGGCAAGCACGCCCACCCTACTGGGCCGTCGCCTGGAAATACCCGTTCGCCCAAGCGTTGGCCGATGTGCGCAAGGTCAACTTCAAGATCGGCCGTACCGGGCGCATCACGCCGGTGCTGGATCTGGAACCGGTGATGCTCGACGACCGGCAGATCAAACGGGTTAGCGTCAGTTCGCTCAAGCGCTGGCGAGAGCTGGACATTCGGCCCGGCGATCAGATTGCAATCAGTCTGGCCGGGCTGACAATCCCGCGTCTCGACAGTGTCGTGCTTCGTGCGACTGAACGTGCAGAAATGCACATTCCAGTCGCCAGTGACTTTCACCCACTAAGCTGCTGGCAACCGACGCCGGGCTGCGAGAGTCAGTTCCTCGCCCGCTTGACCTGGCTCAGCGGCAAAAAGGGGTTGGCGCTGACGCACGTCGGTCCCGGTACCTGGGAGAAACTTCTCGAAACAGGCCAGCTGAAAAGCCTGCTGGATTGGTTGACCCTCGACGGGCCAGAGCTTGCTAACATTGCCGGCCTTGGCGAACGCAGCAGCGCGCGCCTGCTGGAGAGTTTTCACAGCGCCCGCCAGCGACCGTTTGCACAATGGCTCAAAGCCCTCGGACTGCCGCCGACCGGCCAGGCGCAATTGGCTGATTCATGGCAGGCGCTGGCACAACGTGACGCTGCACAATGGCAGGCAGAACCCGGAATCGGCCCCGGTCGCGCGGCGCAATTGAACGCATTTTTCCGCGACCCGCAGGTGCTGGCCCTGAGAGACACCTTGCAAGCCGCCGGCATCGACGGCTTCTGAATATGTAATCCCCGGCACGCCGGGAACCCAAAGTCGCCGAGGCGCTCCAACTGCGCAGTGCCTCACCGACCCGAATGTCTTTGCACATGGAGCTTTTATGAAATTTTATGCACCGCTCGCCCTGCTGACACTTTGCGGCGTGATGGCCGCCCCCCTGATGGCCGCTGAAGATGCGCCAGGGCTGACCGGTTGCGCTGCCAAGAAGCAGGGCATCATCAACCAGATCGAACAAGCCAAATCACGCGGCAACGCTGATCAGCAGGCGGGTCTGGAAACCGCTCTGCGCGAAGTGACTGAACATTGCACTGACGCTGGCCTGAAGAAAGAACGCGAAAACAAGGTGCTCGACGCCAAGCACGAAGTCAGCCAGCGCCAGGCTGATCTGGACAAGGCCATGAAGAAAGGCGATCCGGAGAAGATCGACAAGCGCAAAAACAAACTCGCCGAGTCGCGCAAGGAACTGCAGGACGCGCTGGACGAACTGGATAAATAATCGAAGATCCCTGTGGCGAGGGAGCTTGCTCCCGCTGGAGGCCGAAGGACTCCCGGTTCGTCCGGGCGCCGATATTGGGGCCGCTGCGCAGCCCAGCGGGAGCAAGCTCCCTCGCCACAGTTACTCAGATCAATGATCACGAAATTCTTTATGGCAAGCGCTGCAGGCATCTTCAACCTTCTGCACCGCTGGCCCGAGATTGCTGGCCTTGTACGGCTGAACCTTGCTGGCAATCACCAATTCACCGGTGGCCGCTTCAAGGGTACGAGCCATTTCCTGAAAGCGCGCCTGCTTCTGCCAGACATCGTCCTTGGCGCTGGTGTGATCTTCCTCGCGCACCTGCGGGAAGTGTTTCCACGGTTCATGCGACAAGGCATCCAGCTTGACCGCGCCGTCGGCGAATTTCGGCCCGTCGAACGGAATGCGCCCGCGCAGCATGCCGCCCAGATCTTCGCCGGTCTTGAGCATCTGTTTGAAGATGGCCTTGCGCTGGCCCAGCGGGGAGTCTGGATCGACACCGCCACAGGCGGACAAAGTCAGGCAGGCCAGCAATACAACAGAAAGTCTTTTAAAAGTCATGGTGGCTTCAGGTCACGGAAATCGGCGGCCAGTATCCCCGCGTCACGGGCAAACACCAATAGCCCTATTAACAATAGGGTTGCATGAGCGCATGGAGCACTTCTGCAACCGACACAGGAAAATCTCCATGAACAGCCGTTTCAAGGCCTGGCGTAATCCGCTCCTCGTCACCGTCCCGATGCTGGCAATACTCGCCGGCTGTACGGGTGGAGACACCGAGAAACCGAAAACCCACGCACTGGCCACCTACTCCAGCGCGACCTGGGAGGCATTGCCTGCCGTCACCGACAGCGATCTGGTTGCCGGTTTCGGCTCATGGCGCAGCGCCTGCACCCGACTCAAAGCCGACGCAGTCTGGGGTCCAACCTGCGCAGCGGCGGCCAATGTGCCGCAGAGCGCCGGTGACATCCGCGCGTTCCTCAAACAGAACCTCGCGGTCTACGGCTTGCGCGCCGCCAACGACAATCCCAACGGTTTGATCACCGGTTACTACGAACCGGTGTACCCCGGCAGCCTGACCCAGACCGAAACCGCGAACGTGCCGGTGTACGGCGTGCCCGAAGACATGATCATCGTGTCGCTGGACAGCATTTATCCAGAGCTGAAAGGCAAACGCCTGCGCGGGCGCCTTGAGGGTCGCGTGCTCAAGCCTTACGACGATGCGGCGACCATCGAGAGCCAAGGCGTCAAAGCGCCTGTGGTGGCATGGCTGACTGACCCGATGAATCTACAGTTTTTGCAGATTCAGGGTTCGGGGCGGATTCAGACTGACGACGGTCGCCAATTGCGCATCGCCTACGCCGACCAGAACGGTCATCCGTATCGGCCAATCGGCCGCTGGCTGGTCGAGCAAGGCGAGCTGAAGAAAGAAGACGTGACCATGGGTGCGATCAGCAACTGGGCCAAGGCCAATCCGGCGCGTATTCCCGAACTGCTGGGCAGCAACCCGAGTTACGTGTTCTTCACCCGCAACCCGGACAGCAACGAAGGCCCGCGCGGTTCGCTGAACGTGCCGTTGACTGCCGGTTACAGCGCAGCGGTGGATCGCAAAGTGATTCCGCTGGGCAGCCTGTTGTGGCTGTCGACCACGCGCCCGGACGGCACGGCGCTGGTACGGCCAGTGGCAGCGCAGGATACCGGCGGCGCGATTGCCGGCGAAGTGCGTGCGGATCTGTTCTGGGGCACCGGCGAGGCAGCCGGGCAACTGGCCGGCGACATGAAACAGCAAGGGCAGATCTGGATGCTCTGGCCAAAAGGCGCGGCATTGCCGCAAGTGCCTCAGGTCGCGGATAAACCGTAAAAAGCAAAAGCTCGCAGCCTTCGGCAGCTCCTACAGGGTTTGAGTAGGAGCTGCGGCACGCTGCGAGCTTTTGATCTTGCCTGTCACATCGACACAAAGAAGAAACTGGCAATCAACCCCATCCCGACAAACCACACCAGCGAACGCAACACCGCCCAGTCCGCCAGATAGCAAATGATGTACAGCAGGCGACTGGTGATAAACAGCACCGCCAGCACATTCACTGTCACCAACTGCGCAGTACCCACCAGATGCGCGACCAGCACGGCTGCGGCAAATGCCGGGGTCACTTCAAAGCTATTCAACTGCGCCGCATGCGCGCGTCGGGCCACGCCGTTAAGACTCTCAAGAAAATCCCGCGGGTCGTAATTATCCCGCAACCTGAAGCCGCCGGAGGCCTTGGCCACCACCGTGCACAGATACGGCAGAAAGATTGCGACCAACACACACCACAAAGCCACCGTCATAACGCAGTCCTTTTTCAGAATTTGATTTCAGGCCGTCAGAACTTCATCACCAGCATGCCGATCAGTACCAGCCCACAGGCTAAGAGCCGTGGCCGGCCGAAAGGTTCTTTCAGGTAACGCATGCCGAACAACACCACCAGAATCACGCTGATCTCGCGCAACGCCGCCGCTTCGGCAATCGAGCCCAATTGCATCGCCCATAGCACCAGAGCGTAGCTGAACAACACGCAGAACCCGACCGTCAGCCCCAACTTCCACTGCTCGCGCCAGAACTGCAAAAACGCCGGACGCCTGGCCACCCAAGCCAGCAGCGGAAACGGCCAGGCGCTGAGCAGCGTGACCCAGACCAGGTAATCCAGCGGATGCGACCAGCGCCGCAAAGCCTGGCCATCGATAAAGGTGTAGCAGCCGATGCACAAGCCAATCAGCGCCACCACCGGCAGCATCGACCAAGGCAATCGCGCCCCGCCACCGCCTTGCCACAGCAGGCAGAGCATGCCGAACGGGATCAGCAGAATGCCGAAGATCTGCTGTGTGCTCAGCACCTCGCCAGCGAAGATCAGAGTCAGCGCAAGCACCACCAGTGGAGATAATCCGCGCATCAGCGGATAGACCAGACCCAGATCGCCGACCCGATAAGCCTGAATCAGCAGATACCGATAAAGCAGCTCGAACGCCGCCGAGGCCAGAATCCATGGCCAGATTTCCAACGGCGGCAGGTTCACGAAGGGCAATGCCACGGCGACAGACAACAGCGCCACCGTGTCCATGCACGCCACCACCAGCAACCGCTCGGCGCTGAATTTGATCAGGGTATTCCACGCCGCGTGCAGCAGCGCCGCCACTAACACCAAAGCCGTTGCCAGCACAGCCAACTCCTTTTTTTGCCAACGCCCGGTAGAGGCCGCCGGGCAATTAGTCAGATTATTGATTCGCGATGTGTCAGCTGCTGTTTATACTGCAAGCGACCACGCCGCACTCAGTTGCGCACAGACTAATTCCAATAATTGCTGCCTGCACCGCTCTCTTCCGAGATCGGTCGTCGGCCTGCGTATGCCTGATCAAAGCGTCAAGACTACCGACAAGAGACCTTGCGCATGCCCCTCGCCTTGCTTGCACTGGCCGTCGCCGCTTTCGGCATCGGCACCACCGAATTTGTCATCATGGGCCTGCTGCCCGATGTCGCCCGCGACCTATCCGTAAGCATTCCCGATGCCGGTCTGTTAATCACTGGCTACGCGCTGGGCGTGGTATTCGGCGCGCCAATCCTCGCGATCGCCACCGCGAACATGCCCCGCAAAGCTACGCTGCTAGGCATGACGCTGATGTTCATTCTCGGCAACATCCTCTGCGCGCTGGCGCCAAATTACGCGACGCTGATGGCCGCGCGAGTGGTCACCGCGTTGTGTCATGGCGCGTTCTTCGGCATCGGTTCGATAGTTGCCGCCGGCCTCGTCGCGCCGAACAAACGCGCTCAGGCAATTGCCATGATGTTTACCGGCCTGACCCTGGCCAACGTCCTCGGCGTGCCGCTGGGCACAGCACTCGGCCAGTACGCGGGCTGGCGCTCAACCTTCTGGGCCGTTTCGGTGATCGGTGTGATCGCCGCACTCGCGCAATGGCTGTGGCTGCCGAAACACATCGCCATGAACAAGGCCAATCTGGCCAGCGAATTCAAAGTGCTGGGCAAGGCCAACGTTTTGTTGGCGCTGGCCATGAGCGTGTTGGCGTCGACCAGCCTGTTCAGTGTGTTCACCTACATCGCGCCGATCTTGCAGGACATCACCGGGGTCAGCCCGCATGGCGTAACCGTGATGCTGCTGCTGTTCGGCGTTGGCTTGACCGGTGGCAGCATGCTCGGCGGACGCTTGGCCGATAGCCGACTGCTGCCTTCTCTGGTGGGCGTGGCACTGGCGGTGGTAGTGATTCTGGCGGCATTCAGCCAGACCAGCCGCTCGCTAATTCCAGCGGCGATCACGCTGGTGCTGTGGGGGATTTTTGCTTTTGCGCTGTGCCCGATTTTGCAATTGCTGATCATTGATCAAGCGCATGAAGCGCCGAATCTGGGTTCGACGCTGAATCAGAGCGCGTTCAATCTGGGCAATGCGGCCGGGGCGTGGATTGGCGGGTTGGTGGTAGCCAGCGGCGCGGATCTGGCGGACCTGCCTTGGACCGGGGCGCTGGTCGGGGTGTTGACTGTGCTGACGGCGCTGTTCTTTATCTATCTGCAACGTCGCGGCGCAGCTGCGGTGAATGTGTCCGGCTGAATGCCCGGGGACACAAATGTGTCCCCTCCCCGCGCCAACCCATCCAACCTCTGCGCCGAAGAATCCGCGCGCTGTCTTTCCAACCCTCATCCAAAGGACCCCGGATGCTTGAACTTGTAGCCGCTTTCATCTGCCTCACCACCCTCCTCACCTACGTCAACTTCCGCTTCATCGGTCTGCCACCGACCATCGGCGTTATGGTCACGGCGCTGATGTTTTCCCTGCTGTTGCAAGGCCTGAGTCTGCTCGGCTACCCCGGTCTTGAAGAGCGCGTGCAACAGCTGATCGGCCAGATCGACTTCGGCGACCTGTTGATGAACTGGATGCTCTCCTTCCTGTTGTTTGCCGGCGCCCTGCACGTCAATCTGAATGACCTGCGCAGCTACCGCTGGCCAATCGGCCTGTTGGCGACCTTCGGCGTATTGATCGCCACCGCCGTGATCGGCAGCCTGGCTTATTACATCTTTGCCCTGTTCGGCTGGCACGTGAGTTTCCTGTACTGCCTGCTGTTCGGCGCACTGATTTCGCCGACCGACCCGATTGCGGTGCTCGGCGTGTTGCGGACCGCCAACGCCTCGAAGCCATTGAAGACCACCATCGTCGGCGAGTCGCTGTTCAACGACGGCACGGCGGTGGTGGTGTTCACCGTGCTGCTGGGTATCGCGCAATTGGGCGAGACGCCGACGGTTGGCGCCACCGCGATGCTGTTCGTGCATGAGGCGATTGGCGGCGTGCTGTTTGGCGGGCTGATCGGTTATCTGGTGTACCTGATGATCAAGAGCATCGAGCAGCATCAGATCGAAGTCATGCTGACCCTCGCGCTGGTGATCGGCGGTTCGGCGATGGCCACCGAGCTGCACGTCTCGGCGCCGATTGCGATGGTGGTGGCCGGTCTGATCATCGGCAACCTCGGACGCAATCTGGCGATGAACGACATGACCCGTAAATACCTGGACGGCTTCTGGGAATTGCTCGATGACATGCTCAACGCGTTACTGTTCGCGCTGATCGGTATGGAGCTGTTGCTGTTACCGTTCAACTGGTCGCACGTGGCGGCGGCGAGCATGCTCGCAGTGGCGATTCTGGCGTCGCGCCTGCTCACCGTGGCGCCGGCGATTGTCCTGCTGCGTCGCTGGCGCAGCGTGCCGCGCGGCACCATCCGCATCCTGACCTGGGGCGGCTTGCGCGGCGGTGTCTCGGTGGCATTGGCACTGGCCCTGCCGCTGGGCGCGGAGCGTGATCTGTTGCTCAGCATCACTTACATCGTGGTGCTGTCATCGATCCTGCTGCAAGGCCTGACCATCGGCAAACTGGTCAAGCACGCAACCCGCGACGAGCCGGCCGACGCCAGTGTGCCAGCGCACCACTGATCACTTTTTGATCTGCTGCGGATCAGGTTTTTCGGCCTGATCCGCAGCCTTCTTCGCCGCCGGTTCTTTCGGCGCCCCGCTCTCGCTGCGAATCTGCGCATGGCTGATCAGCGCAAAGATGAAACTCCCGCCGATGATATTGCCCGCCAGCGTCGGCCCGGCAAATACTATCCAGAAATCACTCCACGGCAACTCGCCGGCAAATACCAGATACGACACCTCCGCCGATCCGACCACGATGTGCGTGAAGTCACCGAGCGCCATCAAGTAGGTGATGAGGATGATGATCCACATCTTCGCGCTCTCCATCGACGGAATCATCCAGACCATGGTGGCGATCATCCAGCCGGAAACAATGCCCTTGGCAAACATCTGGCCAGCGTCGTTTTCCATGATCTTGTGCCCGATTTCGAGGAAAGCCAGATCGGTCTTGCTGTCGAAAATCGGCAGTTCGAGCATCACGTAGGCCACCAGAATCGTGCCGCACAGGTTGCCGACCAGTACCACTGTCCAGAGCCGGATTAGCCGACCGAAATTCGCCAGGGTGGGTTTGGTCATCACCGGCAGCACGGCAGTCAATGTGTTTTCGGTGAAGAGTTGCTGGCGCGCGAGAATCACCGCAAGAAAGCCGGCGCAGTAACCGAAGCTGGCGATCACCTTGAACTCTTCGCCGTCGGGCAACCGCGAGTTGAGCAGACCCATGCCCATCAGCGACAGGCCCATAGTCAGGCCAGCCGCCAGTGCAGACCACCAGAGCGCGGCGATGCTGCGCTCAAGTTCCTGATCGCCCTGAGTGCGAATGATTTCATGCAGAACCGCCGCGCGCGGCGGCTGGTTTTTCTCGACTTCATGTTGTTCCTGAGCCGAGAGATCGGGGGTCTTGCCGTCTGTTGGAGTCGTCATGGCGTGTGAACCGTGGGGGTGTCGTTTAGCTACGACCCCCGCCGTTCACAGCTGTTCAGTGACCAGATGAATCTTCGGTGATTACAGAATCGCCATCGCGGGCAAGCCCGCTCCCACAAGGACAACGCTGGACCTGTGGGAGCGTGGCTTGCCCGCGATGGGAGCGCTGCCAATATCACTTGGTAACGAGTTCATCTTCCTGAAACTGGTCTTTGACGTACTTGATCTCGGTCCGCCCGTGCGGTGCTGGCAGCCCATCTTCACCGAGGTTCACGAAGACCATTTTCTCGACGGTCAGAATGCTTTTGCGGGTGATCTTGTTGCGCACTTCGCAGGTCAGGGTGATCGAGGTGCGGCCGAATTCGGTGGCGGTGATGCCCAGTTCGATGATGTCGCCCTGGCGCGAAGCACTGACGAAGTTGATTTCGGAAATGTACTTGGTCACCACGCGCTGATTGCCCAACTGGACGATGGCGTAGATCGCCGCTTCTTCGTCGATCCAGCGCAGCAGACTGCCGCCGAACAGCGTGCCGTTGGGGTTGAGGTCTTCGGGTTTTACCCATTTGCGGGTGTGGAAATTCATGTTCACTCCTGAGCGTCTGGCCGAATGATGGGGGCCATCATGGCAGACCGGGCGGTCACGCTCCATGACCGATCCGCTATGGTCATGATTGGCAATCTTCATTTGTCCGACAGAAACCCTTTGGAAGATCAGCCCGGACAGCTATAATCGCGCCCGTTTCAAAACGGTAATGTTCACTTGCTACCGTTTTCCCGCCACCTGTCCGAGGGGCGCTGCAGCAGGTACAACCTGTCAGGCTCGGATGGGGCGTTGACCGGCCTTGTGCCGGACACTAAACGCACAACGGCGCCCATTCGCATACATTACGAATGGAGGCTCTTCATGAGCGCTGTTATCACGCCTGCAGATTTTACCGATTACAAAGTTGCCGACATGTCCCTGGCTGCCTGGGGCCGTCGCGAAACCATCATCGCCGAATCGGAAATGCCGGCTCTGATGGGTCTGCGTCGCAAGTACTCCGGCGAACAGCCGTTGAAAGGCGCGAAGATCCTCGGCTGCATCCACATGACCATTCAGACTGCCGTGCTGATCGAAACACTGGTTGCCCTGGGTGCCGAAGTACGCTGGTCGTCCTGCAACATTTTCTCGACTCAGGATCAGGCTGCTGCCGCTATCGCTGCTGCCGGCATCCCGGTTTTCGCCTGGAAAGGCGAGACTGAAGAAGAGTACGAGTGGTGCCTGGAGCAAACCATCCTCAAAGATGGCGCGCCATGGGATGCCAACATGATCCTCGACGACGGCGGCGACCTGACTCAGCTGCTGCACGACAAGTACCCACAGGTGCTGGATCGCGTTCACGGCGTGACCGAAGAAACCACCACCGGCGTACACCGCCTGCTGGACATGCTGGCCAAGGGCGAACTGCGCATCCCGGCCATCAACGTCAACGACTCGGTAACCAAGTCCAAGAACGACAACAAGTACGGCTGCCGTCACAGCCTGAACGATGCGATCAAGCGCGGTACCGACCACCTGCTGTCCGGCAAGCAAGCGCTGGTCATCGGTTACGGTGACGTGGGCAAGGGTTCGGCGCAGTCGCTGCGTCAGGAAGGCATGATCGTCAAGGTCTCCGAAGTCGACCCGATCTGCGCCATGCAAGCCTGCATGGACGGTTTCGAACTGGTTTCGCCGTTCATCGACGGTATCAACACCGGTACTGAAGCAAGCATCGACAAAGCACTGCTGGGCAAGATCGACCTGATCGTGACCACCACCGGCAACGTGAATGTTTGCGACTCGAACATGCTCAAAGCCCTGAAGAAGCGCGCTGTTGTCTGCAACATCGGCCACTTCGACAACGAAATCGACACCGCTTTCATGCGCAAGAACTGGGCATGGGAAGAAGTGAAGCCACAGGTACACAAGATTCACCGTACCGGCCCGGGCGCGTTCGACGCTCAGAACGACGACTACCTGATCCTGCTGGCCGAAGGCCGTCTGGTGAACCTGGGCAACGCCACCGGTCACCCGAGCCGCATCATGGACGGTTCGTTCGCCAACCAGGTTCTGGCGCAGATCTTCCTGTTCGGCCAGAAGTACGCCGACCTGTCGCCAGCCCAGAAAGCCGAGCGTCTGACCGTTGAAGTACTGCCGAAGAAACTCGACGAAGAAGTGGCCCTGGAAATGGTTCGCGGCTTCGGCGGCGTGGTCACGCAACTGACCAAGCAACAGGCTGACTACATCGGCGTAACCGTCGAAGGCCCGTTCAAGCCGCACGCTTACCGCTACTAAGTAACCGGCTGCTTTATTTGTTGGATTGGCTTGTTGTGGCGAGGGAGCTTGCTCCCGCTGGGCTGCGAAGCGGCCCCAGGATATTTGGGAGCGCTGCGCGCTCCAGCGGGAGCAAGCTCCCTCGCCACATACAAGCTTGATCCCACAGATGAAACATACCGCAGGCTTTCGTGTTTCCAAAGGTATGACCATGTCCCAAGACCGTCGCTACAGCTTCGAGTTCTTCCCGACCAAGACCGATGCTGGGCATGAAAAGCTGCTCAACGTTGCCCGTCAGTTGGCAACGTACAATCCCGATTTCTTCTCCTGCACCTATGGCGCTGGCGGTTCGACCCGTGATCGCACGCTGAACACCGTGTTGCAGCTGGAAAGCGAAGTCAAAATACCCGCCGCCCCGCACATGTCGTGCGTTGGCGACAGCAAGGACGACCTGCGCGGCCTGCTGAACGAGTACAAGGCTGCCGGCATCAAGCGCATCGTTGCCCTGCGTGGTGACCTGCCATCCGGCATGGGCATGACCAGCGGCGAGCTGCGTCACGCCAATGAGCTGGTTGAATTCATTCGTGAAGAAACCGGCGATCATTTCCACATCGAAGTTGCCGCTTACCCGGAGATGCATCCGCAAGCGCGCAATTACGAAGACGATCTCGCCCATTTCGTGCGCAAGGCCCAGGCCGGCGCCGACAGCGCGATCACCCAGTACTTCTTCAACGCCGACAGCTACTTCTACTTTGTCGATCGTTTGCAGGCGCTGGGCGTGGATATTCCGGTGGTACCGGGGATCATGCCGATCACCAACTACAGCAAACTCGCGCGTTTCTCCGATGCCTGCGGTGCGGAAATTCCGCGCTGGATCCGCAAGCAACTGGAAGCCTATGGCGATGACACTCAGAGCATTCAGCGCTTTGGTGAGCAAGTCGTCAGCGAGATGTGCGAACGCCTGTTGCAGGGCGGCGCACCGGGGCTGCACTTCTATTCCATGAACCAGGCTGAGCCTAGTCTGGCGATCTGGAATAATTTGAAGCTGCCGCGCTAAACATTAGAGCAAGATCAAAAGATCGTCCGATCGCGGCCCGAGCCTTCGGCAGCTCCTACATGGGGTTGTCGGGGGGCTACGATCTTTTGCTTTTAATCCCCGATTTAGAGCTTGTGCCGGCAGTTTCTGGCTCTTTGCCGTTTCTCGTCGTAATCTCAAGCCATGCCTTTGATCGCGCAGTTATTCACCGTGCTGGTTTTCGCTTGCCTGAGCTTTGCCGCTCGGGGCGAGAAGCTGCGCATTGTCACCGAACCGTGGGCGCCGTACGTCTACGAAGAAGGCGGCAAGAACCTCGGCCTCGATTACGAAACCACGGCGATTGTGTTCCAGCGGCTGGGGATTGAAGTCGACTGGCAATTCCTGCCGTGGAAGCGTTGCCTGTCGATGCTTGAAACCGGCCAGGCCGACGGCGCACTGGATATATTCCACAGCGCCGAGCGCGACGCGACCCTGCTCTATCCCAGCGAGCCGCTGTCGGATGTGGAGTTCGTGATGTTCTACGCCAATGAGCGTCCGCATCCATTTCGCACGCTGGATGAACTGAAAGGCCTGACCATCGGCACTTCGCCCGGCTATCTCTATAGTCCCGACTTCAGCGAGTCGACCCTGTTCACCCGCGAACCCGCACCGACCCACGAAGCCAACTTCGGCAAGCTGGAACGCGGGCGCATCGACCTGTTGATCACCGACCGCCGCGTCGGTCAGCATTTGCTCGATGAACTGGGAATCCGGGACAAAATCAGCGAAAACCCGACCGTTATCAGCCGTCAGAGCCAGTTTCTGGCCGTTCGGCGCAATGCCGGGATGGATTTGCTGGTGCAGCGTTTCGGCGCAGAACTCAAGCGTTTCAAGCGGGAACCGGCGTATGCCGAGCTGAGTGCGCGCTACGGCGCAGCCCCGGCACTCGCCGCACCGCTGGGCAGCGCCACCGCCAACAGTAAAACCGTTGAGCAGCAGGAAAGCGGCGCGCAGTGATTGCTCTGTTATACTCCGGCGTTCCCGCCAGGCTCACGCCCGGACGCCCGGAACCGTAACAGGCTTCTCGACCCGCTACAGCGCAGCTTTCAGCCCGCGCGAGCGCTCCAGACGTGCCTTCGGAACCGCAGCTGGACCGGACGGGATTGCGTCCTCTTAAACGCGATTCGCGCCAGGCAAGATTCCCATTGGGCCAAGCCCTAACTAGAACAGGATTACTCATGTCCTTTGCTTCCCTCGGTCTCTCCGAGGCTTTAGTCCGCGCCATCAATGATGCGGGCTATACCGAGCCTACTCCGGTGCAACAGCGGGCCATTCCCGCCGTGTTGCAAGGTCGCGACCTGATGGTTGCGGCACAGACAGGTACTGGTAAAACCGGCGGTTTCGCCCTCCCTATTCTGGAGCGGCTGTTCCCCAATGGTCACCCGGACAAATCCCAGCGTCATGGCCCGCGCCAACCGCGCGTACTGGTCCTGACCCCGACCCGCGAACTCGCGGCCCAGGTGCACGAGAGCTTCAAGATCTACGCCCGTGACCTGAAATTCGTCAGCGCCTGCATCTTCGGCGGCGTCGGCACCAACCCGCAGGTTCAGGCCATGTCCCGTGGCGTTGACGTGCTGGTGGCATGCCCGGGTCGTTTGCTCGACCTGTGCGGCCAGGGCAGCGTCGATCTGTCCCACGTGGAAATCCTCGTGCTTGACGAAGCCGACCGCATGCTCGACATGGGCTTCGTGCACGACGTGAAGAAAGTCCTCGCGCGTCTGCCGTCCAAGCGTCAGAACCTGCTGTTCTCGGCGACGTTCTCCAAGGACATCACCGACCTCGCCGGCAAGCTGCTGCACAACCCGGAACGCATCGAAGTGACGCCGCCGAACACCACGGTCGAGCGCATCGAGCAACGCGTATTCCGTCTGCCGGCCAGCCACAAGCGTGCGCTGCTGGCACACCTGATCACCGCCGGTGCGTGGGAACAGGTTCTCGTGTTCACCCGCACCAAGCACGGCGCCAACCGTCTGGCCGAGTACCTCGACAAGCACGGTCTGCCGGCTGTCGCGATCCACGGTAACAAGAGCCAGAACGCGCGCACCAAAGCGCTGGCCGATTTCAAGGCTGGCGAAGTGCGCATTCTGGTTGCCACCGACATTGCCGCACGTGGCCTGGACATCGACCAGTTGCCGCACGTGGTCAACTTCGAACTGCCGAACGTTGATGAAGACTACGTTCACCGTATCGGCCGTACTGGCCGCGCCGGTCGTTCGGGCGAAGCGATTTCGCTGGTCGCACCGGACGAAGAAAAACTGCTGAAAAGCATCGAGCGCATGACCAAGCAGAAAATCGCCGACGGCAACCTGATGGGCTTCGACTCGAGCACCATTGAAGCCGAGAAGCCGGAAGTGCGTGAGCGTCCGGATGTGCGTAACCCGCGCAACCCGCGTGGCCCACGCGGCGACGGTCCGAATGGCGGCGGCGGTGGCGGCGGTCGCAAGGACAAAGGCAAAGAGAAGAGCAAGGAAAAGCCAGCCGGCGAACGTGGAGAGCGCCCAGCTCGTTCGCAGAAGCCACGCGAAGGCACCCCGGCGCGCGAGCAGCGTCAGCCGAGCCAGACTCCGCGCGCAGCTTCCGACCGTGCTCCCGACGTGTTCCTTGATGACGATGTGGATAACTTCGGTAACCGCGTCGACTACGTGCCAAAGCCATCGCCTGCCGGCGGCCGCGGTCGTCGTCCCAACGCTCCAGCCCAAGGCGCAGGCGCCGGTTCGGGCGCACCACGCAGCGGTCAGCCGCAAGGTGGCCGTCAAAACAACCCGCGTAACAACAACGGTTCGACTACCGGTACTCCGCCAGCCAAACGCAGCGGCCCGCGCAGTGGTGCTCCGCGTGACGGTCAAGGCCGTCGCGACGAGTCCTCGCGCAACCGCCGTCCGGCCCGTGACGATCAGCCAAGTGCCGAGCCAGCGGTACAGAACCCGCGCAGCACCGGCCCGAAGATCATGCACAAGGAATCGAAAGCCGATCGCTTCCCGACTCCAGAGCAACTTGATCAACTGCCAAGCCGCCCGCGCGGCGAAAAACCGGCATTGCTGACCCGCAATCGCTGATTTTTCCCGGTAATAAAAAATGCCCCGACTCGCAAGAGCCGGGGCATTTCTATGAACAGCGCAAACCCTGTGGGAGCGGGCTTGCCCGCGATGAGGCCGGTACATTCAAAGTTGATGTTGTTTGAACTGACGCCATCGCGGGCAAGCCCGCTCCCACAGGTTATGTGCAAATACCCGATTAAGTGTTCGGCAATAAAAAACGCCCCCGGTCGCGAGACCGGGGGCGTTTTTGTGTGGCCGGCGAAAGTTATTTCGCTTTCACACCTTCAAACGAAACGTACAGCTCGACCGCATCGGATTTCGGGCCCAGATCTTTCTGCTTGCCGAAATCGGAACGCTTGATGGTCGTGGTGCCTTCGAAGCCGGCACGGTAGCCGCCCCATGGATCTTTGCCTTCACCCAGGAAAGTGGCCTTGACCACAACTGGCTTGGTCACGCCCAGGATGGTCAGGTCGCCAGTCACGTCAGCGGTGTTGGCACCGGTGGACTTGACGCTAGTGGAGACGAAGGAGGCTTTGCCGAACTTGCTCGCATTCAGGAAGTCAGCGCTGGCGATGTGCTTGTCACGTTCGGCGTGGTTGGTGAACACGCTGGCGGTGTTCACGTTGAACTCGATCTTGCTGTCTTCAGGCTTGGCGGCGTCAAAGCTGAACTTGCCGTCGATGTCCTTGAAAGTACCGGTAATGAAGCTGTAGCCCAAGTGGCTGATCTTGAAGTCGACGAAGGCGTGCTGGCCTTCTTTGTCTACGACGTAGTCAGCAGCCATTACGTTGGAGGACAGAACGGCAGCGCCGATTGCCAGAGCGGCCAGAGTCTTTTTCAACATGCTTTGTTTTCCTTTGGAGTCGAGGTTGAACATCAGGCTTTGCGTCCCAGCATTCGTGTCAGGGTCGCATCACGATCGATAAAGTGGTGCTTCATTGCTGCCAACGCATGAAGGCCGGAAAAAATTACCAGCGCCCATGCCAGGTAGAAATGAATCACCCCAGCGGTATCTGCCTGATCCGGTAGGCCGGAAACCAGTGCAGGCACTTCAAACAGGCCAAACACCGGGATCCCGACACCGTCTGCGGTGGAAATCAGGTAACCGGCAAGCATCACAGCAAACAGCGCGACATATAGAAACCCGTGGCCGAACTTCGCGCCAATGCGAGTCATGCGGCTGTAGCTTTGCAGCGTTGGCGGCGGTGGGCTGATAAAACGCCACAACACCCGCAGGACCATCACGCCCAACAACACCAGACCGATGCTTTTGTGCAGGTCCGGCGCGTCTTTGCGCCAAGTGCTGTAGTAATCCAGCCCGACCATCCACAGGCCCAGCGCGAACAGTCCGAAGACCACCAGCGCCACACCCCAGTGCATGAAGATGCTGACCCAACCGTAGCGCGAAGAAGAGTTACGTAGCTGCATTGCCCAAATCCTGTGAGAACTGCGAACCAAGACTAGCGAGTTATCTATCGAATTAAAGCGGAAAATTTCGCTTTGAAATATCGAGAAATACGATCAAGAGTCTTGAACAGGGGAGTTAAGGAAAGATTAAAGGCCAAAGTGTGAGGGGATGTTAGTCGGCAAGATAGGAAATCTGTGCTGACTTTACCGACACCTGTGGGAGCTAGCCTGCTAGCGATGGCTATGTGACAGACAATAAAAAAGCGCGGCATCAGAGCCGCGCTTCTTCATTCACCGCAAGGCTTACTGCGCCTTGGTCTCGGTGGTCGCCGCCGGTTTGGCCGCTGGCTTCTTCGCCGGTTCAGGCTTTTTCGCCGCTGGCTTGGCCGGCGCTTTTTTCGCGTCGGTTTTTGCCGCTGGTTTTTTCGCCGCCGGTTTGGCCGCCGCCTTCTTCGCTGGCTCGGCTTTCACCGGGGCCGCTGGCTTCGGCGCTTCCACCGGAGCTGGCGCTGGAGCAGGTGCAGGCGCTGGTGCAACCGGTGCCGGAGTTGGCGCCGGATCTGGCGCCTTGGCCGGAGCTGCATCGGAACCGCCGCCAAACAGGCGCTTGAAGAAGCCCGGCTTCACCGCATCGGCTTTCGCGTCAGCCTTGGCCGGTTCAGCTTTGGAAGCTGCCTTGTCGTCCGAGCCGCCGAACATATTGCTGAAGAAATTGCCTTTCTTCGCTGCTACTGCACCCGCCGCTGCCGCAGTAGCTGCCGGCACGACTTTGACTGGCTCAAACGATTTGCCTGCTGCCAGATCTTCAATCTGACTGGCCGCACGCTGGCCGGTGCGCAGAGCGCCTTCCAGAGTGCCCGGATACAAGGTGTCGGTGTGTTCGCCGGCGAACGCTACGCGTTGCAGCGGACGTTCCCAGATGCGCCAGAATTTGCTGATCTGGCCCGGGCCGAAGGCCAGGTACGAACCGCCTGTCGACGGGTCGGTGCTGTAGCGACGGATTTCATAACCGGTGAACGAGCCGCGCGCCTGTGGATAAAACGCGTGCAGACGGATCAGTACCTGATCGGCCATTTGCTTGTCGCCGAAGGCCTGCATCACCCGTGCGTTGTCGCCGGACAGGTTGATCACCACATTGGCGCCGCCCTTCAGTGCCGGCTCGACCCAAAGCATGCCCAGGCCGGTGTTGCTGTAGATCTCGCCGGACATGCGCGCCTTGCTTTCCCAGACCGGCGTCTTGAACTTCAACATGATCTGGTCGCGCCAGCCGTAGTTGGTGCCCTTGATCGCCGCCAGGTGCTGGGCGTCCAGTGCCGGGGTCAGTTGAATCTTGCTCAGGGCGCGCAATGGCACCGCGAGAACGACGTAGTCCGCCTGATAGCCGACTGCGCCGACCTTGACGGTCACACCGTCCTTGTCCTGAACGATCGCCGACACCGGAGCGTTGGTCTTGATGGTTTTCAGCTGTTTGACGAAGGCTTGCGCCAGCACCGGGCTGCCACCGACCAGACGCGAAGCGCGCAGGTCACGGTCGGACACGCCGCGATACACTCGGCCCTGCTGCGCGAAGTACAGCAGCGACAGGCGCGAAGGTTCGTCATAACGGGTGCGGATCTGCTGGTTGATCAGTTGACGAGCAGTAGGGGGCAGCGTCAGGCGATCGAGCCAGTTGGACACGTTGATCTGATCCAGCGCATGCAATGTGTTGTTGGCCGCTGGGTTTTGCGGATCGTCGATGGAGCGCGCCAGATCGTCGAGAGTCTTCTCGTAGCGCTTGAGCGCCTCGGCGGTGGCCGGCTCGCGGGTGGCCAGATCGGCGGCGGTGTAATACACGCCATCGATCAGGTAGCTCGGAGTACGCACGAATTCAGGCGCTGGCGTGGTGCTCAGCTTGAAGGTCGAGACGTACTTGTTCAGCACCGGCTGGGTCTTGTCGTTGCCGATCCACTCGCTGGTGGCCATGCCGGAGCGACCGCCCAGGCTTGGTTTGGCTTCGAGCAAGGTGACTTGCCAGCCCTTGTTTTGCAGCTCGTAGGCTGCGGTCAGGCCCGACAGGCCGCCGCCGATCACGATTGCGGTTTTATCCTTGGCCAGCGCAGTCACGCTGAACAGCCCCAACATCACCAGCGCACAGGCGCGCAGCCAACCGACAGACATTCAGCGAACTCCGGAAATACACGTAGGAAAAAGCAGCTTTTCGGGTCAGACGACCCAGATAACCGCGAAGAATACGTCAGCCATCAAAACGCCGCCAGCGACGTCTATCGCCCCATACAAAGTAGCTCAATCGACACAATGGGTTGTCCCGACGCGATGCATTGCATAGGCTTGCGCGATTGTTTGCCCGCGTCCGACGCGAGCCGCCTCGAGGAGACTGTAAATGGGCCTGAATAATCAGTGGATGCAACGCGATCTCGCGGTGTTGTGGCATCCCTGCACCCAGATGAAAGACCACGAACAGCTGCCGCTGATCCCGATCAAACGCGGCGAAGGCGTCTGGCTGGAGGACTTCGAAGGCAAGCGCTACCTCGATGCGGTCAGCTCGTGGTGGGTCAATGTGTTCGGCCACGCCAATCCGCGCATCAACCAGCGGATCAAGGATCAGGTCGATCAGCTGGAGCACGTGATTCTCGCCGGTTTCAGCCATCAACCGGTGATCGAGCTGTCCGAGCGTCTGGTGAAGATGACGCCCGAAGGCCTGAATCGGGTGTTCTACGCCGATAACGGTTCATCGTGCATCGAAGTCGCGCTGAAAATGAGCTTTCACTATTGGCTCAACCGCGAGCAACCGAACAAGAAGCGCTTCGTCACCCTGACCAACAGCTACCACGGCGAAACCATGGCGGCGATGTCGGTCGGCGACGTACCGCTGTTTACCGAAACCTATAAAGCCCTGCTGCTGGACACCATCAAGGTGCCGAGCCCGGATTGCTACATGCGCCCGCAAGGCATGAGTTGGGAAGAACACTCGCGCAACATGTTCGCGGCGATGGAACAGACCCTCGCCGAGAACCATGACAGCGTGGCTGCGGTGATCGTCGAGCCGTTGATCCAGGGCGCGGGCGGCATGCGCATGTATCACCCGGTGTACCTCAAGCTGTTGCGCGAGGCCTGCGACCGCTATGGCGTGCATCTGATCCTCGATGAAATCGCCGTCGGCTTCGGCCGTACCGGAACGATGTTCGCCTGCGAGCAGGCCGGCATCCGCCCGGACTTCCTGTGTCTGTCGAAAGCCCTGACCGGCGGCTATCTGCCGCTGGCCGCGTGCCTGACCACCGACGAGGTCTACAGCGCGTTCTACGACGACTACCCGACCCTGCGCGCGTTCCTGCACTCGCACAGCTATACCGGTAATCCGCTGGCTTGTGCGGCAGCATTGGCGACGCTGGATATTTTCGAGCAGGACAACGTGATCGAAAACAACAAGGCCCTCGCTCAGCGCATGGCCTCCTCGACCGCACATCTGGGCGATCATCCGAACGTCAGCGAAGTGCGCCAGACCGGTATGGTGCTGGCGATCGAGATGGTCAAGGACAAGGCCAGCAAAGAAGCCTACCCGTGGCAGGAACGTCGTGGTCTGAAGGTGTTCCAGCATGCGCTGGAGCGTGGCGCGCTGCTGCGTCCGTTGGGCAGTGTGGTGTATTTCCTGCCGCCGTACGTGATCACCCCGGAGCAGATCGACTTCCTCGCCGAAGTCGCCAGCGAAGGCATCGACATCACCACGCGTGACAGCGTCAGCGTGGCCGTGCCGAAGGATTTCCATCCCGGCTTCCGCGATCCGGGCTAGACCCTTACACAAATCCTGTGGCGAGGGAGCTTGCTCCCGCTGGAGGCCGAAGGACTCCCAAACCCAGCCGGCGCGATCTATCAGAAACACCGCGTCGGCAGTTTTTGCGGCTGCTGCGCAACCGAGCGGGAGCAAGCTCCCTCGCCACACAAGCACCACAATTCCTCAGCGATTCCAGCGATTCCGAGCCAATTTTTCAGAGACCCACCATGAGACTGTCCCGCTTCTTTATCGACGCCCCGCTGAGCATCGGCGACCACGAACTGCCGGAAGCCCAGGCGCATTACATCAGCCGCGTGTTGCGCATGGCCGAGGGCGATGCGGTGCAGATGTTCGACGGCTCCGGCCACGAGTTTCGCGGTGCATTGCTGGAAGTCGGCAAGAAACGCGTGACGGTGCGCATCGACGAACAACTCGCCGGGCAGATCGAATCGCCACTGCACATCCACCTCGGCCAGGGTTTGTCCCGTGGCGAGCGCATGGACTGGGCGATACAGAAAGCCACCGAGCTGGGCGTCAACGAAATCACCCCGATCTTCAGCGAGCGCTGCGAAGTCCGCCTCAAGGACGAACGCGCCGACAAACGCCTGCAGCACTGGCGCCAGGTGGCGATCAGCGCGTGCGAGCAATGCGGTCGTTCGCGGGTGCCGGTGATTCATCCACCGGTGTTGTTGGCGGACTGGGTGAAGCAGACTGAAGCCGAGTTGAAGCTGGTGCTGCACCCGGTGGCTGAGCCGTTGGTGAGTCATGCCAAGCCTTCAACCCTGGCTTTCCTGATCGGGCCGGAGGGGGGCTTGTCGGATGCCGAGGTTGAGCAGGCCAAGGGCAACGGTTTCCACGCTGCACGACTTGGGCCGCGCGTGTTGCGCACCGAGACTGCGCCGGTGGTTGCATTGGCGGTGGCCCAACAACTCTGGGGTGATTTCTAGGGCCCCATCGCTGGCAAGTCGAATCGTCGAACCGCAGCTCCCACAGGATCTGAGTTGACCACAAAATCTGTGAACAACCCTGAACCCTGTGGAGCTGGCTTGCCAGCGATTAGCCGCAACTCGGTCTACAGGACGTAAAACATAATCGCCACAAAGTGCAGCAAACTCCCGGCAATCACGAACAGATGCCAGATCCCATGCGCATGCCTTAACCGGTGATCCAGCGCAAAAAAGACAATCCCCACCGTATACAACACGCCGCCCGACGCCAGCCAGGCAAACCCCGTGCTGCCCAGTGCCGCGATCAGCGGCTTGACCGCCACCAGCACGATCCAGCCCATCACCGCGTAAATCACGATCGACAGAATGCGTGCCTCGGAACGCGGTTTGATCTCTTGCAATATGCCGATCAGCGCCAGCCCCCAGACAATCCCGAACAGCGTCCAGCCCCACGGCCCGCGCAGCGTCACCAGACAAAACGGCGTGTAGCTGCCGGCAATCAGCAGGTAGATCGAAAAGTGATCGACCTTCTTCATGATGGCTTTTCTGCGCCCGCGCACGCTGTGGTAAACCGTTGAAGCGCTGTACAGCACCAGCAAGGTGAACGCGTAAATCGCCACGCTGACAATCTTCCACGGACTGCCATCGAGACAGGCGATCACCAGCATCCATACCCCGCCGATAAACGCCGCCACCGCCCCGACCAGATGCGTCCAGGCGTTGAGTTTTTCCCCGTGATACATGTATCGCACACCTCGTAATCGTTATTGCAAAGCTTCTTTACGCAACTGACAGCGCGTCGAGCCCGGCATCCACCAATAATTGCTCAAGCGCTAAAAGATCAGGCACCTTGGCCACCTGCTCCCCCACCTGCACTGCCGCCTGCTCCAGCGCACACAGCGGCACATCGACATAACTCAACTGGCTGTCGAGCTTGTACGAACGCGGAATCCCCTGCACCAACAGCGCAATGAACTGCAACTGCGGCAACCCGCCGAGCGCATTCAAAATCACGATCCGCGCGCGCTCACCAATCACGACTTTCTGCCCACAGGCCGACTCGAAACTCAACAACGGAATCTGCCGCTCACGCCAGGTCACGCGCCCCAGATACCACGGTGGCGTGTCCAGATCGAACGCGCTCGGCTGATAGTCGATCAACTCGGCCACAGCGACGTTGGGCAGAATCAGATTGCGATCCGCCAGCGGCAGCAGCAGCCCGGTGAGCTGGCTGGTGCGTTGGTTATGCCGGCGTTCATGCATGTTTTTTGCTCCACAGGGCGATGCTTTCGAGCAGCAGCGCTTCCTGGTACGGCTTGCCGAGGTAGTCGTTGACGCCGATGGCCATCGCGCGGTCGCGGTGTTTCTGCCCGGTGCGTGAGGTAATCATGATGATCGGCAGGTGTTGCAGGCGTTCGTCGTGACGCACCTGAGTGGCCACTTCGAAACCGTCCATGCGCGGCATCTCGATATCGAGCAGCATCACGTCGGGCATGTGTTCTTCGAGCAGCAGCATCGCATCGACTCCGTCCTTGGCGGTCAGCACTTGCATGCCGTGGCGTTCAAGCAAACGGCTGGTGACCTTGCGCACCGTCACCGAGTCGTCGACCACCAGCACCAGCAGCGGTTTCTGCGGCTCGCTGTCGACTTCCTGGCTGGCCGGACGCTGCGGCAAACGCGCCTGCATCGCACGGATCGGCGCGAGCAAATCGAGAATCAGCACCACCCGGCCATCGCCGAGAATCGTCGCGCCGGACACGCCTTGCACCGCCGCGAATTGCGCGCCGAGGCTTTTGACCACGATCTCGCGAGTGCCGGCCATCGTATCGACCTGCACCGCAATGTGCCGCTCGTTGCACTGCACCAGCAGCACCGGCAACGGTAGGCTCTGCCCCAGGATTTTCGGGCGTGGCGCGGTTTTCAGCAGTTCGCCGAGATAGCACAGTTCATAGCGCTGGCCGCCATATTCATAGCGCGGCGGATCGTGGCGGAAATGTCCTTCCAGTTCCGTCGGCAGCACGCGGACGATGCCGTCGATGGTGTTCAGCGGAATCGCGTATTGATCCTCGGCGCACTGCACCATCAACGCGCGGTTCACCGACACCGTAAATGGCAGACGAATGCGGAAATGCACGCCCTGCCCCGGCACCGAATCGATCACCATGCTGCCACCGAGCTGACGCACTTCTTCGTGCACCACGTCCATGCCCACGCCGCGTCCGGAAATCTGGGTAATTTTTTCGGCAGTGGAAAACCCCGGCTGGAGGATGAACTGCAACACTTCGCGGTCGCTGATCTCGGCGTCCGGCGCGAGCAAACCACGCTTGATTGCCTTGCGGCGCACGGCGTCCAGCGGCACACCGGCGCCGTCGTCGCGAATGTCGAAAACGATGTCGCCGCCCTCGCGCGACAGATCCAGAGTGATCTGCCCTTGCGCCGGTTTGCCTGCGGCCAGCCGTACTTCGGCGGATTCCAGACCATGATCGACGGCGTTGCGCAGCATGTGTTCCAGCGGCGCGGCCATACGTTCGAGGACGTTGCGATCCATCTCGCCTTCGGCGTTGCCGACGCTGAACTCCACGTCCTTGTGCAGCTCTTCGGCAACTTGGCGGACGATGCGTTTGAGCCGCGGCAACATGCGTTCGAACGGCACCATGCGCGTACGCATCAGGCCTTCCTGCAATTCGGTGTTGATGCGGCCTTGCTGTTGCAGCAGGTTTTCCGCGTCGTGATTGCGCCGGTCGAGGGTTTCTTTCAGATCGAGCAAGTCGGAGGCCGATTCGAACAGCGCGCGTGACAGTTGCTGCAACTGCGAGTGACGGTCCATTTCCAGCGGATCGAATTCTTCATAGCCGAGGCGCTCGGCGTCGACTTGTTGGCGGCTGAGAATTCGCCCTTGGGTTTCGGTATCCAGCCGGCGCAACTGATCACGCATGCGCTCGATGGTGGTTTCCATCTCGGTGAGGGCGATTTGCGCGTCGTTGACCTGTTGCTCGATACGCCCACGAAAGATCGAGGTTTCGCCGGCCAGATTCACCAGCTCATCCAGCAGTTCGGCGGAGACCTTGACCATGTCCGCGCCGGCCTCGGCAACGGGTGCGGCCGGCTCGGTTTTGACCACAACCGACGCCGGCGCCTTGGGTGCTTCAACGGCTATCGGGTGACTGAAATTCTGGATCGCATTAATCAGGCGATCGGCTGGCGGGCACGGCTGGCCGGCGCGCACTGCGTCGAGCATTTGCGCCAGTCGGTCATGGCTGCGCTGCACCAGCGCAAACATCTCAGGCCCCGGTTGTTGCGCGCCGGTGGCGAGGCTTTCGTAGAGGTATTCCAGCTCATGGGCGAGATCGCCAATCGGGCCGATTTCGACCATCCGCGCACCACCCTTCAGGGTGTGCAGATCGCGCAGCAGGGTTTCCATTTCCTGGCGGTTGCCCGGCTCGGCTTGCCAGCGCTGTAGCGCGGCGCCGGAATTTTCGATGATGTCGAAACCTTCTTCGAGGAAGATTTCCAGCAGCTCCGGATCGTGACCGGCGCCCGTCTGGCTTGGGGCAGTCGCGGCTTGCGCAGTGCCGGACTGGGCTTGACGGAATTGGCGAATCGCCTCGATCAGATCCTGCGCGGGATTCAGCGGCTGATTGTTGTGCAACTGGTCGAGGAACAGCGCCAGACGCTCATGACAGCTGAGCAACAACATTCCCAGGGCATCGCTGTGGCTGTAGCGCCGATCCACCAGACCTTCGTAAAGGCTTTCCAACTCCTGCGCCAAATCTGCGACTGCTTCGACTTCGGCCATGTGCGCACCGCCCTTGAGCGTGTGCAGATCGCGTTGCAACGACGACAGCGGCGCACTGTTGTCGGTATCGCCGAGCCAGCGCTGCAAGGCCTGGCCGGCGCTGTCGAGAATATCCACTGCTTCTTCGAGAAAGATGTCGACGATTTCGTCGCTTGGCTCGGTTTCGGCAGCGGTCTTCTGCAGCTCTGCGGTGGCGCTGCCCAGTTCGCGGATGCTCAGGGTGCGGCTGCCGTCGCTGCGGATCAACCCCATCGACGACGGGTCGAGGCTTTCATCAAGCAACTCGTGCAGCGCGTGAATACGTTGCGGTTGCGGCGTGACTTCCTGGCCAGCCGCCAGTTCGTCGAGCATGTTGATCAGCGCTTCGTGGGCGAGTTGCGCCTCGCTGAAGAAACGTTCGCTGACCGCCAGACTGCTTTCTTCGACCGCCCCATAAAGGTCGAGCAAAGCCTCGCAGAGCACATCCACCGGCAGCAGATCTGCCAGATGCGCGCCTTCGCCGAGGGTGGTCAATTCATCCAGTAACGCGCTGAGTTCCTGGCGCTCGCCGGGGTGTTGCTGCCAGCGCTGCAAGAGGTTTTCGGCGTCGAGCAGGATGTCCATGCCCTGCGCCAGAAAGCTGTTGATCAATTGCGGATCGCGCTTGACCCGCAGGCCGCTGCTCGGCGCATTGAGGATCGATTCCAGTCGCTCGTTCAGCAGTGTTTGCGTGCGCTTGATCAGCGACTGCGCGCCGACAATCGGCGCCAGCGGATCGTGACGCAGTTGCCGCAGACCGACGCGCAACAGGCCTTCGGCTTCGAGCAGCAATTCCACTTCATCGAGATCCAGCGCCAGTTGATGCGCCTTGAATTCGCGGGCCAGATGATCCAGCGGCGCCGCCAGTTCGGCAATCGGCAGCACACCGGCCATCGACGCGCTGCCCTTGAGCGTGTGCAGGGCGCGCAGCAACTCGTCGCTGGCCTGCAACGGCACGTGTTCGGCGGCTTGATCGAGGAAGCGGTTGAGGCTGGCGAGGTGGGTTTCGGCTTCGTTGCGGAAGATCTCCAGCAACAGCGGATCGAGCGCGGCGACGTCTTCCACGTCTTCGGCGGACGGTGGTTTGTCACCCTTGGCCAAGGCGTGGGCGCGGGCCGCCAGTTGATCGACGTCCTGACGCTGGCGCTGGCGATTGACCGCGAACTCAGCAATCAGATCCGGCAGCAACAGCAGGCTGTCAGTGAGCAATTGCTGCACCGCAGGGCCGGGTTCGACGCTGTCTTCCAACACGCGATTGAGCAGGTTTTCCACGGCCCACGCCAACTCGCCGAGGATCAACGCGCGCACCATGCGTCCGCTGCCCTTCAAGGTGTGAAAGGCCCGACGCAGTTCGCTCAGGGCTGCGCGGTCGCGGGAATCGGCGAACCAGCGCGGCAGGTATTCACGCAGCACTTCGAGGACTTCGTCAGTCTCTTCGAGGAACACTTCGCGCAGTTCATCATCCACCGGTTCTTCATCGGCCGGCGGCGGCATCAGGCTGCCCGGAGTGATCAGCGCGGGCGGGTTGACCGCCGACACCGGGCTGGCCAACACGTCGGCCAGCGACTGCACAGTTTCCGGGTCCTCCAGCGCCTGCAGATCCTGCATCACCTGTGCTTCGTTGGGGCTGAGTACGTCTTCCAGCACCGGCACATGTTGCTCGCTGGGAAAGTAACCGAGACTGGCCAGACTCTTTTGCGCACCGTCGAGCAGTTGTTCACTCGGCGCTATCGGGTCATCCGTCAGGCGTTCGAGGTAATACTCAAGGCTGGTGATGACGTCGGCGAGGTTGTCCAGTTGCTGCCAGCCCGGCTCTTGCGGGTCGAGCAGCAAATGCTCGCGGATAAAGCCGTTGCAGGCCTCGACCAGATTCGCCGCCCGGCTCAGTCCGATTACGGCCAGCGCGCCGCGCACCTGGGTCAGCAGCGCGGGCAGCGGTTGCAGTTGCTGGCGATCCCAATCGGCGTCGATGTAGTCGACGATCATATCCTTGGCCTGTTGCAGGCAGATGCGCGCTTCCTTGATCACGATCTGATGAATCTGCGTCAGATCGGTAGTCGGCAGGCGATTGTCTTCCTGGCTCTCCGGTTCAACCGTGCCGACCATTCCGGCCAACGTGGCTTCGACGTAGAGCAAGGCGCCGGCGACGTCCATCAGGATCGCGTCGTTCGGCTCGCGCTGGCCCTGGACGAGACTCAGCACCACCGCCAGTTGATCGATAATGACCTTGCGCGGCTGGCCGAAACCGAGCACCGCCAGGGTATCGGCAATCTGCCGCAGCGGCGCCAGCAAACTGTCCAGATCCGAGGTGTGCTGACGGTCGCTGCGCACGAACAGGTCGAGGCGCTCTTTGACCCGCACCAGCTCTTCACATAACGCCTTGAGCACCGAGCGCATCGCATCGCGGTCCGGGCCGGCGAGGCGCGCGCGTTCTTCGTCGACCATTGCGCTGTCGGGCAACGCATCATCCAGCGAGTAGCGATCTTTCATGGTCAGCATCTGCCCGGTGGGATGTTCGGCTTTGGCAATATAGAACAGCAGGCTCTTGAGCAGCTCCGGCGGAGGCGGCTGATTGAGGCCCGACATGCCCTGTTCGAGCAGGTGCTTGAGTTGTTGGTCGGCGTCCTTGAACAGACTGCGCAGCGCCGGGCTGTTGGCGATCCGCCCTGCGAGCATGCCTTCGACCAGCGCCGAGGCGACCTGCCACAACGGACTCAGCGGCGCGTTGCCGCTCAACGCTTCGAGGCGAGTGAAAACTTTGGCGAGGTAGCCGATGTGCGTCTGATCATCCTGTTCGCGCAGCAAACCGACCAGCGCCATTTGCAGGGTCTGCCGCAGCTTGCGCAGCACATTGGGCAAGTCTGCCGGTTGGAGCAGCGCCAACGCTTCGTCACTGAGCGGCGGCAGTTCGGGCAATTGCGGACTGAACAGACTGGTTTCCGACAACAGGCTTTCGCCACGCGCGCTGCGCAGATCGTTGATCAATGGCAACACCACCAGCGGCAGATCGCGGCGGGCGCTTTGTACGCGATCCAGATAAACCGGCAACTGGCCGAGCGCTTGCAGCAGCAAGTGCAATGCCTCGTCGCGATGGTTGACCCGCTCGTGTTGCAGCGCGGCGCAGAGTTTTTCCATTTCTTCAGCCAGCAGCGCCGCGCCGTAGAACTCGACCATCTGCAAACTGCCGTGCACCTGATGGATGCACGCCAGACATTGGTCCAGACCGGGGAACGCCTGCGGATCATCGAGCACCGACTCAATCGCCTGATGCGCCTGCTTCAGCGTTTCGGCAATTTCGCCCTTGATCCACTCGAGGGCCACGTAATCGTGCCGATCAACCATAACCGCTCCGCTCAACATGCTGCCTCAAGCCTTGTCCGTCGCCGCGCCCGGCTCTGCCGGCAAAGTGAAACCGGACACCGAGCGGCGCAACTGACTGGCCATCTTCGCCAGATTGCCGATGCTCTCGGCAGTCGCCGTGGAGCCGGACGAGGTCTGCGAAGTGATCTGCTGGATCACGTTCATCGTCAGCGAAATCTGCCCGGCCGAAGAAGTCTGCTGCTGCGCCGCGTTGGAAATACTCTGGATCAGCGCCGCGAGGGTCTTCGATACGCCTTCGATTTCTTCCAGCGCCACACCGGCATCCTGCGCCAGCCGTGCGCCGCGTACCACTTCGGTGGTGGTCTGTTCCATGGAAATCACGGCTTCGTTGGTGTCGGTCTGAATCGCCCGCACCAGGGTTTCGATCTGGCGGGTCGCTGCGGATGAGCGCTCGGCCAGCCGCTGCACTTCATCGGCAACCACGGCGAACCCGCGTCCGGCATCGCCGGCCATCGAAGCCTGAATCGCGGCGTTGAGGGCGAGGATGTTGGTCTGGTCGGCAATGTCGTCGATCAGGCTGACGATGTCGCCGATTTCCTGCGACGACTCACCGAGACGCTTGATGCGTTTGGCGGTGTCCTGAATCTGCTCGCGAATGTTGTCCATGCCGTGGATGGTGTTGTGCACCACCTCGTTGCCCTTGTTGGCAATCTCCACCGAACGCTCGGCCACCGCCGAGGATTCCGCGGCGTTGGCCGACACTTGGTCGATGGATTCGGCCATGTCACTGATGGCGGTCGAAGCTTCGGAAATCTGCTGCGCCTGATGCTCGGAGGCCTGAGCCAGATGCATCGCAGTGGCTTGGGTTTCCTGCACTGCTGCGGCAACCTGGCCGGCGGTGAGGTTGATGGTCGCGACCAGATCGCGCAATTGGTCGACCGAGTAGTTGATCGAGTCGGCGATGGTGCCGGTGAAGTCTTCGGTGACCGAGGCGGTCACGGTCAGGTCGCCATCGGCGAGGTCTTCGATCTCGTCGAGCAGACGCATGATCGCGTTCTGGTTGCGCTCGTTCTTCTCGGCGGTCTCGCGCAACTGGCGGTTGGTTTCGCGCACCATGACCAGGCCGATCAGGATGATCGAGGCCAGCGCCAGCAAGCCCAAAACGTAGCCACCGATGGTGTCGGTGCTGCGCCCGCCGGCCAGGTTTTCAAAACGCGTGGCCAGATGCGAGGCTTCGTCAAGCAGGGTTTGCGACAGGCTGAAGATGTTGGTGGCCGACTCGCGCACCTTGAACAGTTCGGGCGAGGTTTCGAGGATTTCATCCACCGAGCCCGAGACGAACTGGAACAGCTCGGAAATCTCGCTCAAACGCGCACGCGCGTCGCGGTCCTCGACCTGGCTGATTTTCAGTGCCGGGTTGCCCTGCAGCATACCGTTGAGCACCTGGCCAAAACGCGCGGCGTCGCGGCCGAAAGCGTCGGCGGCTTGCTGGGAGTTTTCGTCGCCGGACAGCACGGTGTTGACCGCGCCGAGAATGCGCTCGGCGAGCAACGACTGGCGCTGGGCCATGGCCACTTGCGCGGACGGGGCACCGCGCTGGATGAGGATTTCGACGACTTTTTCGTATTCGATCTGCAACTGCGGCACGGTTTCGGCCAAGGTCGCGGCGACCTGATGCAGCGAGAGCACGGTCTGTTCGCTGGAGAGAATTGCGTCGGTGTTTTTCAGCAGGCGTTCCCAGTCCAGCTGTACGGCGCGCATTTCCGGGCGTACGGCGGAAGGTGCTGGCAGCAGGCTGGTCTGCGGGTCACCCTTTTTCAGATAGCCCCAGCGCTGCGCGAAATCGTTGCGCGCATCGCTGAGCAACTTGAACGCGGCAGCCTTGCCGGCGGCGGCTTCGGTGGCATTCTTGGCGATGCGTTGCGAGAGCACGCGCAGTTCCCCGGCGTGGCCGATGTACTGCTTGTCGTAGTTGGCCTGGGTGTTGAGGTAAGCGAAGTTGGCGAACAGCAGCATGATGAACACGATCAGCGCGATAAACAGCACGATGATCTGCGAGCGGCTGCGCGAGCCTTCTGCGGGCTTGCCTGTTTTTGCTTTTGTCATCCGCACCTTCCAAGACATGCCGAAAACCTGTGGGAGCTAGCCCTTGTGGCGAGGGGATTTATCCCCGTTGGGCTGCGCAGCAGCCCCAAGTTTTTTGGGGTCGCTACGCGACCCAACGGGGCGGTGCGACGATTCGCTGAATCCCCTCGCCACAAAGGCCCATTCCCACATGGGTTCTATATTGTTGCTGCTATACCGCTACGTTCATGAACACCGGTGACTGCGCCAGCGCAAACAGGCTGAACACGCGCCAGTCCTGCTCACGCCGAAAATGCCCCTGCACAAACTCGGCCTTCGAGCCGTGGCGCTGGCTGATCGGCATCGGTTCAAAACTGTCCTGCTCGAAATGCTGCAAGCCGAACACTTCATCGACGATCAGCCCGGCAAACACGTCCTGATGCTCCACCACCAATACCCGCCGCTGCTTGCGCATCGGCGACAGCTCATGGCCGAAGAACCCGCACAGATCCATGATCGGCAGCAAACGCCCGCGCAGGTTAGCCACACCCTTGACCCACGGCTTGACCCCGGGCAATTGAGTGAAGCGCGGTTCCGGCAGCACTTCGCTGACTTCGCCCATCGGCGCGACATACCAGTGTTCGCCGAGACGAAAGCCGATGCCGCTCCAGCGATCCTCGCGCGCCGCTTGCGACGGCAAGTCCGCCGCCAGCAAACGGCAGCGCTGGTCGATCTGCCACAACAGCTCGAACGCGGTCAGCGACTCGCTCATGGCTGCGCGATCAACCGGCCAGCACGTTGTTCAGGGTTTTGATCAGGGTTTCTTCGTCGACCGGTTTGGTCAGGTAGTCCTTGGCGCCCTGACGGGTGCCCCAGACCTTGTCGGTTTCCTGATCCTTGGTGGTGATGATGATCACCGGGATGTGCCCGGTGTCCGGGTCTTTGGTCAACTGGCGCGTGGCCTGAAAGCCGTTGAGGCCGGGCATGACAATATCCATCAGCACTGCGTCGGGTTTTTCCTGACGGGCCAGCGCTACGCCGTCGGCACCGTTTTCGGCTTTCAACACTTCATGACCGTGCTTTTCGAGCATGCCGGTCAGTTTGTACATTTCGGTCGGCGAGTCATCGACGATCAGAATACGTGCCATGGTTTTCCCCATTTTCTTGTCGACCCACGGCCCGCTGACCGCGCGTCTGTATACATGTCTTACTGCGGCAAAACGGCGGCGAAGCCCGGCACATGGGCCGAAATCGCGTCGAGCAGTTCTTCCTTGCTGAAAGGCTTGGTCAAAAATTGATCGGAACCGACAATCCGCCCCTTGGCCTTGTCGAACAGCCCGTCACGCGACGACAGCATGATCACCGGCGTGGCCTTGAACGCACTGTTGTTCTTGATTAAAGCGCAGGTCTGATAACCATCCAGACGCGGCATCATGATGTCGACAAAAATGATCCCGGGATGGTTATCGGCGATCTTCGCCAGAGCGTCGAAACCGTCGATTGCCGTGATGACTTCGCAACCCGCATTTTTCAACAATGTTTCGGCGGTGCGACGAATCGTTTTCGAGTCGTCGATCACCATGACCTTCAAGGCGCTGGACTGCTGTTCCATAAGGGGGCTCTACCGTCGCCTTTGCGAATCAATTTGTCCGTTTTGCGATGACCGCTGGCTTCAAACCCTTGATGCTCAAGGGCCAGCACGTATTGCCAGCCTTTTTAGCACAGTCTCCAGATGCAATCTATCGACGGGTTTTTCCTTGACCGCAAACCCGCCCGGCGCCACTCTGGCGGCACTTTTTTCATACCGTTCCGGTAGCCCATTTTCGAGGAAAACCCAATGAGCGTTCGCGTCGGGATTGTCATGGACCCTATCGCCAGCATTTCCTATAAAAAGGATAGCTCGCTGGCCATGCTGCTGGCCGCGCAGAAGCGCGGCTGGGAACTGTTCTATATGGAACAGCGCGACCTGTATCAGGGCGAAGGTCAGGCGCGGGCGCGCATGCGTCCGCTGAAGGTGTTCGCCAACCCGGAAAAATGGTTCGAACTGGACGCCGAGCAGGATTCGCTGCTGAGCGATCTGGACGTGATCCTGATGCGCAAGGATCCGCCGTTCGACATGGAGTTCGTTTACTCCACTTATCTGCTCGAACAAGCCGAAGCCGCTGGCGTGCTGGTGGTGAACAAGCCGCAGAGCCTGCGCGACTGCAACGAAAAGCTGTTCGCCACGCTGTTCCCGCAGTGCACACCCCCGACCGTGGTCAGCCGCCGCACCGACGTGCTGCGTGAATTCGCCGCCAAACACGGCGACGTGATCCTCAAGCCGCTGGACGGCATGGGCGGCACGTCGATCTTCCGTCACCGTGCCGGTGATCCGAACCTGTCGGTGATTCTGGAAACCCTGACCGCCCTCGGCGGCCAGCAGATCATGGGCCAGGCTTACCTGCCGGCGATCAAGGACGGCGACAAGCGCATCTTGATGATCGACGGTGAGCCGGTAGATTACTGCCTGGCGCGGATCCCCGCTCAGGGCGAAACCCGGGGCAACCTCGCGGCCGGTGGTCGCGGCGAAGCACGTCCGCTGACCGACAAGGATCGCTGGATCGCCGCACAAGTCGGCCCGACCCTGCGCGAGAAAGGCCTGCTGTTCGTCGGTCTGGATGTGATCGGCGAGCACCTGACCGAAATCAACGTCACCAGCCCGACCTGCATCCGCGAGATCGACAACGCGTTCGGCACCGACATCGGCGGCTTGCTGATGGATGCCATCGATCAGAAGCTCAAGGCTCGTTGAGTTAGAACAACCAAGATGCGACCAACATTGCGTTATCATGCGCGGCCTGTGAAAAACGCGATGTTGGTTTACTTGTCATGACCCTCCCGTCCGATCTGCCCGCAGAACTCGCCCATCGTGGCGTGCGCCCGGTCGATCGCCTCGGATTTACCCTGTTTCTCGCGGCGCTGATCCATTTGGCGCTGCTGCTTGGCGTGGGTTTCACCATGGTCGAGCCCAAGCAGATCAGCAAAACCCTGGAAATCACCCTCGCCACGTTCAAGAGCGAAACCAAGCCGAAGAAGGCCGATTTCCTTGCGCAGGAAAATCAGGAAGGCAGCGGCACGCTGGACAAGAAGGCGATTCCGAAGACGACTGAAGTCGCGCCGTTCCAGGCCAACGAGGTGAAGAAGGTCACCCCGCCGCCGGCCGCCAAGCCGCAAGTGCAGGACGCCGCGCCCAAGGCTGCAGTGACCACCGTCGCGCCGAAGCCAAAAAAAGCCCCGACCAAGAAAGAAGAAGCCAAAACCCCGATCAAACCGACGGTCGATGCGCCGACGTTCGACAGCTCGCAGCTGTCCAGCGACATCGCCAGTCTCGAAGCGGAACTGGCCAACGAACAGCAGCTGTACGCCAAACGCCCGCGTATCCACCGCCTCAGCGCGGCCTCGACCATGCGCGACAAGGGCGCCTGGTATAAGGATGACTGGCGCAAGAAGGTCGAGCGCATCGGCAACCTGAATTATCCCGACGAAGCGCGCCGCCAGCAGATTTACGGCAACCTGCGCCTGATGGTTTCGATCAACCGCGACGGCTCGCTGTATGAAGTGCTGGTGCTGGAATCCTCCGGCCAGCCGCTGCTGGATCAGGCGGCGCAGCGGATTGTGCGGCTGGCAGCGCCGTTTGCACCGTTCAGCGGCGATCTGGCAGATGTCGACCGACTGGAAATCATCCGCACCTGGAAATTCGCCCGGGGCGACAAGCTTTCCAGTAACTGAATACCACCCGTACAGCTTTTGTGGCGAGGGAGCTTGCTCCCGCTGGGCTGCGAAGCGGCCCCCTGCTTTTCTTGAGACACACCGCGCCAGCAGATTTTGCGACTGCTGCGCAGCCGAGCGGGAGCAAGCTCCCTCGCCACAGTGGTCTGTTGAACGATCAGAAGACCATTTGCAACGCATCCCCAGCTTGTCAGTTCGCCCCTTGAACGCCACACTAGCGCACATGAAAAACGTCAGCCCCAGCTACCTCAAGCATCAATTCCTGATTGCCATGCCACACATGGCCGACCCGAACTTTGCCCACACCTTGACCTACATCGTCGAGCACACGGCCAATGGGGCCATGGGGCTGGTGGTCAATCGACCGCAAGAGCTGAATCTGGCCGACATTCTCGAACAACTGCGCCCGGACATCGAGCCGCCTGCACTGTGCCAGCACGTGCCGATCTTCATCGGCGGTCCGGTGCAGACTGATCGCGGGTTTGTCCTGCATCCGGCGGGCAAGACCTTTCAGGCGACCGTCGAGCTGGAAGGCGATCTGGCGCTGTCCACCTCCCAGGACGTGCTGTTCGCCATCGCTGACGGCGTGGGCCCGGCGAAAAGCCTGATCACCCTCGGCTACGCCGGTTGGGAAGCCGGGCAACTCGAAGCCGAACTGGCCGACAACGCCTGGCTCAACTGCCCGTATGACGCCGACATCCTGTTCAACACCAGCAGCGAACTGCGTCTGGAAGCGGCAGCCAAGCATCTGGGGATCAACCTCAGCTTGCTGACCAGCCAGGCGGGGCACGCCTGAT
Source organism: Pseudomonas sp. TWP3-1 (assembly GCF_049896625.1). Lineage (NCBI taxonomy): Bacteria > Pseudomonadati > Pseudomonadota > Gammaproteobacteria > Pseudomonadales > Pseudomonadaceae > Pseudomonas > Pseudomonas sp. TWP3-1. Next base: position 61,679 of record NZ_JAFCUQ010000011.1, read on the forward strand.
GGCTCTGCGTCTGATTCTCGGCTTCGATTACGGCACCAAACAGATCGGCGTCGCGGTCGGTCAGGTGATTACCGGCCAGGCCCGCGAGCTGTGCACCTTGAAAGCGCAAAACGGCGTTCCGGACTGGAATCAGGTCGAAGCGCTTATAAAGGAATGGAAACCCGACGCTGTAGTAGTCGGCCTGCCGCTGAACATGGACGGCACGCCAAGCGACATGTGCGTACGCGCCGAGAAGTTTGCCCGCCGCCTCAACGGCCGCTACAACCTGCCCTTTTATACCCACGATGAACGCCTGACCACTTTTGAAGCCAAGGGCGAGCGGATGGCGCGTGGCGGACAAAAGGGCAGTTACCGCGACAACCCGGTGGATGCCATCGCCGCCGCCCTGCTGCTGCAAGGCTGGCTCGATGAAAACACTGCACTGTTTGCGTCCTGAGCGCATTTAATTCGAGAAGCGCTACGGCGCTTTTCTTTTGGCTAAATACCCGAGCCACGTCCGGCAGGATCAGGCTCGGGTCAAAGAAGGAGCAACCATGAGTCTGCCCAATCCCGCCGATCTGATCAGCCAGATGGCCACTAGCCTCAAGGCGCACCTGGCCCAGCGTGGCATCAGCGAACCGCGTTACATCGGCATTCGCACCGGTGGCATCTGGGTCGCCCAGGCCTTGCTCAAGGAAATGCGCAGCGATGCGCCGCTCGGCACCCTGGATGTGTCCTTCTACCGCGACGATTTCAGCCAGAACGGCCTGCACCCGCAAGTGCGCCCGTCCGCCCTGCCCTTCGAGATCGAAGGCCAGCATCTGGTGCTGATCGACGACGTACTGATGAGCGGCCGCACCATTCGCGCCGCCATGAACGAACTGTTCGACTACGGCCGCCCGGCCAGCGTGACGCTGGTCTGCCTGCTCGATCTGGACGCCGGCGAGCTGCCGATCCGCCCGAATGTGGTCGGTGCAACCCTGACGCTGGCCGCGCACGAGCGGGTGAAGCTGTCCGGCCCCGAGCCGCTGGCGCTCGAACTGCAAGACTTTGCCCTTTAATCCGCCCTATTGAGAGTCCCCTTCGCGATGACGCCTCTAGATACCAAGCGCCCGCTGCAGCTCAATGATCAGGGCCAGCTGCGCCACTTCCTCTCGCTCGACGGCCTGCGCCGCGAGTTGCTGACGGAAATCCTCGACACTGCCGATTCGTTCCTTGAAGTCGGCGCCCGGGCGGTGAAGAAAGTCCCGTTGCTGCGCGGCAAGACCGTGTGCAACGTGTTCTTTGAAAACTCCACGCGCACCCGTACCACTTTCGAACTGGCGGCCCAGCGGCTGTCGGCGGACGTGATCACCCTGAACGTCTCGACCTCGTCGGCGAGCAAGGGCGAAACGCTGCTCGACACCCTGCGCAACCTCGAAGCGATGGCTGCCGACATGTTCGTCGTGCGCCACGGTGATTCCGGCGCTGCGCACTTCATCGCCGAACATGTCTGCCCGCAAGTGGCGATCATCAACGGCGGCGACGGCCGTCACGCGCACCCGACTCAGGGCATGCTCGACATGCTGACCATCCGTCGGCACAAGGGCAGCTTCGAAAACCTCTCGGTGGCCATCGTCGGCGACATCCTGCACTCGCGGGTGGCGCGCTCGAACATGCTCGCGCTGAAAACCCTCGGCTGCCCGGACATCCGCGTGATCGCGCCGAAAACCCTGCTGCCGATCGGCATCGAGCAGTACGGCGTAAAGGTCTACACCGACATGACCGAAGGCCTGAAAGACGTTGACGTGGTGATCATGTTGCGTCTGCAACGCGAGCGCATGACCGGCGGCCTGCTGCCGAGTGAAGGCGAGTTCTATCGCCTGTTCGGCCTGACCACCGCGCGTCTGGCCGGGGCCAAACCGGATTGCATCGTCATGCATCCGGGGCCGATCAACCGTGGCGTGGAGATCGAATCCGCAGTGGCCGACGGCCCGCATTCGGTGATCCTCAATCAAGTTACCTACGGCATCGCGATCCGTATGGCCGTGCTATCGATGGCCATGAGCGGGCAGACTGCGCAACGTCAATTCGAGCAGGAGAACGCCCAGTGAAGCTCAGCATTCTCGGCGCCCGCGTCATCGATCCAAGCAGCGGCCTGGATCAAATCACCGATATTCACATTGAAGCCTGCAAGATCATCGCCCTCGGCGCTGCGCCGGCCGGTTTCACCGCGCTGGAAACCATTGATGCGACGGGTTTGATCGCCGCACCTGGCCTGGTCGACCTCAACGTCGCCCTGCGCGAGCCGGGCTACAGCCGCAAAGGCTCGATTGCCAGCGAAACCCGCGCTGCAGCGGCGGGTGGCGTGACCAGCCTGTGCTGCCCGCCACAGACCAAACCGGTGCTCGACACTTCGGCGGTGGCCGAGCTGATCCTCGACCGCGCTCGCGAAGCCGGCAACACCAAGGTGTTCCCGATTGGCGCGCTGAGCAAAGGTCTGGATGGCGAGCAACTGGCCGAACTGGTGGCCCTGCGCGACGCCGGTTGCGTGGCGTTCGGTAACGGCCTGGAGAGTTTCCGCAACACCCGCACTTTGTGCCGGGCGCTGGATTACGCGGCGACCTTTGATCTGACGGTGATTTTCAATTCGCAAGATCACGATCTGGCTGAGGGCGGTCTGGCGCACGAAGGCCCGACCGCAAGTTTCCTCGGTTTGCCAGGCATTCCGGAAACTGCTGAAACCGTAGCTTTGGCTCGCGACCTGCTGTTGGTCGAGCAGACTGGCGTGCGTGCGCATTTCAGTCAGTTGACCAGCGCGCGCGGCGTGGCGCTGATCGCTCAGGCGCAGGCGCGTGGCCTGAAGGTAACGGCGGATGTGGCGTTGTATCAGCTGATCCTGACGGATGAAGCGCTGATCGACTTCAACAGTCTGTATCACGTACAACCGCCGCTGCGCACCCGCGCCGACCGCGATGGCCTGCGTGATGCGGTGAAATCCGGTGTGGTGTCGGCCATCTCCAGCCATCACCAACCGCATGAACGTGACGCGAAACTGGCACCGTTCGGCGCGACCGAGCCGGGCATCAGCAGTGTTGAGCTGCTGCTGCCGCTGGCGATGACGCTGGTTGAGGATGGTCTGCTCGATCTGCCGACCTTGCTCGCGCGTTTGAGCGCTGGCCCGGCCGACGCCTTGCGCCTGCCGGCGGGCAAGCTGGCGGTGGGTGGCGCAGCGGATATCGTGCTGTTCGATCCGAAGGCTTCGACAGTGGCCGGTGAAGGCTGGCGCTCGAAGGGTGAGAACTGCCCGTTCCTGGGTCACACTTTGCCAGGTGTGGTTCGCTATACCTTGGTGGATGGGCGGATCAGTCACCAGGCTTGATAACGAGTTGCCCTCAATCGCTGGCAAGCCAGCTGCTCCCACAGGTTTTGCGCTAACCCGAAGATTGCGCAAGACCTTGTGGGAGCTGGCTTGCCAGCGATGGCTTACTGGAAGGTGCCGCGATTCTGCGCGTTACGCACCGAGACCTGATCGTTCAGCGTCCAGAAGTCATACAACACCCCCAGAAAGAACAACCCGCCCGTCAGCAAGTACAGCAATCCGCTGATCCACTTGCCCTGATACATCCGGTGCACGCCGAATACGCCGAGAAACGCCAGCAGAATCCACGCCACGTTGTACTCGATCGGCCCTGCGGTGAAACGCAGATCTGCTTCGCGATCCATTGCCGGGATCAGAAACAGGTCGATCAGCCAGCCGATTCCCAACAATCCAAGGGTGAAAAACCAGATCGTCCCGGTCACCGGCTTGCCGTAATAAAAGCGGTGCGCGCCGGTAAATCCGAATATCCACAGCAGGTAACCGATGAATTTGCTGTGGGTGTCTTTTTCTTTCACACGGGGTAGCTGATAGCTGCTCATTAAGACCTCGATGCACACGATAGATAAATATTGTTGAATTCTTTGTGACTTTTTTACAGGTAGCCGACGTATGGCAAATGTTAGGGTGACGTCCGTCAAAGCCTTATAGCATCGGACTCGTGTCCGACAATCGCGTCAATTTGCCGCTTATTTGGTTCCGTTGCCCGCCGCTTGAATCGACCAACGGCCTCGGAAGGGACAAAAAAGCTGTTATAAAGTTGCGCGCTATCACTTAAGAGCCACGCCTAATGCGACCATTTTTCAAGACATGGCTAACCATTTGCCTGTTACTGCCACTGGCCGCCCACGCCACCAATCGTGAGCAACGTCTTCCCAACGTTAACGGTTTCACCCCGAAATCCCATGCTTCTGCTCCCTCGAACAAGAGCAAGCAGAGCAAAACCACCACGCTGAGCAGCAAAGGCAACAGCAAGCTGGTGCCACCGATGGCGAGCAAGGAAAGCAGCAATGTCCTCAGCCGCGCGGTAAACGTCCTCGGCACTCCCTATCGTTGGGGCGGCAGCAGCCCAAGTAAAGGCTTTGATTGCAGCGGTCTGGTGAAATACGCGTTCAACGACGCTACGTTCGACCTGCCACGCACCTCGAACGCCATGGCCAGCGGCCACGGCGAGAAAGTCGAGCGCAAGGATCTGAAGCCGGGCGATCTGATTTTCTTCAACATCAAGAGTCGTCGGGTCAATCACGTTGCCATCTACCTGGGCAACGACCGCTTTATCCACGCACCGCGTCGCGGCAAGTCGGTAAGCATCGACACCTTGAACAAGCCGTACTGGGAAAAACACTACGTGGTTGCCAAGCGTGTGTTGCCGAAAGAACCGAACCAGTTGCGCGTGGTTCAGCGCTAAGCCTTACAGCAAGATCAAAAGATCGCAGCCTTCGGCAGCTCCTACACGGGATTAGCGTTTCCCTGTAGGAGCTGCCGGAGGCTGCGATCTTTTGCTTTTAGCTCCTAAAAATTATCCGGCGTACGCGCCTTCTCTCGCGCATGCTCGCGGCTGATCAAGCCTTTGGTCACCAACTCCTTCAGGCACATATCCAGTGTCTGCATCCCCAAAGACCCACCGGTCTGAATCGACGAATACATCTGCGCGACCTTGTCCTCGCGGATCAGGTTACGGATCGCCGACGTGCCGAGCATGATCTCGTGCGCCGCCACCCGCCCGCCGCCGATCTTCTTGATCAAGGTCTGCGACACCACCGCCAACAGCGACTCCGACAGCATCGAGCGCACCATCGACTTCTCGTCACCAGGGAACACGTCCACCACCCGGTCGATGGTCTTCGCCGCCGACGTGGTGTGCAGCGTGCCGAACACCAGATGCCCGGTCTCGGCGGCGGTCAACGCCAGGCGGATGGTTTCCAGATCGCGCATCTCGCCGACCAGAATCACATCCGGGTCTTCGCGCAAAGCCGAACGCAGCGCCGTGGCGAAACTGCGCGTATCGCGGTGGACTTCACGCTGATTGATCAGGCATTTACGCGATTCATGGACGAATTCGATCGGGTCTTCGATGGTCAGGATGTGGTGATGGCGATGGGTGTTGAGATAATCGATCATCGCCGCCAGCGTGGTCGACTTGCCCGAGCCGGTCGGCCCGGTGACCAGCACCAGCCCGCGCGGGGCGTCGGTGATCTTGCGGAAGACGTCGCCCATGCCGAGGTCTTCCATGCTCAGCACTTTCGACGGAATGGTACGAAACACTGCCCCGGCGCCGCGATTCTGGTTGAAGGCATTGACCCGAAACCGCGCCACACCGGGCACTTCGAAGGAAAAGTCGGTTTCGAGATGTTTCTCGAAGTCCACGCGCTGGGTGTCGTTCATGATGGCGTAGATCAATTCGTGCACTTGTTTGTGATCGAGCGCCGGCAGATTGATCCGCCGCACATCGCCATCGACGCGGATCATCGGCGGCAATCCGGCCGACAAGTGCAGGTCGGAAGCGCCCTGTTTGGCGCTGAAGGCCAGCAGTTCAGTGATATCCATAGCGTCCCTCAATTCCAGTAGAATGCCGCGAACCTTCAGACCGCTGGCGCCTCTTGATGTCCACGATAGCAGACAACATTGTTCAGGTTAGTTCGCGCATCCGTGCCGCCGCCGAATCCGCCGGGCGCGTCGAAAACAGCGTGCAGCTCTTGGCCGTGAGCAAGACCAAGCCCGGCGAAGCCTTGCGTGAAGCGTACGCCGCCGGCCTGCGGGATTTTGGCGAGAACTATCTGCAGGAAGCCTTGGGCAAACAGCTCGAACTGGCCGACCTGCCCTTGATCTGGCATTTCATCGGCCCCATTCAATCGAACAAGACTCGCGCCATCGCCGAGCATTTCGCTTGGGTGCACTCTGTGGATCGTTTGAAAATCGCCCAACGCCTGTCCGAACAACGCCCGGCGGACATGCCGCCGCTGAACATCTGCATTCAGGTCAACGTCAGCGGTGAAGCCAGCAAGTCCGGCTGCACCCCGGCGGATCTGCCGGCATTGGCGCAAGCGATCAGTGCGTTGCCACGGATCAAGTTGCGCGGATTGATGGCGATTCCCGAGCCGACCGAAGATCGCGCCGAACAAGACGCAGCGTTTGCCACCGTGCAGCAATTGCAAGCGAGCCTCAATCTGCCGCTCGACACACTTTCCATGGGCATGAGCCACGACCTCGAGTCGGCCATTGCCCAAGGCGCCACATGGGTACGTATCGGTACGGCCCTGTTTGGCGCCAGAGACTATTCCCAATCTTGAACATTTCCAGATAAGGATCAGACATGAGCGACACACGTATTGCCTTTATCGGTGCCGGCAACATGGCCGCCAGCCTGATCGGCGGCCTGCGGGCCAAGGGTCTGGACGCCGCGCTGATCCGCGCCAGCGATCCGGGTGAAGAAACCCGCACGCGCGTCAGCCGCGAACACGGCATCGAAACCTTCGCCGACAACGCTCAGGCCATCGACGGCGCCGACGTAGTAGTGCTGGCGGTCAAGCCGCAAGCCATGAAAGCCGTATGCGAAGCGATTCGCCCGAGCCTCAAACCCCATCAACTGGTGGTCTCGATTGCTGCCGGCATCACCTGCGCGAGCATGACCGCGTGGCTCGGCGAGCAGCCGATTGTGCGCTGCATGCCGAATACTCCGGCGCTGCTGCGCCAAGGCGTCAGCGGCTTGTACGCCACCAGCGAAGTGACTGCCGAGCAGCGTCAGCAGGCCGAAGAGTTGCTGTCCGCCGTCGGCATCGCGCTGTGGCTGAACGAAGAGCTGCAACTGGACGCAGTGACCGCCGTGTCCGGCTCCGGCCCGGCGTACTTCTTCCTGCTGATCGAAGCCATGACTGCCGCTGGCGTCAAACTCGGTCTGCCAAAAGAAACCGCTGAACAACTGACCTTGCAAACCGCTCTCGGCGCCGCGCATATGGCCGTTTCCAGTGACGTTGACGCCGCGGAACTGCGCCGTCGCGTGACCTCGCCGGCCGGTACCACTGAAGCCGCAATCAAATCGTTCCAGGCTGGCGGCTTCGAAGCGCTGGTAGAAAAAGCACTCGGCGCCGCCGCGCACCGCTCGGCCGAAATGGCCGAACAACTGGGCAAATAAGGAGCCTTACATGATTGGATTGAACACCGCAGCGGTTTACGTGCTGCAAACCCTCGGCAGTCTGTATCTGCTGATCGTGTTGTTGCGCTTCGTTCTGCAACTGGTGCGCGCGAACTTCTACAACCCGCTCTGCCAGTTCATCGTCAAAGCCACCCAGCCGCTGCTCAAGCCACTGCGCCGGATCATCCCGAGCATGTTCGGTCTGGACATGTCGTCGCTGGTACTGGCAATTCTGGTGCAACTGGCGCTGATGGCCCTGACCCTGCTGCTGACGTACGGCACCACCGGCAATCCGCTGCAACTGTTTATCTGGTCGCTGATCGGCGTGGCCGCGCTGTTCCTGAAGATCTTCTTCTGGGCCATGATCATCAGCATCATTCTGTCTTGGGTCGCACCGGGCAGCCATAACCCGGGCGCTGAACTGGTGAACCAGATCTGTGAACCGGCTCTGGCGCCGTTCCGTCGCTTCCTGCCGAATCTCGGCGGGCTGGATCTGTCGCCGATTTTTGCCTTCCTGGTGTTGAAGCTGATCGATATGTTGGTGATCAACAATCTGGCGGCGATGACGATGATGCCGGAGATATTGCGTTTGTTGATGTGATCGGTTTTTGCTGGGGCGGTGTGGGCGTTGTTCGGTCTGATTCCGTGTCGGCCTCTCCCCTCACCCCAGCCCTCTCCCGAGGGAGAGGGAGCTCAGCTGTGTTGTTTCCGAGACCGGAGTCCGGCGCGGAAATTTCAGGTCGGCGTAGCTCTGAAGATCGCCTCGATCAGTCCCCTCTCCCTCCGGGAGAGGGTTAGGGTGAGGGCCGCTTGCCGCTAACCCCCCCGGTCTTTAGACTTACGCCTCATTTCAACGAGAGCAGGGTCGATGCCAGCTGCCTTTCCCCCCGATTCTGTTGGTCTGGTGACGCCGCAAACGGCGCACTTCAGCGAACCGCTGGCCCTGGCCTGTGGCCGGTCGCTGCCCGCTTATGACCTGATCTACGAAACCTACGGCACGCTCAACGCGCAGGCGAGCAACGCCGTGCTGATCTGTCATGCGTTGTCCGGCCATCATCACGCCGCCGGCTATCACAGCGTCGACGACCGCAAGCCCGGTTGGTGGGACAGCTGCATCGGCCCCGGCAAGCCGATCGACACCAGCAAATTCTTCGTGGTCAGCCTGAACAACCTCGGTGGATGCAACGGCTCCACCGGCCCGAGCAGCATCAACCCCGAGACCGGCAAGCCCTTCGGCGCCGACTTCCCGGTGCTGACCGTGGAAGACTGGGTGCACAGCCAGGCGCGTCTCGCTGACCTGCTCGGCATCGGCCAGTGGGCGGCAGTGATCGGCGGCAGCCTCGGCGGCATGCAGGCGCTGCAATGGACCATCACTTACCCGGATCGCGTGCGCCACTGCCTGGCCATCGCCTCGGCCCCCAAGCTGTCGGCGCAGAACATCGCCTTCAACGAAGTGGCGCGTCAGGCGATCCTCACCGACCCGGAATTCCACGGTGGCTCGTTCCAGGAAGCCGGCGTAATCCCCAAGCGTGGGCTGATGCTGGCGCGGATGGTCGGGCACATCACGTATCTGTCCGACGATTCGATGGGCGAGAAATTCGGCCGGGGCCTGAAGAGCGAGAAGCTCAACTACGACTTCCACAGCGTCGAATTCCAGGTCGAAAGCTACTTGCGCTATCAGGGCGAAGAGTTCTCCGGACGCTTCGATGCCAACACCTATCTGTTGATGACCAAGGCACTGGATTACTTCGATCCGGCGGCGAACTTCGACGATGACCTGGCGAAAACCTTCGCCAACGCTACAGCCAAGTTCTGTGTGATGTCGTTCACCACTGACTGGCGCTTCTCCCCTGCCCGCTCGCGGGAACTGGTGGACGCGCTGATGGCCGCGCGCAAGGACGTCAGCTACCTGGAGATCGACGCGCCGCAGGGCCACGACGCCTTCCTGATTCCGATCCCGCGCTATTTGCAGGCGTTCGGCAATTACATGAACCGAATCACGTTGTGAGAAAGCCATGAGAGCTGATCTGGAAATCATCCAGGAATGGATCCCCGCCGGCAGCCGCGTGCTCGACCTCGGCTGCGGTGACGGCGAGCTGCTGACCTGGCTGCGCGACCACAAGCAGGTCACCGGTTATGGCCTGGAAAACGACGCCGACAACATCGCGCAGTGCGTGGCCAAAGGCGTCAACGTCATCGAGCAGGATCTGGACAAGGGCCTGGGCAACTTCGCCAGCAACAGTTTCGACGTGGTGGTGATGACGCAGGCCCTGCAAGCCGTGCATTACCCGGACAAGATCCTCGACGAAATGCTGCGGGTCGGGCGTCAGTGCATCATCACCTTCCCCAACTTCGGCCACTGGCGCTGCCGCTGGTATCTGGCGAGCAAGGGGCGGATGCCGGTGTCGGAGTTTCTGCCGTACACCTGGTACAACACGCCGAACATCCACTTCTGTACCTTCGAAGACTTTGAAGAACTGTGCCGTGAACGCGAAGCCAAGGTCATTGATCGGCTTGCCGTGGATCAACAGCACCGCCACGGGTGGGCCAGTAAGCTATGGCCTAATCTGTTGGGTGAGATCGGTATCTACCGCGTCAGCAGCCCAGGGCTTGCGGATCACCAGATCGCGGTCTGAAACACGCCATTTCGAGGAGAGAGATCATGGGTCGTATAGCGTTGTTCGTGTTAACCGCTTGCCTGAGCATCAGTGCCATGGCCGCCGACGTGATCAAGGGCGAGCGCAAGCAAACCTTCGGCGACGTGACGGTGCACTACAACACCTTCAACTCGACGTTTCTGACGCCGGACATCGCCAAGGCTGCCGAGCTGATCCGCAGCAAGAATCAAGGCGTGATCAACGTCTCGGTGATCAAGGCTGGCAAGCCAGTCATCGCGCAGGTGACTGGCACGGTCAAAGACCTGACCAGCCAGAGCGTGCCGCTGACCTTCCGCCAGATCACCGAACAAGGCGCGATCTACTACATCGCCCAATACCCGGTCGAGCAGCAGGAAGTGCGCACTTTTGAGATCAAAGTGCAGACCGGCGACAAGATCGACACCATCAATTTCAACCAGGAACTTTTCCCCGGCGAATGATGAACCTCACACAACTCGTACTGGCCAGCCATAACGCCGGCAAACTCAAAGAACTCCAGGCCATGCTCGGCGAATCGGTGCAACTGCGCTCGATTGGCGAATTCAGCAGCGTGGAGCCGGAAGAAACAGGTCTGTCGTTCGTCGAAAACGCGATCCTCAAGGCGCGTAATGCGGCGCGCATCTCCGGGTTGCCGGCGCTGGCCGATGACTCGGGCCTGGCGGTGGATTTTCTCGGCGGCGCGCCGGGCATCTACTCGGCACGCTATGCCGACGGTAAAGGCGATGCGGCGAACAACGCCAAATTGCTGGATGCCTTGAAAGATGTGCCTGAAGCCGAGCGCGGCGCGCAGTTCGTTTGCGTCTTGGCACTGGTGCGACATGCCGACGATCCGTTGCCGATCCTCTGCGAAGGCCTGTGGCACGGGCGCATTCTGACCGCCGCCAGTGGCGATCACGGTTTCGGCTACGACCCGCTGTTCTGGGTGCCGGAGCGCGAAGTTTCCAGCGCCGAACTGAGCCCGGCCGACAAGAACCAGATCAGCCACCGCGCCCGTGCAATGGTTCTGCTGCGCCAGCGTCTGGGCTTGAAATGACTCACGATTCCTCCGCGTCGTCGCTGATCATTGGCGGCGCCGCCTCCTCGCCTCGGGCACCGCTCACAACGCTGCCGCCCCTGGCGCTGTACATCCACATCCCGTGGTGTGTACGCAAATGCCCGTATTGCGATTTCAACTCGCACACCGCCAGCCCGGTGCTGCCGGAGCAGGAATACGTCGACGCGCTGCTCGCCGATCTCGATCAGGATCTGCACGCGGTCTACGGGCGCGAGTTGAGTTCGATCTTTTTTGGCGGCGGCACGCCAAGCCTGTTCAGCGCCGAAGCGCTTGGGCGGCTGTTGAAAGGTGTTGAACAACGCATCACGTTTGCTCATGACATCGAAATCACCCTGGAAGCCAACCCCGGCACCTTCGAACAAGAAAAATTCGTCGCGTACCGCAAGCTGGGCATCAATCGCCTGTCGATTGGTATTCAGAGCTTTCAGCAGGAAAAACTTGAAGCGCTCGGGCGGATTCACAACGGTGCCGAAGCGGTGCGTGCTGCTGGCATGGCACGTCAGGCCGGGTTCGATAACTTCAATCTGGACTTGATGCACGGCTTGCCCAACCAGTCACTGGACGACGCCTTGAGTGATCTGCGCCAGGCCATCGCGCTGAATCCTACACACTTGTCCTGGTATCAACTGACGCTGGAACCGAACACAGTGTTCTGGAACCAGCCGCCCGTGCTGCCGGAAGACGACACGCTGTGGGACATTCAAGAGGCCGGGCAAGCGCTGCTGGCCGAGCACGGCTACGCGCAGTACGAGGTTTCGGCTTATGCCCAGCCCGGTCGCGCGGCGCGGCACAATCTCAATTACTGGAGCTTCGGCGATTTCATCGGCATTGGCGCCGGTGCTCACGGCAAACTCAGCCATCCGAACGGGCGCATTGTGCGTACCTGGAAGACGCGTCTGCCGAAGGACTATCTCAACCCGGCCAAGCATTATCAGGCGGGCGAGAAAGCCCTGACCAATGACGAAATGCCGTTCGAGTTTCTGATGAACGCACTGCGCCTGACTGCTGGCGTCGAATCGCGCCTGTACCCGGAACGCACCGGCCTGTCGCTGGAAAGCCTCGACGAACACCGGCGCGAGGCAGAACAAAGCGGCCTGTTGCAGGTCGAACCGTCACGTCTGGCGGCCACCGAGCGCGGACAACTGTTCCTCAACGACTTGCTGCAGAAATTTCTGAGCTGAGCCCAACGCCGAACGGCAGCCCTAAGGAAAAACCCATGGATTTGATTCTCGACCTGCTCGCCACCGTGTCCCGCTGGAGCCGCAGCAACCTTTCGGAAATCGCTTTGGCGCTGGTCGGCTGCCTGCTGGTGCTGTTCGGCGCCGACTTCAAAGGCTGGGTCGAGCAACGCCTGGGCAGCATCGCCGGCGCCCTGCGCGTGCCACTGATGGCGCTGCTGTGCCTGATCGGCAGCGGCGCGGCGCTGATCTACGCCACGCCGTGGGTGATCAAAGGCTTGAGCCAGTTCAACAACTACAGCCTGGCCCCGGTGTTGTTGGTGGTGCTGGTGCTTATCGGCGTAGTCGCTGACCGCCGCTGAATTGTATCCACCACAAAAACCTGTGGGAGCGGGCTTGCCCGCGATGGCGGCATAACAGTCGACAAAAAATGTTGAATGTTATGGCCTCATCGCGGGCAAACCCGCTCCCACAGGTTCATCTACATCCTGGAATCAGGATTGTTTTTCGAACTTCAGGTCCCACACACCGTGGCCCAGTCGTTCGCCGCGGCGTTCGAACTTGGTGATCGGGCGTTCGGCCGGGCGTGGCACGCACTTGCCGTCTTCGGCGAGGTTGCGATAGCCCGGAGCGACGTTCATCACTTCCAGCATGTATTCGGCGTACGGTTCCCAGTCGGTGGCCATGTGCAGAATACCGCCGACTTTGAGCTTGCTGCGCACCAGCTCAGCGAAGGACGCCTGAACGATGCGACGCTTGTGGTGGCGACTTTTGTGCCACGGATCGGGGAAGAACAGCATCAGACGATCAAGGCTGTTGTCGGCGATGCAGCGGTTGAGCACTTCGATCGCATCGCAATCGTAGACCCGCAGGTTGGTCAGGCCTTGCGTCAGCACGCCGTTGAGCAGCGCGCCGACACCCGGACGGTGCACCTCGACGCCAATGAAATCCTGCTCCGGCGAAGCGGCGGCCATTTCCAGCAGCGAGTGGCCCATGCCGAAACCGATTTCCAGCGAGCGCGGCGCCGAGCGGCCGAACACTTGATCGTAGTCGACTGGCGCATCGGCCAGTGGCAGCACAAACAGCGGCGTGCCCTGATCAAGACCTTTCTGCTGGCCTTCGGTCATGCGCCCGGCGCGCATCACGAAACTCTTGATGCGGCGGTGTTGGCGCTCGTCGCCTTCTTCCGTCTGGATTGGCGTGTCGTTCGATTCAGTCATCAGTAGCTCTTACTTGATCAGACCATCCAGCGGCGAAGAGGCGCTGGCATAGAGTTTTTTCGGCATGCGGCCGGCGAGGTAGGCCAGACGGCCCGCGACGATCGCGTGTTTCATGGCTTCAGCCATCATCACTGGCTGCTGCGCGTGGGCGAGTGCCGAGTTCATCAGCACCGCATCGCAACCCAGCTCCATCGCAATGGTGGCGTCGGAAGCAGTACCAACACCAGCATCCACCAGCACGGGAATTTTGGCTTCTTCGAGGATGATCTGCAGATTGTACGGATTGCAGATGCCCAGACCCGAACCGATCAGACCGGCCAGCGGCATCACCGCGATGCAGCCGATTTCCGCCAGTTGCCGGGCGATGATCGGGTCATCGCTGGTGTAAACCATCACGTCGAAACCTTCCTTGACCAGCACTTCGGCGGCCTTGAGGGTTTCGATCACGTTGGGAAACAGGGTTTTCTGGTCGGCCAGCACTTCCAGCTTCACCAGATTGTGCCCATCGAGCAGCTCACGGGCCAGGCGGCAAGTGCGCACGGCCTCGATCGCATCGAAGCACCCGGCGGTGTTCGGCAGGAACGTGTAGCGATCCGGCGACAACACTTCGAGCAGGTTCGGCTCGCCCTTGATCTGGCCAAGGTTGGTGCGGCGCACGGCGAACGTGACAATTTCGGCACCCGAGGCTTCGATGGCCACGCGGGTTTCTTCCATGTCACGGTACTTGCCGGTACCGACCAGCAGACGCGACTGGTAAGTACGACCGGCCAGTACAAAAGGCTTGTCGCTACGAACGATGCTCATGGGAAATCCTCTGTTGGGGTGAGGGTCTTGCAGAATGCTCGGCAGATGCAGGCCGGATGATTAGCCACCGCCGATGGCGTGCACCACTTCGACGTTATCGCCGTCGTTCAATGCAGTCTCGGCATGCTGGCTGCGCGGGACGATATCCAGATTGAGTTCGACCGCCACCCGGCGTCCGGTCAGATCCAGACGGGTCAGCAGGGCCGCAACGGTTTCACCGTCGGGCAGTTCAAGGGATTCGCCGTTCAACTGAATGCGCATGCCGGATGCCGCCATCATTTTTAGGGGCTGGCATTCTAGCCCGTTCATGACCCAAAGGTCAGCACCAAGCGTCAAGCGGTTACTGCAAACGCCAGGCGGCCAGGCCGAGGCATATCCAGCCGATCAGAAATGCCAGGCCACCGAACGGGGTGATGATCCCGAGTTTGCCAATGCCGATGGTGGTCAGCAGGTACAGGCTGCCGGAGAACAGCAGGATGCCGACGGCAAACGAAATCCCTGCCCAAGTGATCAGCCGACCCTGAATCTGCGTGGCCAGCAGCGCTACGCCAAACAGCGCGAGTGCGTGCACCAGTTGATAGGTGACGCCAGTGTGGAAGATCGCCAGATACTCGGGCGTCAGGCGATTTTTCAGGCCATGGGCGGCAAATGCGCCAAGAGCGACGCCAGTGAAACCGAAAAAAGCGGCCAGCATCAGAAAGCCACGCAGCATTTGGAACTCCAGTCAGACTCGGTCGGCAGGGTCTGTATAATGGCCCGCTCCACGGGTTCGGCCAAGCCATCTCTATGCTGCGTTTATTTTTTCGTCGTTTCATCAAGGCCCTGCTCTGGTTCGCGGGCGGCAGCGTATTGCTGGTGCTGGTGTTTCGCTTTGTGCCGCCACCGGGCACCGCGCTGATGGTCGAGCGCAAAATTGAATCGTGGGTTGATGGCGAGCCGATTGATCTGCAACGTAGCTGGAAGCCTTGGGATGAAATCTCCGATGACCTGAAAGTTGCGGTGATTGCCGGCGAAGACCAGAAATTTCCTGAGCACTGGGGTTTTGATCTGCGCGCGATTCAGGCGGCACTGGCGCACAACGAGTTGGGCGGTTCGATTCGCGGCGCCAGCACCTTGAGTCAGCAAGTGTCGAAGAATCTGTTTTTGTGGTCGGGTCGCAGCTATCTGCGCAAAGGTCTGGAGGCCTGGTTCACCGCGCTGATCGAAGTGTTCTGGCCCAAGCAGCGGATTCTCGAGGTGTATCTGAACAGCGTCGAGTGGGATGACGGCGTGTTTGGCGCAGAAGCGGCAGCGCGACATCACTTTGGCGTGAGCGCCAAGTCACTGTCACGGCAGCAGGCGAGTTATCTGGCGGCGGTACTGCCGAACCCACGGGTGTGGAGTGCAAGCCATCCGACCGGTTATGTGTCGCGCCGGGCCGGGTGGATTCGGCAGCAGATGAGCCAGTTGGGTGGGGACAGCTATTTGCTGACGCTTAACGATTCGCGGCGAGCGCCTTGGACCCAATAGCCGGGCACACATCTTCCAAACTTTCGAAATCCCTGTGGGAGCTGGCTTGCCAGCTCCCACAGGGATTGGTGCAGCCCCAGAAATACGCGCACAAAAAAAACGCCCCGATCAGTGATGATCGGGGCGTTTTTTATTGCCGATGCGCCGGTTATGCGGCGATCGACAACTTGAGCTTGTTCATCGCGCTCTTCTCGAGCTGACGAATACGCTCGGCAGACACGTTGTACTTCTGCGCCAGGTCATGCAGCGTGGCTTTTTCTTCCGCCAGCCAGCGCTGGTAGAGGATGTCGCGGCTGCGCTCGTCCAGCACTTCCAATGCTTCGTGCAGGTTGTGATTGGAGTTGTCGCTCCAGTCGGCATCTTCCAGTTGACGGGCCGGGTCATACCGGTGGTCTTCCAGATAGTTGGACGGCGACTGGAAAGCACTGTCGTCATCGGCTTCTGCAGCCGGGTCGAAGGCCATGTCATGACCGGTCAGACGACTTTCCATCTCACGCACTTCACGCGGCTCGACACCGAGGCTTTCCGCCACACGGTGGACTTCCTCGTTGTTCAGCCAGGCCAGACGCTTCTTCTGGCTGCGCAGGTTGAAGAACAGCTTGCGCTGAGCCTTGGTGGTCGCGACTTTCACGATCCGCCAGTTGCGCAGGATGAACTCGTGAATCTCAGCCTTGATCCAGTGCACCGCGAAGGACACCAGACGCACGCCCATTTCCGGGTTGAAACGCTTGACGGCCTTCATCAGGCCGACGTTGCCTTCCTGGATCAGGTCAGCCTGAGCCAGACCGTAACCGCTGTAGCTACGGGCAATGTGTACAACAAACCGCAGGTGGGCGAGCACCATCTGCCGAGCCGCCCCCAAATCCTGCTCATAATAGAGACTCTCGGCCAGTTCACGCTCCCGCTCCGGCGTCAGCAATGGAATGCTGTTGACGGTGTGCACGTAGGCTTCCAGGTTTGCGCCTGGAACCAACGCGTACGCAGGTTGCAAAGAATTGGTCATACGAAAAAACCTCCGACTTACATACTCGTGCTTCTCAGCACTGCGAAAAATTGACCGGGAATTCAAGTACGAGTTCCCTAAAAAACCGTGAGGTCAATCACGCGCAAAAAAGATTCTACTTCGGCGCCAGCTCCCTGAGGTGGCGTGCGACTGCAATCCATGCACCGATATAACCCAACAGCACCGCGCCAAGCAAGAGCGACAGACCGTCGGCAACTGGCACTCCGGCCAGCGCGAAATCACTGCCATACAAACCGGCCAGGCCAACCACCGCATCGTTCAGCCAGTCCAGACCAAACGCCAATACACCCCAGGACAACATCCCCGCACCGAAGCCATACAGTGCGCCCATATAAAGGAAAGGACGCCGCACATAGCTGTCAGTGCCGCCGACGAGTTTAATCACTTCTATCTCGGTGCGGCGGTTTTCAATATGAAGACGAATGGTATTGCCTATCACCAAAAGTAATGCAGACACCAGAAGCACCGTCAGACCGAAGACAAAACGGTCACCGAGCTTGAGGATGGCGGCCAGACGCTCGACCCAGACTAGATCAAGTTGCGCCTGCTGTACCTTGGGCAGCTCGGAAAGTTTTTGTCTTAATGCTTCCAGCGTGGTCTTGTCGACTTCGTTCGGCGTCACCAGAACTACACCGGGTAACGGGTTCTCAGGCAGCTCGCGCAGGGCTTCACCCAGTCCGGACTGTTGCTGAAACTCTTCCAGCGCCTGATCACTGCCGACATATTCAGCATCAGAAACGCCAGGCATGCCTTTGATCTGTTCGCGCAGCTTCTCGCCCTGCTCCGGACTCGCATCCAGTTGCAGGTACAACGAAATCTGCGCCGCACGCTGCCACGAACCGCCGAGACGTTCGACGTTGTTCAGCAGCAATGACAGGCCCATTGGCAAACTCAGCGCAACGGCCATCACCATGCACGTGAAGAAGCTGCCGATTGGCTGTTTGCCGAGACGACGCAGGCTGTCGAGCAGGCTGGCGCGATGGCTTTCGACCCAGGCGCGGAACAGCGTTGCGAAGTCCGGGCCGTCATCATCGTCGTGTTTTTTCTTCTTCGCCGGTTGCGGATCGGCGGCCTTCGGGGCCACGCGCTCGGAAACCTTGGGGCTACGTGTCGCACTCATTCCGCAGCCTCCCCGTCGCCGATCAATCGGCCGCGTTGCAGGGTCAGCATGCGATGGCGCATGCGTGCGATCAGCGCCAGGTCGTGGCTGGCGATCAATACGCTGGTACCCAGACGGTTGATGTCTTCGAACACGCCCATGATCTCCGCCGCCAGCCGCGGGTCGAGGTTACCGGTCGGTTCGTCCGCCAGCAGCAGGGCCGGACGGTGGACGATGGCGCGGGCAATGCCGACGCGCTGTTGCTGTCCGGTGGACAAGTCGCCGGGGTACAGATCGGTTTTATCCGACAGCGCCACGCGCTCCAGCGCCGAATCCACACGCTTGGCGATTTCGGCTTTGGACAGCCCAAGGATCTGCAATGGCAGCGCGACGTTGTTGAAAACCGTGCGATCAAACAGCAGTTGGTGATTCTGGAACACCACACCGATCTGCCGACGCAGAAACGGAATCTGCGCGTTGCTGATGGTGCTCAGGTCTTGCCCGGCGAGCAGCAATTTGCCGCTGGTCGGACGTTCCATCGCCAGCAGCAGACGCAATAGCGTGGATTTACCGGCACCGGAGTGGCCGGTGACAAACAGGAACTCACCGCGACGCACTCGAAAGCTCAGCTCATGCAAGCCGACGTGACCGTTCGGGTAGCGCTTACCGACCTGTTCGAAACGAATCATGCACGCTCCCGCTCGGCAAACAATGCCTGGACAAAGGGTTCTGCTTCAAATGTACGCAAATCGTCGATGCCTTCGCCGACACCGATGTAGCGGATCGGCAGGCCGAATTGCTTGGCCAGGGCGAAAATCACCCCGCCCTTGGCGGTGCCATCGAGCTTGGTCAGCGCCAGGCCGGTCAGTTCGACGGTCTGGTTGAATTGTTTGGCCTGATTGATGGCGTTCTGGCCAGTGCCCGCGTCAAGCACCAGCAGCACTTCGTGCGGCGCATCCGCATCGAGCTTGCTGATCACCCGGCGAACCTTTTTCAGTTCTTCCATCAGGTTGTCTTTGGTGTGCAGACGACCGGCGGTGTCGGCGATCAACACATCGATGCCACGGGCCTTGGCGGCTTGCACGGCGTCGAAGATCACCGAAGCCGAGTCGGCGCCGGTGTGCTGGGCGATCACCGGAATCTTGTTGCGCTCGCCCCACACCTGCAATTGCTCGACAGCGGCAGCACGGAAGGTGTCACCGGCGGCCAGCATGACTTTCTTGCCTTCCAGTTGCAGCTTCTTCGCCAGTTTGCCGATGGTGGTGGTCTTGCCGGCGCCGTTGACGCCAACCACCAGAATCACAAACGGCTTGGTCTGCGAGGAAATCTTCAGCGGTTGCTCGACCGGTTTGAGCATCGCCGCCAGCTCGGCTTGCAGCGACTTGTACAGTGCGTCGGCGTCGGCCAGCTCCTTGCGGGCGACCTTCTGCGTCAGGCGCTGAATGATCACCGAAGTGGCTTCGACACCAACGTCCGCAGTCAGCAGGCGGGTTTCAATGTCGTCGAGCAGCTCGTCATCGATGATTTTCTTGCCGAGGAACAGGCTCGCCATGCCCTCGCCAATACTGGCACTGGTCTTCGAGAGGCCTTGCTTGAGACGGGCGAAGAAGCCGGCCTTGGTTTCCTCGGTGCGCGGCGCTTCGGCGGCAGACTCCACTGGCGCTTCAATTGCAACGACCACCGGCTCAGCGATGACAAGTGGTGCAGGCGCAGGCACTTCGACGACCGGGGCAACCGGGGCAACCGGGGCAACCGGGGCAACCGGGGCAACCGGGGCAACCGGGGCAACCGGGGCAACCGGGGCAACCGGGGCAACCGGGGCAACCGGGGCAACCGGGGCAACCGGCTCAGGCTCGGCGATAACAGGCGCGGCCTCAACGACTGGCTCCGGAATCGGCTCAGGTGTAAAAAGCACTGGCGCAGGAATCGTCGGCGTCACATGCGGTGCAGCTTCTTCAACCAGCGCCACTGGCTCTTCCGCCACCGGCAAGGTCAACCAAGGCTCGGCAACTGGCGTCAGCGGCAGCTCGGCGGCCACTCCAGGCTCAGGCTCTGCCGCGACCACCGGTTGCAACACTGGCTCGGTAATCGGCAGCACAACCGGCGCCGGCGCTTCTTCTATAAGAGCAGGCTCAGGAGCTGGCTCAGGAATCGCAGGCGGCTGTTCGACGACGGGTTCCTGCGGTTTCTTACGCAGCCATCCGAACAGGCTTTTCTTCTCGCCAGCCGCAGCTGGGGTCTTCTTGTCGTCGTTGGAACCAAACATGGAGGACGGCTATCTCACGGTGGCGACGCGCCCATGGGCGCCCCGGCAATTGAATATTCGATGCAGAACAGACTGTTATTCACTCAGCTTGTTCACGCGCAACATTTTGTCGAGGCGCCACAGGCACCTCAAAGGTCTGTAAATACGAAGGACTGGAGCGGCATCGTCGGCGAAAACGCCGAGTTTAGCTGAGAAACTCAAAGCTTCTGCCGGTAACCCGTACAACCTATAGACCGATAAGTGGACTCATAGGCGTGGCCGCCAGTAAAACGGATCAGTATCCTAGCACCCTCTCGCCCGCTGACGCTAAGACCAAGCGGGCAGCCCAACAGGTTTAAAAACGAATGAATGCTCTAGCCCGCCGCGCCGCAGGCCTGCTGCTCAGCACAGTCTGCCTGCCCCTTTCGGCCTTGGCAGCCGACCCGCAACCGACTCACGAATTCACCCTCGACAACGGCTTGAAGGTCGTCGTGCGCGAAGATCATCGCGCACCGGTGGTGGTTTCGCAGATCTGGTACAAGGTCGGCTCCAGTTACGAAACCCCGGGCCAGACCGGTCTGTCCCACGCGCTTGAGCACATGATGTTCAAGGGCAGCGACAAGGTTGGCCCCGGCGAAGCCTCGCTGATCCTGCGCGATCTTGGCGCCGAAGAAAACGCCTTCACCAGCGACGACTTCACGGCTTACTACCAAGTGCTGGCCCGTGACCGTCTGGGTGTGGCCTTCGAACTCGAAGCCGACCGCATGGCCAATCTGCGCCTGCCAGCCGACGAGTTCGCCAAGGAAATCGAAGTCATCAAGGAAGAGCGCCGCATGCGCACCGATGACAAACCGATGTCCAAGGCTTACGAGCGCTACAAAGCCATGGCTTACCCGGCCAGCGGCTACCATACGCCGACCATCGGCTGGATGGCCGACCTCGACCGGATGAAGGTCGAAGAACTGCGTCACTGGTACCAATCCTGGTACGTGCCGAACAACGCCACACTGGTGGTGGTCGGCGACGTGACCCCGGACGAAGTCAAAACCCTTGCCCAGCGTTACTTCGGCCCCATCGCCAAGCGCGACGTGCCGCCAGCCAAGCAACCGCTGGAACTGGCCGAGCCCGGCGAACGCCAAATCACTCTGCATGTGCAGACGCAGTTGCCGAGCCTGATGCTTGGCTTCAACGTGCCGAGCATCGCTACCGCCGAAGACAAACGCTCGGTCAACGCATTGCGCCTGATTTCGGCGCTGCTTGATGGCGGCTACAGTGGACGCATCCCGACTCAACTGGAGCGTGGCGAAGAGCTGGTGTCCGGCGGTTCGTCGAGCTACGACGCCTACACCCGTGGCGACAGCCTGTTTACCTTGTCCGCCACACCGAACACCCAGAAGAAAAAAACCATGGCTCAGGCTGAAGCCGGCCTGTGGAAACTGCTCGAGCAGCTGAAAACCACCGCGCCGTCCGCCGAAGAACTGCAACGCGTACGCGCTCAGGTTATTGCCGGTCTGGTGTTCGAGCGTGATTCGATCACCAGCCAGGCCACCGCCATTGGCCAACTGGAAACCGTTGGTTTGTCGTGGAAGCTGATGGACACCGAACTCGCCGATCTGGAAAGCGTGACCCCGCAAGACATCCAGAACGCCGCCAAGCTGTATTTCACCCGCGAACGTCTCAGCGTCGCCCATGTTCTGCCACTGGAGACGCCTCATGAGTGAGCGCAAAACCCCACGCCTGCTGCTCGGCCTGATCGCCGTCGCAGTAATCGGCGCCGCCGCGTTCTACCTGGTGCCAAGCGACAAAAGCACCGCCAGCGAAGCGCTGGACAAGGCCAAGTCGAGCCAGAAACTGCAATCGCTGGCCGAACTCGACGGCAAGGCGCCAAGCAGCCGCAAGCTCGACGTGCAAACCTGGAACACCGCCGAAGGCGCCAAGGTGTTGTTCGTTGAAGCCCACGAATTGCCGATGTTCGACCTGCGCCTGATCTTCGCCGCCGGCAGCAGCCAGGACGGCAATGCGCCGGGTCTGGCGGTGCTGACCAACGCCATGCTTAACGAAGGCGTGGCGGGCAAAGACGTCAGCGCCATCGCTGAAGGCTTTGAAAGCCTCGGTGCCGATTTCGGCAACGGCGCATTCAAGGACATGGCCCTCGCCTCGCTGCGCAGCCTGAGTGCGCCTGAGCAACGTGAACCGGCGCTGAAGCTGTTCAGCGACGTGGTCGGTCAGCCAACCTTCCCCGACGATTCCTTCGCGCGCATCAAAAATCAGCTGCTCGCCGGTTTTGAATATCATAAACAGAACCCCGGCAAACTCGCCAGCCTCGAACTGATGAAGCGTCTGTACGGCGATCACCCGTACGCGCATTCCAGCGATGGCAGCGCGCAAAGCGTGCCGAAGATCACTCTGGCGCAACTGCGTGAGTTCCATGCCAAGGCCTACGCGGCCGGTAACTCGGTGATTGCGCTGGTTGGCGATCTGTCCCGCGCCGATGCCGAAGCGATTGCCAAGCAGATCTCGGCTGCCCTGCCGAAAGGCCCGGCGCTGGCGAAAATCGCTGATCCGGTTGAACCGAAAGCCGGCGTCGGCCACATCGAGTTTCCATCGAAACAGACCAACCTGATGATCGCGCAACTGGGCATCGACCGTGACGACCCGGACTACGCGGCGTTGTCGATGGGCAACCAGATCCTCGGCGGTGGCGGTTTCGGTACGCGGCTGATGAGCGAAGTGCGCGAGAAGCGCGGCCTGACCTACGGCGTGTATTCGGGTTTCAGCCCGATGCAGGCGCGCGGCCCGTTCATGATCAACCTGCAGACCCGCGCGGAAATGAGCGAAGGCACCCTGAAATTGGTGCAGGACGTGCTCGCTGATTACCTGAAAACCGGCCCGACCCAGAAAGAACTCGACGACGCCAAACGCGAACTGGCCGGCAGCTTCCCGCTGTCCACCGCGAGCAACGCCGACATCGTCGGTCAGCTCGGCGCGATGGGTTTCTACAACCTGCCGCTAAACTATCTGGATGACTTCATGCGTCAGTCCCAGAGCCTGACCGTCGAACAGGTCAAAACCGCACTGAACAAACACCTGAGCACGGACAAACTGGTCATCGTCACCGCTGGCCCGACCGTGCCGCAAAAGCCGTTACCGGCCCCATCTGATAAACCTGCCGAGCAACCGCTCGGGGTTCCGGAGCATTAATGGCTACTCGTCCAAAAAAACCTGTGCACAACGTACACAACGGCGTGAATCAACTGCGCATCATTGGCGGTGAATGGGGCAGCCGCAAGCTGAGCTTCCCCGATGCGCCGGGCCTGCGCCCGACGCCGGATCGCGTGCGCGAAACCCTGTTCAACTGGCTCGCGCCGTACGTGGCCGGGGCCAAAGTGCTGGATCCGTTCACCGGCAGCGGCGCGCTGTTTCTTGAAGCGCTGTCGCGCGGCGCAGCCATGGGCCAGGCACTGGACGCGAGCAACATCGCGGTCTCCAGCCTGAAAGAACATCTTGGCACCCTGCGTTGCACCACAGGTCAGGTACAGACCGCCGACGCCCTGCGCTATCTGGAAACCCAGACTGCCAGCGCGTTCGATCTAGTGTTCCTCGACCCACCGTTCAACCAGAACCTGCTGCCCGCCGTGTGCACCCTGCTCGAAGAGCGCGAGTGGCTGGCACCGGATGCGTGGATCTACACTGAAAGTGAAAACGCGCCATCGGCCCTCGGCCTGCCGGGCAACTGGCGCCTGCACCGCGAGCAGAAATCCGGGCGGGTGTACTACGCGTTGTGGCAACGTACGGCAGAGATCGCCGGTTAACCGACCGGCCTGAAACAGCGGCGCGCCTCAACCGAGGCGCACCGCGCTGCATCGAGAACAATCGTGCCCCCTTCTTCAGATCCGTTCCGCCCCGCCTTCGGCCTCGGCAATCCGCACCTGCAAACCTTGTGGGGGCCGCTGTGGCGCAAAACCGTACACCTTGATCGCGAGCGCGAACGGCTGTGGCTGGACGACGGTGATTTCCTCGACCTCGACTGGCACGGCCCGCACAGCGCCGAAGCACCGTTGGTGCTGCTGTTGCACGGGCTGACCGGTTCATCCAATTCGCCGTACATCGCCGGAATCCAGGCCGCACTGGCCGCGCAAGGCTGGGCCAGTGTTGCGCTGAACTGGCGTGGCTGCTCGGGCGAGCCGAACCTGCTGCCGCGCAGCTACCATTCCGGCGCCAGCGAAGACCTTGCCGAAGCGATCAGACATCTGAAGGCCAAACGGCCATTGGCGCCGCTGTATGCAGTCGGCTATTCGCTGGGCGGCAACGTGTTGCTCAAGCATTTGGGGGAAACCGGTGCTGACAGTGGCGTGCTCGGCGCGGTGGCGGTGTCGGTACCGTTTCGTCTTGACCAGTGTGCAGATCGAATCGGCCAAGGCTTTTCCAAGGTCTATCAGGCGCACTTCATGCGCGAGATGGTCGCCTACATCAAGAACAAGCAACGCCAGTTCCAGCATGACGGTCGTGAAGATGGACTCGCCGCGCTGGCGGCGCTCGGCTCACTGGAAAACATGCGCACCTTCTGGGATTTCGACGGCAGGATCACCGCACCGCTGCACGGCTTCGTCGATGCCGAGGATTACTATCGCCGCGCATCGAGCCGCTATTTCCTCGGCGAAATCCGCACGCCGACCCTGATCATTCAGGCGGCGGACGATCCATTCGTGTTCCCGCACAGCTTGCCGCAGGCCAGCGAACTGTCAGCGTCGACGCAGTTTGAACTGCAGGCCAAAGGCGGGCATGTCGGCTTCGTCGACGGCACCGTGCGTCAGCCAGGTTATTACCTTGAAAGACGCATTCCCCAGTGGCTGACGGACGTTTATTCGCCGGTGGCGACACCGCGCGCAGGCTCGTTGATCCACTCGCTCCAAGACCCGGCGTACAGCGATCCCAGCGGATAACCGGCAAGACACAGCGCGAACAGGTTGTGGCACGCGGTCACCCCGGAACCGCAATATGCCACCAGATCATTCGGCGAGCGCCCGGCGAGCTTCGCCGCGAATCGCTGCTTGAGCTGATCGGCTGGCAGGAAACGTCCGTCGCTGTCGAGGTTGTCGCTGAACGCCGCGCACTGCGCGCCGGGGATGTGCCCGGCAATCGGATCAATCGGTTCCACTTCGCCTTTGAAACGCGGCAGTGCGCGCGCGTCGAGCAGGGTCAGCGCTGGCTGACCGAGGCGTTGCTGCAGTTGTTCGGCGCTGAGCAACAAACTCATGTCCGGCTGTCCGGTGAAATTTCCGCGAGTCCCGGAAGGCGCGTCGAGGCTCAGCGGCAAACCCGCCGCATGCCAGGCCTTGAGCCCACCATCGAGAATCAACACGCCGTCACGCTTGCCCAGCCACGCAAGCAACCACCATGCGCGCGCCGCAAAAGCACCGGGGCCGTCGTCATACAGCACCACGTCGCTGTCGGCATTGATGCCGAACGCTTGCAGACGCTCGACCAACTCGACCGGTTCGGGCAGCGGATGGCGTCCGGTCACACCCTTGATCACCTTGCCGCTGAGGTCGCGCTCAAGATCGGCGTAACTCGCCCCGGCGATATGCCCTTCGGCATAGCTGCGCTGGCCATAGTCCGGATCTTCCAGAGCAAAGCGGCAATCGAGAATCACCAACCCCGGCTGATCCTTGCGGGCATCCAGAGCTTGCGGGCTGATCAGTTGCGCAATCGGCATAGCGGACGACTCCTGTGAGCGTAAATGGTTACGGCTTGTCTTCGAGGGCCTGCGCCAGCGGCACGTAGAATTCTTCAAACAATGCATTGACCGCTTCACGCGCCTGATCGGTGACGAACCCGGCTTCCAGCACCAGCACCTGATACACGCCACGCTTGATGGCCTGCTCGCTGAGGTGATTGGAGTTCTCGCGGGTGGTGCACAAAAAACGTACCCACGAGGTGAGGATGATCCACGCATTGAGCGTCAGCGATTCAATCTGCACCCGATCCATTTTCAGGATCCCGGCGGCGACGAAGCCTTCATAGATCGCCGCGCCCTGGATTACGCAGCGCTGAGAGAAGCGCCGGTAACGCGCGGCCAACTCCGAATCGCTATCAAGCAAGTGCTCAAGGTCGCGGTGCAGAAACCGGTAGCGCCACATCGCCGATAGCAACTCCTTAAGGTAGAAGCGCTTGTCCTCGACCGTCGCCGGGCGGCCCTGTGGCGGGCGCAGAAAGCTGTCCACCAGGCTTTCGTACTCACTGAACAGCACGGCGATGATCGCCTGCTTGTTGGGGAAGTGGTAGTACAGGTTGCCCGGAGAAATCTCCATGTGGGCAGCAATGTGATTGGTGCTGATGCTGCGCTCGCCCTGCTGATTGAACAGTTCGAGGCTGTTCTGCACGATGCGCTCGCTGGTTTTGATCCGTGGGGCCATGGCTTGAGCTTTAATTCAGAGTGCGTTGAGGGGCATCTTACGACCTATCCGGAATTGGATAAAACCATCGCGCGCAAGGAAGTCATTTGACTTTCTAGAGCATCGACTCTAAAAAGTTCATCATTACAACAAAAACCGGAGCCGACGATGACTGCCGAAATTGCCTACCTGCAAACGTTGCAACAGCCGCTGGAAGAACTCAACCGTCAGTTCGATGCGCAACGGGCCGCCTACGCCGCCAACCCGATGCCGCCCGCCGCGCAACGCCAGCAATGGCTCAAGTCTCTGCGTGAGCTGTTGAGCAATGAACGGCAAGCCTTGGTCGAGGCGATCAGCGCCGATTTCAGCCACCGCAGCGCCGATGAAACGCTGCTCGCCGAACTGATGCCGAGTCTGCACGGTATCCACTACGCCAGCCGCAATCTCAAAGGCTGGATGAAGCCGTCGCGACGCAAGGTAGGGATCGCTTTTCAGCCAGCATCGGCGAAAGTGATTTACCAGCCGCTGGGCGTGGTCGGCGTCATCGTGCCGTGGAATTACCCGCTGTTTCTGGCCATCGGCCCGCTGGTCGGGGCGCTCTCGGCGGGCAACCGGGTGATGCTCAAACTCAGCGAATCGACCCCAGCCACCGGCCTGTTGCTCAAGGAATTGCTGGGGCGGATCTTCCCCGAAGATCTGGTTTGCGTGGTGCTCGGCGAGGCCGATATCGGCGTGGCCTTCTCGCGGTTGCGCTTCGATCACCTGCTGTTCACCGGCGCTACCAGCATCGGTAAACACGTGATGCGCGCGGCGGCGGAAAACCTCACACCGGTGACGCTCGAGCTGGGCGGCAAGTCGCCAGCCATCGTCTCCCGCGATGTTCCGCTGAAGGACGCCGCCGAGCGCATCGCCTTCGGCAAGACCCTCAACGCCGGGCAGACTTGCGTGGCGCCGGACTACGTATTGGTGCCGGAAGACCGCGTCGGCGCCTTTGTCGAAGCCTATCGACAGGCCGTACGCGGGTTCTATCCAACGCTCGCCGACAACCCGGACTACACGGCAATCATCAATGATCGCCAACTGGCGCGGCTCAGCAGTTACCTGAGCGACGCCACCAGCAAGGGTGCGCTGCTGATTCCGCTGTTCGCTCAGGGACAGGGCCGACGCATGGCCCACAGCCTGTTACTGAATGTCAGCGACGAGATGCTGGTGATGCAGGACGAAATCTTCGGCCCGTTGCTGCCGATCGTGCCGTATCAGGATCTCGATCAGGCTTTCGCTTACATCAACAAGCGGCCACGACCTCTGGCTCTTTACTACTTCGGCTACGACAAACGCGAACAACAGCGCGTGTTGCACGAAACCCATTCCGGCGGCGTGTGCCTCAACGACACGCTGCTGCATGTGGCGCAGGACGATATGCCGTTCGGCGGCGTCGGCCCTTCCGGCATGGGTCACTACCATGGCCACGAAGGATTTCTGACCTTCAGCAAGGCCAAAGGCGTGCTGGTCAAACAGCGCTTCAACGCGGCCAAATTGATTTATCCGCCTTACGGCAAAGCCATTCAGAAGCTGATCCAGAAACTGTTCATTCGTTAACGTCGCCGCCGGGTAATAAAAATAATGCACCCAAGCCTGACCGAAACACCTGCACTGTCGCGCCGTGGCCTGCTGAAATTCAGCCTCGGCGCTAGCGCGTTTCTCGCCACCGCTGGCCTTGGTGCCAGCCTCAGCGGCTGCTCGTCGAACGTCGCGGCCAATGGTTTTGTCACGTTACGCAGCGGCGATCTGCTGTTTCTGCGTGCGTTGATTCCGGTGATGCTTGAAGGTGCCGTGGCCAGCGCGGCCATGCCTGCGGCCGTCGATGGCACGCTGAAATCTCTGGATCGCAGCCTCGACCACCTGTCGCCGGAAATGCTCAAGCTCACACGGCAGTTGTTCGACGTGCTCGGCATGGCCGTCACGCGCGGGCCACTGACCGGAATCTGGGGCAGTTGGGAAAACGCCAGCTCCGACGCGATGCGGCATTTTCTCCAGCGCTGGCAAAACAGCTCATTGGGCCTGTTGCGCATGGGCCACAGCTCATTGCTGCAAATGGTCATGATGGCCTGGTACGCCCGCAGCGAATCCTGGGCGCATTGCGCTTATCCCGGCCCGCCGACTGTTTAACAGCTGCGCCGCACTCCAAAAATAATAAGAGAATCTGATCGATGCCCGTACCTGACCCGTTCCGCGAAGGCCTCGCCCGTGGCTGGAAAACCTACAACGGCGCGCAACTCACCGACGACCTGACGCTGGAAGCCGACGTTGCGATCATCGGCAGCGGTGCCGGTGGCGGCACCACAGCGGAAATCCTCAGCGCCGCTGGCTACAAAGTGCTGCTGATCGAGGAAGGCCCGCTCAAGACCAGCAGCGACTTCAAGATGCTGGAGGATCAGGCCTACAGCAGCCTCTATCAGGAAGGCATCGGCCGCCAGAGCAAGGATGGCGCGATCACCATCCTCCAAGGCCGCGCGGTCGGCGGCACCACGCTGATCAACTGGACCTCAAGCTTTCGCACTCCGGAACCGACCCTCGACCACTGGGCCAGGGAGCACAACGTCATAGGCCACAGCGTCGCCGAAATGGCACCGTGGTTCGAGAAAATGGAGCAACGCCTCGGCGTCGCGCCGTGGATGGTGCCGCCGAACGCCAACAATGACGTGATCCGCAAAGGCTGCGAGCAACTCGGCTACAGCTGGCACGTGATCCCGCGCAATGTGCGCGGCTGCTGGAACCTCGGCTACTGCGGCATGGGCTGCCCGACCAACGCCAAGCAATCGATGATGGTCACGACCATTCCCGCTACTTTGGAAAAGGGCGGCGAACTGCTTTACCTGGCGCGCGCCGAAAAGCTGTTGATCAGCGGCGACAAGGTTACCGGCCTGCACTGCGTGGCGATGGACGAGCGCTGTGTCGAACCGACCGGCCGCACGATCACGGTCAAAGCGCGGCATTACGTGCTGGCCGGTGGCGGTATCAACAGCCCGGCGTTGCTGCTGCGTTCGGATGCGCCAGATCCGCACGAAAGCTTGGGCAAGCGCACTTTTCTGCATCTGGTGAACATGTCTGCCGCGCTGTTCGACGAGGTGATCAACCCGTTTTACGGCGCGCCGCAGTCGATCTACTCCGACCATTTCCAGTGGAAGGACGGCGCCACCGGGCACATGGCCTACAAACTCGAAGTGCCGCCGCTGCACCCGGCGCTCGCCGCCACATTGCTCGGTGGTTTCGGCGAGCAAAGCGCACGGCACATGGCCGACCTGCCGCACACCCACGCCATGCTCGCGTTGCTGCGCGACGGCTTTCATCCGGACAGTCCGGGCGGCAGCGTCGAACTGCGCGGCGACGGGTCGCCGGTCCTCGATTACCAGGTTTCACCCTACGCCTGGGACGGTTTGCGCCGGGCCTTTCACAGCATGGCCGAGATCCAGTTCGCTGGCGGCGCCAAAGCAGTGATGCCGATGCACGCCGACGCGCGTTACGTGAACAGCTTGGCCGAGGCCCGCAGTTTGATCGACGGCTTGAGCCTTGAGCTGTATCGCACGCGTCTGGGCAGCGCCCACGTCATGGGCGGTTGCGCGATGGGTGAAGACCCGAAAACCGCTGTCGCTGACAGCCTCGGTCGCCATCATCAACTGCGCAATCTGTCGATCCACGACGGCTCACTGTTCCCCACCAGCATCGGCGCCAATCCGCAGTTGTCCGTGTACGGGTTGACGGCGCAACTGGCGACGTCCCTCGCCGAACGGCTGAGAAATTCGTGAAAAAGCAGAAAATTCCTGACGTCTATAGTGCTTTCTTACCCAACAGGCGACTTTCCCGACCGGGACGGCTGCGATACCATCCGACTCCCCAACGGACTCCCGCCAGGACGACGCGATGAACCGAGTGTTGTACCCAGGTACCTTCGACCCTATTACCAAGGGCCATGGCGATCTGGTCGAACGCGCCTCGCGCCTGTTCGATCACGTGATCATTGCCGTCGCTGCCAGCCCGAAGAAAAACCCGCTGTTCCCGCTGGAACAACGGGTGGAACTGGCTCGCGAGGTCACCAAACACCTGCCGAACGTGGAAGTGGTCGGCTTCTCGACGCTGCTGGCGCATTTCGCCAAAGAGCAGAATGCCAACGTGTTCCTGCGTGGTCTGCGCGCGGTGTCGGACTTCGAATACGAATTCCAGCTGGCCAACATGAACCGCCAACTGGCCCCGGACGTCGAGAGCCTGTTTCTCACCCCGTCCGAGCGTTACTCGTTCATTTCCTCGACGCTGGTGCGGGAAATTGCGGCGCTTGGCGGCGATATCACCAAGTTCGTGCACCCGGTGGTGGCTGACGCGCTGACCCAACGCTTCAAGAAGTAGCGACCGTTGAAACGGCGCCCGCGTGCACTGCGGGCGTCAATGCGGCACAATTGCGCGCATTGATAGATAGCGCCCGGGCCATGCGCCCCGGCTGGAGCAAGCATGTCCCTGATCATCACCGACGATTGCATCAACTGCGACGTCTGCGAACCCGAGTGCCCGAACGCCGCGATCTCCCAAGGCGAAGAGATCTACGTGATCGACCCGAACCTGTGCACCCAGTGTGTCGGCCACTACGACGAGCCGCAGTGCCAGCAGGTCTGCCCGGTGGATTGCATTCCGCTGGACGAAGCGCATCCGGAGACTGCTGAACAGTTGCTGGAGAAATACCACAAGATTACCGGCAAGGCCTGAATCCCTCGGCGTCTGTTCCGACGCCATCGCGGGCAAGCCCGCTCCCACAGAGATTTGTGGTGCTCACAAAATTTATGTATTACACGGGACCCTGTGGGAGCGGGCTTGCCCGCGATGGGGCCTTCAGCAACACCACAAAACCCGATCAGCTCACTCGCGTTGCTCAAACCCCTCCCCGATACAGCCCAGACACCGCACAAAAGCCGCTTTCGCCGGCTCGACCACCAACGCCTGTCCCGCATCGCCAATCCCGCCACCCAGCGCGGTAAACGGCAGCGACACGACAAACGCCCCCGCACCGATCACCGTTGCCGCTACCAGTAAAGGTCGAGCAATCAGCAAGTCGCCGAGCATGGCGTAAGCCGGGGGATTTTGGATGGTGTAACGCGGATCACCGCTGCCGCTTGGCGTGGCCTGAGCAATCAGGCTGGAACACAGCAGCATTGCGGCAAACAGGACTGGCAAGGACTTCATGGCGCGATCCTTCGGGCTGAACAGTGAGACAACTCACTATAGACCGTAGGACTTTTTCAGCCGTTTGCGCTCAAGTCTGGCAGCGCGGGCACCAGACGCTGTTGCGTTGCCCGAGCTTCATTTCGCGCAGACCGGTGCCGCAGACTTTGCAGTGCTCGTTGCCGCGGCCATAGACAAACAACTCCTGCTGGAAATACCCCGGCTGACCGTCGCCACCAATGAAATCGCGCAATGTGGTGCCGCCGCGCTCGATGGCCGCCGCCAGGATGCGTTTGATCTCGATCGCCAGTTTCAGATAGCGCGCGCGGGAAATACTTTTGGCCTCGCGACGCGGGTCTATCCCGGCGGCAAACAGCGCTTCGGTCGCGTAAATATTGCCGACGCCGACCACCACCGCGTTGTCCATGATGAACGGCTTGACCGCCATCGAACGCCCGCGCGACAGTTGAAACAGCCGTTCGCCGTCGAACAGATCGGTCAACGGCTCAGGGCCAAGGCGAATCAGCAGTTCGTGATTGAGCGGATCGAGACTCCAGAGCATCGCCCCGAAGCGGCGCGGATCGGTATAACGCAGCGCCAGACCGGACTCGAGTTCGATATCCACATGCTCATGCTTGGCCGCCGGCAGCCCGGCCTCGACCAGCCGCAAATTTCCAGACATGCCCAAGTGGCTGATCAACGTACCGACTTCGGCCTTGATCAACAGATACTTGGCCCGCCGCTCGACCAGCACGATGCGCTGCCCGGACAGGCGCACATCGAGGTCTTCCGGGATCGGCCAGCGCAGTCGCCGGTCACGCACGATTACTCGGCTGACTCGTTGGCCTTCCAGATGCGGCGCAATACCGCGACGGGTGGTTTCGACTTCCGGCAATTCAGGCATGGGCTTCTCGAATCAATGCGCGCCGAGGTCGCGGATCGTTTGTTTCAGGGTTTCAAAATCGTATTCCGACAGGCCGACATAATCGAGCACCAGCGGCCCGACAGCCTTCCATTCGAAGTCTTCGGTCTGACCGCCCAGCACCCGATACGACGCGCAGATGTGCTCGGCCATTTTCAGAATCGCCAACAGGTTCTTCATCTGACTGTTGCGCGACGACTCGTCGCTGAAAATCGCCAAGGCATTGTGGTGATTGGCAATCGCCGTGCTGACGTGCTCCGGCAGGCGCCAGGATTTGGCGGTGTAATAGCCGACCACGGCGTGGTTGGTGTTGAACTCGCTGTTTTCGGTGTCCACCACCCGGCATTCGGCGCTGGCATTGGCATAAGCCTTTTCCAGCACCTGCATGTAATTGGGGAAGCGCTGCAACATCAACGGCACGCCGCAATCGTGGAACAGACCCAAGGCGTAGGCTTCGTCGCCGGCCTGAGTGCCGATGCGCTTGGCCAGCGTCAGGCAAGTCATCGCCACATCCTGAGCGGTGTCCCAGAAACGGTTGAGGGTGACGATGGTGTCGTCATTCATCTCGCCCTTGATCGACTGCGCATTGATCAGATTGATGATCGAACGACTGCCCAGCAGGTTAACGGCACGCTGAATCGAGGTGATCTTGTTGCTCAAGCCGTAATACGGCGAGTTGACGATTTTCAGCAGCGCGCCGGACAGGCCGGGGTCCTGAGCGATCAGCTTGGCGATCACCTCCAGGTCCGGGTCGGGCATGTATTGCTCCATTTGCAGATCCACCATGATCTGCGGCTGCGCCGGCACGCTGATGCCTTGCAGGGACTGTTGGATCTGTTCAGTGGTCAGCTCTTGGGACATAAGTACACACTCTGGGACAGGCGGCGATTCTAACCGCTAAAAACCGCCAGGCGACAAATGAGCGGCAGATCAGCGCAAAACTTTCATTCAAGACCATGCCGAGGATTTCGCCTGACCAGATTTGCGGGCCGACTCGGGTGCCGCATGTCCTGCGCCGAACCTGCACGCGGCGCAACACGGTATACTCCCGCTCTTTTTTCCGGAGCGACGTCATGTCCCTGCCTAGCCTGCGCCTCAAAGCCAACGCCGACCGACGCCTGCGAAACGGCCACTTGTGGGTCTACAGCAACGAAATCGACGTGGCTGCCACGCCATTGCACGGCTTCAAGGCCGGCGACCAGGCCATCCTCGAAGCTGCCGGCGGCAAGCCGCTGGGCATCGTCGCGATGAGCCCGAACAATCTGATCTGCGCTCGTCTGGTGTCGCGCGATATCAAGCTGCCGCTGGACAAGTCGCTGCTGGTGCACCGCATCAACGTCGCTCTCTCGCTGCGAGATCGCCTGTTCGACAAGCCGTTCTATCGCCTGGTTTACGGCGATTCCGACCTGCTGCCGGGTCTGGTAGTCGACCGTTTCGGCGATATCCTCGTGGTGCAGATCGCCTCGGCCACCATGGAAGCGCATAAAGATGACGTGATTGCTGCACTGACCCAAGTGCTCAAGCCGAGCGGCATTCTGTTCAAGAACGACTCCGCTGCGCGTGACGCCGAAGGCCTCAACCGCTACGTCGAAACCGTGTTCGGCCTAGTGCCGGAGTGGGTTGCGCTGGAAGAGAACGGCGTGAAATTCGAAGCCCCGGTGATTCAGGGTCAGAAAACCGGCTGGTTCTACGATCACCGCATGAATCGCGCGCGCCTGGCCCCTTACGCCAAAGGCAAACGCGTGCTCGACCTTTATAGCTACATCGGTGGCTGGGGCGTGCAGGCTGCCGCATTCGGCGCCAGCGAAGTGTTCTGCGTCGACGCTTCGGCCTTCGCCCTTGACGGCGTTGAGCGCAACGCTGCGCTGAACGGCGTTGCCGAGAAAATGACCTGCATCGAAGGCGACGTCTTTGAAGCACTGAAAGAACTGAAAGCCAGCGAAGAGCGCTTCGACGTGATCGTTGCCGATCCGCCTGCATTCATCAAACGCAAGAAGGACATGAAAAACGGCGAAGGCGCTTACCGTCGTCTGAACGAGCAAGCCATGCGCCTGCTCACCAAGGACGGCATTCTGTTCAGCGCTTCGTGCTCGATGCACCTGCCGGAAGACGACCTGCAGAACATCCTGTTGACCAGCGCCCGTCACCTGGATCGTAATATTCAGTTGCTGGAGCGTGGCGGTCAGGGCCCGGATCACCCGGTGCACCCGGCGATTGCCGAAACCCGCTACATCAAGAGCATCACCTGCCGCCTGCTGCCTAACAGCTGATTCCTGCGGGATTGATGACACCAGAAAGGGAGCCTGCGGGCTCCCTTTCTGCTTTTTACTACTTTGTGTTCCTACACTAGTCGTCCTGATGGCGTGCAGGACATTTCCTTAAATTTGTTAATTACTCATATTTAACTGACACAACTATTCCAAACCAAAGATCACTCCGACAAAATTACTGGAATATTCCTACTCAATATCTGCTTGCCATTAATCCATTACAAACTATGATTGAGTTGTCACCACGAGGTGGCTCAACTAATCAATGAACAAGGAGTTCAAACATGAAAGCAATTACTCTGGAATCCGGCAAAATCGCAAACCTGGCTTTTCTGGTTGCGCCTAAAGCCCGCTAAGTAATAGAGACGCTGGGGACGGCCGGCGCCCCAGCGCCTTATACCCAATCCAGAGCGCCTTGTATGAACATGCACATAAATCCTTATTTATTCATATTGCCCTGCACACCCGGCCAAATAGTCTGGAACTACAAAGATCACACGCAACATGAACTTGATCTGAATTACTCCACTCGCCTGGCACAACTCATTAACAACCCGAACTTGTTTGATATCAATAATATTATTGATACAGAACTTTTAGATGCACAAATACTGACCACATCTAAAATTGACTGCCCTGCCTGGGGCTGGGATGAACTGTCGAAGATTTATCATATCGGCACGCAAAATATTCCCTGCGAACATACCCCACAAAATATTCAAGAATGGTCCAGGCAATATCTGGAACATTGCACAGAGGTGCTAGCCACTTCACCTGCTGCGCCAGTTCGCGCGGATCATTCTCCGCGAGACCTTATCGCTTTACCCGCACTCGCCGCGCTGAACAACGACAGTTTTCGGAACGCGCTGATGCAGAGAAAAACCTGCCGTTCCTTCACTGGCGCCGCGATTTCCCTGCAAGACGTCGGCACCCTGCTCTACCTGACCCTCGGCTATTTGCGCGAGCGCGATAGCGCTTGCGACCCGAGCATTGCCGAAGGCCTGAGTGCGCGCCGAAGCAGTCCTTCCGGCGGCGGTCTCAATGCCTGCAACGGCTTTCTGCTGGTGCAGCACGTCGATGGACTGGCACCCGGGGTCTACGCCTATCATCCCGCAGAGCACGCCTTGAGCTTCGTCGATCAATTGCCGAGCGAGCCGCTGGGCAATCTCCTGGCTGGCCAGCATTTCATCAACAACCTGCCGCTGGGTCTGTTCATCACCGCCCGCCTTGATCGTCTCTGGTGGAAGTACCAGCATTCGCGTGCTTACCGAATGGCCTTCGTTGAAGCCGGGCATCTGTCACAGACCTTCCAACTGGTGGCCACGGCACTTGGCATGAACACCTGGCTCACCGGTGCATTCGCCGATGATCAGGTCGAAGCATTGTTGAAAACCTCGGGCAGCGCGGAACAACCATTATTCTTCGTCGGTTGCGGTGCAAGCGATGGACAGGCGATGTGTCAGGAAATGCGCGACTTGCTGCAAGTGGCGCAGCCGTGAGTGCCTTCAAGGAGGTCCCGGACGCAGCGCAGCGCTTCACACTCGGGGACTGGAATAACCGCGCCTCGGTACGCATCAGTGTCCACGACTACCAGTTGCCGGACGACGTGGAGCTGCAACTGAAAACCCGCCACTGGTTCCCCCCTGGATTCTTGCCTTATCTGGCGCACCCGATCATCCAGCAAGCCGGTCCCAGCGTCTTGCACCGGCTGACAGCCAATCATCTGGTGCACTTTCTCGACTACACCACGTTGCTCGAACACCGCATCGTCAATCGCGCCGTGGAAGTGATTGTCCACGGCGAGCTGCCTGCCGCCGTTCCGTTACAGATGAAAACCGCTGCGCTGCAGCTGTACACCGACGAGGGCTACCACGCATTGTTTTCCAGTCAGGTTGCCGAGCAGATTGCCGACTTCTATGGCATCAGCGACCGTCCGGCGATGCCCCGACGCATTACCCGCATGAACGCGCTGATCGCTCGCACACCGCAAAAGCACAAATCACTGGCTTGGTTTCTGCTCGGTTTCGTCTCGGAAACCATCATTGCTCGCGAGCTGCTCGACGTGTGCCGCGACAGTCTGGTATCCAATGTCAGCGAGATGCTGCGCGATCACCTCACCGACGAGGCCCGGCACAGCCGGTATTTCGCCGAGGTGTTTCAGCACCTGTGGCCCGGCCTCGACAGCCGCCAGCGCACCTTCACCGCGAGAATGCTGCTGGAAATCATCGGCATATTCTTTGAGGTCGATGAGCCTTGGCTGCAACAAAGCCTGAGCGGTGCCGGGATTGCCGACAATGCGCTGCTGCAAATTGTCGGTGGCATGGCCACTGAGCAAGCCTGTCGCTTGCGCGCACGTTCTGGCGCCATCGCTACGCTAGACGCCCTGAGAAAAGCCGGATTTTTCGCGTCGCCTCAAAACCAGACACTTTTTGCCAAAGCAGGACTGATCCATGGATGACGGAAAATCTGCGGTAACTCCAGGGCAACGCCGTGCGGCGGTCAGTCTGCTGTTGGCGATGGTCTTGCTCGGCGTGTTTCCGCTGGATGTCCTGCTACCGTCGTTTCCGGCACTGGCAGAACACTTCAGTCGCACGCCGGCAGACATCGCACTGTCGATCAGCCTGTTTGCCGTCGGCATTGCATTTGCGCAATTGCTGATCGGCCCGCTGTCCGACGTGATCGGACGCAAAGGTCTGTTGCTCGCGGGCATGACGGTTTCGATGCTGGGTGCCATGGGATGTGTGATGACCAATGATTACTCGCTGTTCCTGATGTTCCGCGTGGTGCAGGCATTGGGCTGCGGCTGTTTCGTTCTGTCTCAGGCACTGGTGCAGGATCTGTTTGAAGGTGAAGAACGTGACCGCCTGCGCATCCTGATGGTCACCGCCACCGGGGTCTTCATCTCGGTGTCCCCGTTGGCCGGCACGTTTCTCCAGGCGACCCTCGGCTGGCGCGGCAGTTTTTGGGTTTTCACTGTGTTGGCGGCGCTGGTATTGATCAAGGCCTGGCTATTTCTGGATAACAGCCGTCCTGCCGTCCGCGGTACTCGCACAAACTTTCTCAAGGCCTATCGCCGCGTGCTGGGCGATTTTGATTTCGTCGGCTATTGGCTGATCTCGGCGTTCGCGTTTGCCTGCCATTTTTCTTTCATCGTGATTTCGCCGCTGATTTTCATGGATCATCTGCAACTGTCGGCCTATGACTTTTCATTGATCCTGCTTATCTACGGTGCGGCATATGTGGTCGGCGGCATCATCGCCACCGTGCTCAGTAGAAGGATCGCCGCGGGTCAGCAGATTGTCGTCGGGTTGAGCCTGATCCTGCTGTCAGGACTGGTCATGCTCTATCTCGCAGCCAACTTCGAACTGGCAGCGGCCACCGTGCTGATCCCGATGCTGGTCTGCACCGCCGGCACCACTATCGCGCGTCCGGCCGCCACCTCCCGAGCAATGGGCATGTTCCCCGACAACGCCGGCACCTCGGCGTCGGCCGGCAGTACGCTGATCTTTATCTGCGGCGGTTTGATCAGCGCGTTGATCAGCCTGAGTCCGGCGAATCTCCAATCTACGCTGGGCTACTGCTTCGTCATTCTCAGCAGCGTGGCACTGGCGTTGAACAGCCAGATTAGCCGCCGCGGCAAAAGCTCCGAGGCAAATTCCATCGCGCAACCGGGCAGCGATTAATCCTGCCGGTCGTCATCTCACACGCTGCGTCACCGCTGGAAGCACGCTTTGCGCCATTCCCTCCTGACGCCAGCGGTGTAGAATCGCCAGATTCATCGCCATTCATCCCCCGGCGGGTTTATGAGCTCAGGCTGAGACCAGCGGCGATCCCGCAACGTCATCGGCAACATCAGGACACACGGCCATTTCTGAGTGTTCCAGACGTCAATAGAAGCTCACTCCCCTTTGTTATGTGATTAGCCGCCCGGAGTGCTCCATGCCAGATTACCGCTCGAAAACATCCACCCACGGCCGCAACATGGCCGGCGCCCGCGCACTGTGGCGCGCCACCGGGATGAAAGATGACGACTTCAAAAAGCCGATCATCGCGATTGCCAACTCGTTCACTCAGTTCGTACCGGGTCATGTGCACCTGAAGGATCTGGGTCAGCTGGTAGCTCGCGAAATCGAACGCGCCGGTGGCGTGGCGAAAGAATTCAACACCATCGCCGTCGATGACGGCATCGCCATGGGCCACGACGGCATGCTCTATTCGCTGCCGAGCCGCGAGATCATCGCCGACTCCGTCGAGTACATGGTCAACGCCCACTGCGCCGACGCCATCGTGTGCATCTCGAACTGCGACAAGATCACCCCGGGCATGCTGATGGCTGCTTTGCGCCTGAACATTCCGGTGATCTTCGTTTCCGGCGGTCCGATGGAAGCCGGCAAGACCAAACTGGCCAGCCACGGCCTCGACCTCGTCGATGCAATGGTCATCGCCGCCGACTCCAGCGCTTCTGACGAGAAGGTTGCCGAGTACGAGCGCAGCGCTTGCCCGACCTGTGGTTCGTGCTCCGGCATGTTCACCGCCAACTCGATGAACTGCCTGACCGAAGCCCTCGGCCTGGCATTGCCCGGCAATGGCTCGACCCTTGCCACCCACAGCGACCGCGAGCAACTGTTCCTGCAGGCTGGCCGCACCATCGTCGAACTGTGCAAGCGCTACTACACCGAGAACGACGAGTCGGTATTGCCGCGCAACATCGCCAACTTCAAGGCGTTCGAGAACGCGATGATGCTCGACATCGCCATGGGCGGTTCGACCAACACCATCCTGCACTTGCTCGCTGCCGCCCAGGAAGCCGAGATCGACTTCGACCTGCGCGACATCGATCGCCTGTCGCGCATCGTGCCGCAACTGTGCAAAGTCGCGCCGAACATCCAGAAGTACCACATGGAGGACGTGCACCGTGCTGGCGGCATCTTCAGCATCCTCGGTTCGCTGGCCCGTGGCGGCCTGCTGCACACCGACCTGCCGACCGTGCACAGCCGCAGCATGGAAGAAGCCATCGCCAAGTGGGACATCACCCAGACTGACGACGAAGCCGTGCATCACTTCTTCAAGGCCGGCCCGGGGGGCATTCCAACGCAGACCGCTTTCAGCCAGTCGACCCGTTGGGAAAGCCTCGACGACGACCGTGAAAACGGCTGCATCCGCAGCTTCGAACACGCCTATTCGAAAGAAGGTGGCCTGGCCGTGCTTTACGGCAACATCGCACTCGATGGCTGCGTGGTGAAAACCGCCGGTGTCGACGAGTCGATCCACGTGTTCGAAGGCAATGCGAAGATCTTCGAAAGCCAGGACAGCGCGGTACGCGGCATCCTTGCCGACGAAGTGAAGGAAGGCGACATCGTCATCATTCGCTACGAAGGTCCGAAGGGCGGCCCGGGCATGCAGGAAATGCTCTACCCGACGTCGTACCTGAAGTCCAAAGGATTGGGCAAAGCTTGCGCTCTGCTCACCGATGGCCGTTTCTCCGGCGGTACTTCCGGTCTGTCGATCGGCCACGCTTCGCCAGAAGCCGCCGCCGGCGGTGCGATTGGTCTGGTGCAAGATGGCGACAAAGTGCTGATCGACATTCCGAACCGCTCGATCAACCTGTTGATCAGCGACGAAGAACTGGCCGCGCGCCGGGTCGAGCAGGACAAGAAAGGCTGGAAGCCGGTGGAGATCCGTCCACGCAAAGTCACCACAGCCCTCAAGGCCTACGCCCTGCTGGCGACCAGCGCCGACAAGGGTGCTGTACGCGACAAAGCGATGCTCGACGGGTTGTAAGCGTCAATCGCAGAAACAAAAATGCCCCGCCAAATGCGGGGCATTTTTTTGCCCGATCGATTTTATGCGTAACCGTGAGTGCCCCATCGCTGGCAAGCCAGCTCCCACAGAGTCCAAGGTGAAACACACATCGTGTGAGCACCCTACATCCATGTGGGAGCGGGCTTGCCCGCGATTGGATCAACTCGGTTTTACTGGATTTCTTCTGGTTTGACGATCACCCAGTTCTTGTCCGCCGTCACCGGCAAGCCTTCTTTGGCCTGCGCCGCCGCGTGTTTGGCCATCATGCCGTTGAGCTGGGTCATGTATTTGTCCTTGCGGTTGATCCACAAGTGGATGCCACCCTTGGCCACGTCAACATCGTGGAACAGCATGTAGCCGTCGCTCGTCGGAGTGTCGCCGCCCACCAGTACCGGTTTTTTCCATTCGTCGATGTAGGTCAGGATCGCCGCGTGTTTGCCGGCCATCCAGGTCGCGGGTGTCCACAGGTAGGGCGTCAGTTCGAGGCCGAGATTGGCTTTCTCGTCATATTTTCCGGCGGTGATCTGCTTGCGCGCGGTGGTCAGTTCGCCGGTCTCGCGGTTCTTCAGCAGCGTGGTCACGCCGATCACGTTCTGCGGTTTGACGTTGTAGCCATACTTCGGATCGGCCGCGACCATGCGCACCAGTTCTTCGGAAGCGGCGGTCATCACGTAGACCTCGATGCCGTTCTCCATCAGCTTGTTGTAGAGCTCTTTTTGCCCGGTGAAGATCTTCGGCGGATTGACGTCGAGCGTCTTCACCACGTCGCCTTCGTAATAAGTCGCTGGCACCGGTTTGCCCGAGGCCATCAGCTCATCGACGTAGCCCTTGAGTTCCTTGAGGGTGAAGCCGGAGAACACCTGCGCCACCCACGGATAGCAGACCATGTCGTCGACTTCGCAGAGACGGTAGTAGTAGCTGAACAGGCTTTCCTTGTGCTCGGCAGTGTCTTTGAACGGCATCAGTTTCAGGGAGGGATCGAGCTTGTCGCGGGTGATCAGGCCCTTGTTTTCCATGAACGGCAGCAGCGATTCTTCGAGGTCGTAGCGGTAGCTGGTGTTGTCCATGTCGAACACCGCGTAGTTACCCTTGTTGGCATTGGCCGCGATCATCGCGTCCAGCGCCTTGGCCTG
Organism: Pseudomonas sp. TWP3-1; assembly: GCF_049896625.1. Taxonomy (NCBI): domain Bacteria; kingdom Pseudomonadati; phylum Pseudomonadota; class Gammaproteobacteria; order Pseudomonadales; family Pseudomonadaceae; genus Pseudomonas; species Pseudomonas sp. TWP3-1. The sequence goes on from NZ_JAFCUQ010000011.1 coordinate 103,668, forward strand.
ATCCGCCGGCCAGTGCTTGAGGTCGGTGGCGAACACCTGGCCGGCGAGGCCAAGGCACAGTGCTGCGGCGAGAAATTTCGGTGCAAATTTCATCAATGGATCTCCCTGACTCAAAGAGATCGACGCTAACAAATATGTGTGACAGTCCTCGTCTGTCAGCGACCGTGCACGTCCCCATCGCGCCAAATGCATCCCCGAGAACGACACGCGCTTATTCCAAAAACGACGGACGACCTGCGATTTAGGTATTAAATCAATGGAAATCAAGCTGTTAGGCTTGCCGGTTCGCAGTTGCCCAAGAATGCGACTGACACAGTCATATCGGAGTTTTCATGAATCTGCCGCTGATCCTCAATCTGCTGGTGTTCCTCGCCCTGCTCTTCGGTCTGGCGCAAACCCGCCACACTTCGTGGAGTCTGGCGAAAAAAGTCCTGCTCGCGCTGGTGCTCGGCGTTGCGTTCGGTGTCGCATTGCACACGATTTACGGTGCTGGCAACCCGGTGCTCAAAGCCTCCATCAGTTGGTTCGATCTGGTCGGCAACGGTTACGTGCAACTGCTGCAAATGATCGTGATCCCGCTGGTGTTCGCCTCGATCCTCAGCGCGGTGGCGCGCCTGCACAACGCTTCGTCGCTGGGCAAGATCAGCTTCCTGACCATCGGCACGCTGCTGTTCACCACCGCGATTGCGGCGCTGATCGGGATCGGCCTGACCAACCTGTTCGGCCTGACCGCTGAAGGTCTGGTGGCCGGCACCCAGGAAATGGCTCGTCTGCAAACCATTCAGAACGACTACGCGGGCAAGGTCGCCGACCTGAATGTGCCGCAACTGCTGCTGTCGTTCATCCCGCAGAACCCGTTCGCCGATCTGGCACGGGCCAAGCCGACGTCGATCATCAGCGTGGTGATTTTCGCCGCGTTCCTTGGAGTAGCGGCGCTGCAACTGCTCAAGGATGACGTAGAGAAAGGTCAAAAAGTGATCAACGCCATCGACACCCTGCAAGCCTGGGTGATGCGTCTGGTGCGTCTGGTGATGAAGCTGACCCCGTACGGCGTGCTGGCGCTGATGACCAAAGTGGTGGCCGGTTCCAACCTGCAAGACATCATCAAGCTCGGCAGTTTCGTGGTGGTGTCGTACCTCGGTCTGGGCCTGATGTTCGTGGTGCATGGCTTACTGGTGTCGGCGGCGGGGATCAATCCGCTGCGCTTCTTCCGCAAGATCTGGCCGGTGCTGACCTTCGCGTTCACCAGCCGCTCCAGCGCGGCGAGTATTCCGTTGAGCATCGAAGCGCAGACTCGCCGTCTGGGCATTCCGCAATCTGTTGCGAGTTTCGCCGCGTCGTTCGGTGCGACCATCGGCCAGAACGGCTGCGCCGGTTTGTATCCGGCGATGTTGGCAGTGATGGTGGCGCCGACCGTGGGCATCAATCCGCTGGATCCGCTGTGGATCGCGACGCTGGTGGCGATTGTGACGCTGAGTTCGGCCGGTGTGGCCGGGGTCGGTGGTGGCGCAACGTTCGCGGCGCTGATCGTGCTGCCGGCAATGGGTTTGCCGGTTTCACTGGTGGCGTTGCTGATTTCGGTTGAGCCGCTGATTGATATGGGTCGCACGGCGCTGAACGTGAGCGGTTCGATTACCGCGGGTGCGATTACCAGTCAGGTGATGCAGCAGACGGACAAAGCGTTGCTGGATGCGGATGAGCATGCGGAGTTGGCGCAGGCTTAAATGATCTTGTGGCGAGGGAGCTTGCTCCCGCTGGGTTGCGAAGCGACCCTGATATTTTGGGGCTGCTGCGCAGCCCAGCGGGAGCAAGCTCCCTCGCCACAGATTTAGGCTTTTTCCCAGACTTCGAAGCTGTACGCCGGCTTGTCGTCGACTGCCGGGTTCGGCACGTTCGACACCAGTTTCCACTGGTCCAGATCAAACTCCGGAAACCACGCATCGCCTTCCGGACTCAGCGCCACTCGGGTCAAATAAAGACGATCCGCCTGCGCCAGCCCTTGCGCATACAGCTGCGCCCCGCCAATCAGCATCAGCTCATCGACGCCCTGCTCTTTCGCCCATTCTTCGGCGCGGACCACAGCAGCTTCCAGCGACGAAAAAACTTCCGCGCCTTCGAGTACCAGATCGGCCTGACGGCTGACCACGATGTTCAAACGCCCCGGCAACGGACGACCGAGCGAGTCCCAGGTCTTGCGCCCCATGATGATCGGCTTGCCGAGCGTGGTGGCCTTGAAGTATTTGAAGTCGCCCGGCAGGTGCCAGGGCATGCTGTTGTCGACGCCGATCACGCGGTTTTCACCGAGGGCTGCGATCAGGCTGAGAGGGAGTGATTTAGTCATGTCGGCGAGGATACCAGAGCCGTGCTTACCCGGATAAGCGCCACAGCGGTTATGCTCTCGACTCAATTGAGCGACGGGATGCCGCGTGACTGAACTGACTCCACTGCAAAACCTCTGGCTGACTGAAACCATCCGCCTGCGCGAAGAACACGCCGGGCCTCTGGACGATCTCGAAGCCAATCGCCTCGCCCGTGCGGCCGGCGGTGATCTGCCCAGCCGTGTTCAACGCCGCGCTTTGTGGCTGGCCGAGCGTGACGGGCTGACTTCGGCCCTCACACATTGGCTGCAAGGCGCGCGACTGGCGCTGATCGTGCTCGCGGTGGTCGCAATTGTCAGCGGCGCCGGTCTGGCATTCGCCGCACTGGGCAACGGGCAAACTCCGGTCAACGTGTTCTGGGCCTTGGGCAGTCTGCTCGGGCTGAATCTGCTTCTGCTGTTGAGCTGGGCGCTGGGGCTGGTATTCGCCGGCGAGCACGGCGCCGCGCTCGGCCGTTTGTGGCTGTGGCTCAGCGAAAAACTCGCCCGCGACGCCAAAGCCGCGCAACTGGCGCCGGCCCTGCTGCTGTTGCTGCAACGCCAGAAACTCAATCGCTGGGCGCTCGGCACTTTGGTCAACGGCTTGTGGCTGTTGGCGATGCTCAGTGCGCTGATCTTGCTGCTGACGCTGATGGCGACCCGGCGCTACGGCTTTGTCTGGGAGACCACGATTCTCAGCGGCGACACCTTCATCAACATGACCCAGAGCCTCGGCACGCTGCCGGCGCTGCTCGGCTTCAACGTCCCGAGCGTTGAAATGATCCGCGCCAGCGGCGACGGCGCGCTCGACATCGAAAGTGCGCGTCAGGCCTGGGCGACCTGGCTGGTCGGCGTGCTGGTGGTGTTCGGCGTGTTGCCGCGGCTGCTGCTGGCGCTGTTTTGCTTCTGGCGCTGGAGCAGTGGCAAATCTGCGTTGCGTCTGGACCTGAATCTGCCCGGCTACGCGCAATTACGCGAACGCCTGATGCCGACCAGCGAACGCCTCGGCATCACCGACGCCGCGCCAGAGCATCTGCACCGTGTCGAAAGCAGCGTCGGCGAACACGCCAGTGAGGGCGCGTTGCTGGTGGCCATCGAACTCGACGATCAGCGTCCGTGGCCGCCCGCGCTGCCGAAAAACGTCAGCAATGCCGGTGTGCTCGACAGCCGCGAATCGCGCCACAAACTCCTCGAACAACTCAGCCGCTTCCCGCCCGCGCGTCTGGCCATCGCCTGCGACCCACAGCGCTCACCGGATCGCGGCAGTCTCGCGCTGATCGCCGAACTGGCGCGCAATGCCACGGCCACGCGGATCTGGCTACTGCAACCGCCGCAGGGCCAGGCGCTGGACGCCGAGCGCCTGGGCGACTGGCATGTGGCATTGCAACAACTCGAGCTGCCGTTTGCCGACAGTGCGCCGCTGAACTGGCTGGAGAACGGACATGACTGACGCCCGCAAAGCGCCGCTGAAACTCGCGGTGGTCGGCCACACCAACGTCGGCAAAACCTCGCTGCTGCGCACGCTGACGCGCGATGTCGGCTTCGGCGAAGTCTCGCACCGGCCGAGTACCACCCGGCATGTCGAGGGCGCGCGGCTGTCGGTGGACGGCGAGCCGTTGCTCGATCTGTACGACACGCCGGGACTGGAAGACGCCATCGCCCTGCTCGACTTTCTTGAACGGCTGGAGCGCCCCGGTGAACGCCTCGACGGCCCGGCACGTCTGGCGCGTTTTCTCGACGGTAGTGAGGCCCGCCAGCGTTTCGAACAGGAAGCCAAAGTGTTGCGCCAGCTATTGGCCTCCGACGCTGGCCTGTACGTGATCGACGCCCGCGAACCGGTATTGGCCAAGTACCGCGATGAACTGGAAGTGCTGGCCAGTTGCGGCAAACCGCTGCTGCCGGTACTGAATTTCGTCAGCAGCGCCAGCCATCGCGAACCGGACTGGCGCGAAGCGTTGGCGCGCCTCGGTCTGCATGCGCTGGTGCGTTTCGACAGCGTTGCCCCGCCGGAGGATGGCGAGCGCCGATTGTACGAAAGCCTCGCACTGCTGCTGGAAAATGCCCGCCCGCAACTTGAACGCTTGATCGCCGATCAACAGGCACAGCGCTTGGCCCGCGAGCAAAGCGCCGCGCGGCTGATCGCCGACTTGCTGATCGACTGCGCCGCGTGCCGACGTAGCGTGGCCAGTGAAGCCGCGCAGGAACAGCAAGCCATCAGCGAACTGCGCAAAGCCGTGCGTCAGCGTGAGCAACGTTGCGTTGAGGCGCTGCTCAAGCTCTACGCGTTTCGTCCACAGGATGCGGCGGCCAGTGATTTGCCGTTGCTCGACGGGCGTTGGGGTGATGACCTGTTCAACCCGGAAACCCTCAAGCAACTCGGTGTGCGTGTGGGTGGCGGTATCGCTGCGGGTGCGGCGGCTGGCGCCGGGGTGGATTTGCTGGTGGGCGGCATTACGCTTGGCGCTGCCGCACTGGCCGGGGCGATTGCCGGTGGCGCGCTGCAAACTGCGCGTAGTTACGGCAATCGCCTGCTGGGCAAGATCAGAGGCCAGCGTGAACTGACCGTCGATGACAATGTTTTGCGCCTGTTGGCGTTGCGTCAGCGACAACTGCTGCAAGCGCTGAATGCCCGAGGCCATGCGGCGCTGGAGAGCATTCAAGTTGCGACGCCACAGGACAAGACGTGGCGCGAAGGCAAGTTGCCCGAGGCCCTGCACAAGGCTCGGGCGCATCCGCAGTGGTCGTCGTTGAATCCGCATCCGAAACTCAATCAGACGGAAAGACAGGAGCAGATCGAGTCTCTTGCTGCAGATTTGTAGTGTCTGATCTGGCGCCATCGCTGGCAAGCCAGCTCCCACAGTGTTCTTCGATGAACACAGATCTTGTGAACACCAAAGTTCCTGTGGGAGCGGGCTTGCCAGCGATGGCAGCGACACGGTTTGAAGCTAAGCAGCCAAAAGGCGCGCCGCTTTATCCTTCAAAACCGCAAGGTCGATCACTGGCACCGCCATTTCTTTGGCCATTTCATCCCACTGACGCATACGCAAACTGACTTGCTCGTGACGCGCCATCAAATCTCCCCCAACACCTGCGCGATATTGCGCTCAGCCATCGCCGGGCCAACGCTCATGCCGACTCCGGTGTGCATCAGCGCCACGCTCAGTCCCGGCGCCGGACGCAGGAACGAAAACGGTCCCGGCCCGCGCGATCCATACACACCTTGCCAGCGCTCGAGCACTTGCACTTTACAGCCGAGGGTTTGCTCGGCCAGTTCGAGCATCCAGGTATCGACTTGCTCGGCGTTGAACGGCGACGGATCGCTGCCGTAGTGATGAGAGTCGCCGATGATCAGTTCGCCGTAGGGCGTCGGGCTGATCAGCAGGTGGATACCGTGCTCCTGCAAGTGCGGCTCTTCGCGCTGGATCTGCGCCTGCACCGCTACCGCTTCCGGCAGGTCGGCGAAGGCGCCGTAGTGCACGCAGCTGAGGCCGGTAAGCAAGGCGTGTTGCAGGTTGAGATTGACCTGCGGCCGGGCGCGGAGCATTTGCAGGCGACAGATTTGCGGGTTGAGGGCGGCGATCGGTTCGGCCATGAGGGTCTGATAATCGTGACCGGAACAGACGATGATTTGTTCGGCCGTGAACATGCCGGCAGTGCTGTGCAGACGGCCCGGTTCGACGTCGCGCACCAGTGTCGAGAAATGAAACTCGACGTTGAGTTCGCGACGCAGATACTCGATCAGCGCCGGAATTGCTTCGCGCGAATACACCTGTTGATCATCCAGCCCGTGCAAAGCGGCGCGGTGATGGCTGAACTGGCCGCGATACAGATCGCGCAATGCCGAACCGCGCAGCAGGTCGACGTGGTAGTCGTGCTCCACCGCGCGACCGGCGCAAAAAGCTTCCAGCAAGTGTTCTTCAGCTTCGGTGCGGGCGAAAAGGTACGAGCCGTTGCGCTTGAGTTGCAGCCCGGCGAGCTGCGCCCAATCGCCCCAGATCTTGCGGCTGGCCTTGGCCAGTTCGAGCATCGGCCCGGGTGGCTGGCCCGTGACCAGCGCTTGGCCGAAGTTGCGCACCGAGGCGCCAAGGGGAGTGGCGGTGCGCTCGAAAACCGCGACCTTGAGGCCGCGTTTGGCGGCGGCGTAGGCGTGGGACAGGCCGAGGATTCCGGCGCCGACGATGAGCAGGTCTTTGTGTTGGGTCATCTGGAGGTGCTCTGAATGAGAGACCGTCATCGCTGGCAAGCCAGCTCCCACAGGTTCAGCGGTGTCCACAAAATGTATGTTCCGCACCGGTCAATATGGGAGGGCTTACCTGCTCCCCCAGATTTTGTGGTGAACACCGATTGCGGGGACACCTTGAAACCTGTGGGAGCTGGCTTGCCAGCGATGAGGCCCTGACAGTCGAAAAAGATCTTACTTGGCGACCACTTTCTCGGACTTGCCGTCATAGCGCTTGCGCCACTCGGTGAGGATCTCGTCGCGATTCTTCGAGGCCCAGGCGAAGTCGTTCTTGATCAGGCGCTGCTCGTAATCCGCAGGCAATTCAGTCTGCGGCTTGGCAATGCCCGGTTGCGCCAGAACCGCGAAGTTCTCTTTATACAAATCCATCGCCTCAGCGCTGGCAGAGAAGTCAGCCAGTTTCTTCGCGGCGTCTGCATGCGGGGTGCCTTTGATCACGGCAGTCGCTTCGATCTCCCAGCCCAGGCCTTCCTTCGGCAGGATGATGTCCAGCGGCGCGCCCTGGCGTTTCAGCTGAACGGCTGGGTATTCAAAGGAAATCCCGATCGGAAATTCACCCGCCGCCGCCAGTTTGCAAGGCTTGGAGCCGGAGTGAACGTACTGGCCGATGTTCTGGTGCAGACCGTCCATGTAAGCCCAGCCCTGCTTCTCGCCGAAGGTTTGCAGCCACGCACTGACGTCGAGGAAACCGGTGCCGGACGACGCCGGGTTGGGCATGACGATCTTGCCCTTGTATTCAGGCTTGGTCAGATCCTGCCAGCTCACCGGTTTGGTCAGGCCCTGCTTCTCGGCTTCGACGGTGTTGAAGCAAATGGTCGCAGCCCACACGTCCATGCCAACCCAGGCTGGCGGATTGGCGGCGTCGCGGTAGTTTGCGCCGATCTTGTCCAGATCCTTTGGCGCGTAGCTTTGCAGCATGCCTTGCTGATCGAGAATCGCCAGACTGGATGCCGCCAGACCCCACACCGCGTCAGCCTGCGGGCGATCTTTCTCGGCAAGCAGTTTGGCGGTGATGATCCCGGTGGAGTCGCGCACCCACTTGATCTCGACCTCCGGGTTGGCCTTTTCGAAGGCTTCTTTGTAAGTCTTCAATTGCTCAGCTTCGAGGGCGGTGTACACCGTCAACTCGGTTTTCGCCGCGAAGGCGTTCAGGCTGAAAGTAGCGAGCACAGCAGCGGCCAGGGCCATAGGCTTGAACATGATCGGTTTCCTTTCTCGGATTAAAGAGGTGAGTTGAGGGTTACGGAAAATCAGTGACCGGGCGCGTTCTGCCGCCAGGCCTGGGAGCGGCGCAACAAGCCGCGCGAAGCCCACGCCAGCAGCAAGGACACGCCCGCCGAGGTGAACAGAATCAGGGTCGACATCGCCGCCGCGCCGCCGACGTTGCCGGCGTCATCCATGTTCAGCACCGCGACCGCTGCGAGGATGGTGTCGGGGCTGTAGAGGAAGATCGCTGCCGACACGGTGGTCATCGCCGAGACGAACAGGTAGCGCACTATGTCCAGCAGCGCCGGCAGGCAGATCGGCACGGTAACTTTCAGGTAATGCCGATACAGCGGCGCCTTGAGTGACAGCGCCGCAGCTTCGAACTCGGCGTCAAGCTGGCGCAGCGCGGTGGTCGCGGTCATCTGCGCAGTGGTCAAATAGTGAGCAATGGTGCAGACGATCAGCAGCGTCATCGTCCCGTACAGCACGTGCAGCGGGTTGCCGGTCAGGTTGAAGAAGAAGACGTAACCCAGGCCAAGCACCAGACCCGGCACCGCCATCGGAATGAAACTGAGCATGCGCAAGGTCAGATTGAGCCCGCGCTGACTGCGGGTCTTTTCCATCAGGTACGCGCCAGTGAAGATCAGCACGCTGCCGATCAACGCCGTCCCCAACGCCATTTTCAGGCTGTTGCTGTAGGCCAGCCAACCACCGCCAGCGGTTTCGTTGAACTGGTAGTGATTGAGCGACAGCGACAGGTTGTACGGCCAGAACTTCACCAGCGATGAGAACACCGCCATGCCGAACACCAGCAGCAACGCGGCGCTGATCAGCAGGACGATCGCCAGATAGCAGCTGTCGCGCAGCTTCGACGGCGCCGGTTTGAACACCTGGGCGCGGCCGCTCATGGAGTCGCCGTGACGCCGACGCAGCCAGGCGTCCACTCCGAAGCTGAACAGCGCCGGCAGCAGCAACACCATGCCGATCAACGCGCCGCGCCCGAATTGTTGCTGGCCGACCACGGCTTTGTAGGCCTCCAGCGCCAGCACTTGATAGTCGCCGCCGACCACCACCGGCACTCCGAAATCGGTGATGGTCAGGGTGAACACCAGACAGAACGCGGCGAACACGGCTTGGCGAGTCGCCGGCCAGGTGATGCTGCGAAAAGCCTTGGCCGGACTGGCGCCCATGCTCGACGCCGCATCAAACAAGCGCGCATCGGCCAGCGACAAGGCAGAGAGTAAAATCATCAGCGCATGCGGAAAGGTGTAGATCACCTCGCCCAGCACAATTCCCCAGAACCCGTAGATGTTGTCCGACAGCAGTCCGCGCAACATGCCCTGGTTACCGAACAGATAGACCAGTGCAATCCCCGGCAGCATCGACGGCGCCATCAATGGCAGCAGGGAAATCCCGCGCCAGATGCCCTTGGCCGGAATCAGCGTGCGTTGCAGTGCGTAGGCAAACAGGTAGGCCAGCGGTACGACAATGGCCGCGACGCTGAGGGAAACTTTCAGGCTGTTGCCGAGCAGCCAGTGGAAGTTTTCACTGCTCACCAGCTCCTTGGCCGCGACCCAGCCACCGCCCTGCCCGGCCTCGCTGCTGAAGCCGCGCCAGAAGATCGCCAGCAACGGCATCAGCACCGCGACACCGAGCAACACCAACAGCAGAACTTTGCCACCGACCACAAAGATGCGGTCGCCGATCTCGGCGCGGGACACCTGCCGTACCTGCTTGTGCGGTAACGGCAGCGCAATATTGCGGTTCATCAGGCAAACACCTGCAAACTGCGCGGCGGCAAAGCGACCATGATTTGCTGGGCGCCGAGGCGCGGCATGGCTTCTGGCGCCAGTTCGGCGAGCAGTGCATGGCCGGGCAATTGATCGAGTTCGAAGCTCATGCGGCAGCGATTACCGAGGAAGGTGATCTCGCGCACCTTGGCCGGGAACAGGTTTTCCTCATGCACCAGCGGGTTGACGCTGATCGCTTCCGGGCGGCAGAACAAGCGGCCCGAGGCGCCGCTGACACTGCCGTGGGCCAGACGCATGTTCATCCCGCCGACCTGAGCGTGGCTGTCGCTGCTGCGCTGGAATGGCAGCCAGTTGCCCTGGCCAACGAACTCCGCGACGAACGGCGTGGCCGGGCGGTTGTAGATTTCCTGCGGAGTGGCGTACTGCTCGACGCGGCCGTTGTTCATCACCGCAATCCGGTCGGCCATCAACATCGCTTCATCCTGATTGTGCGTGACCATCAGGGTGGTGATGCCGAGGTTGCGTTGCAGTTGGCGCAGCTCGGTACACAGATGTTCGCGTACCCGGGCATCGAGGGCCGACATCGGCTCGTCGAGCAACAGCAGCGAAGGGGCCGGGGCCAAGGCGCGGGCCAGTGCGACCCGTTGTTGCTGGCCGCCGGACAATTGGCCCGGGTACTTTTTCTCACTGCCGATCAGCCCCACCAGTTCCAGCATCTGACCGACGCGATGGCGCACTTCGTCGCGACCGCTGCCGGCGAGGCCGTAGGCAATGTTCGCTTCAACAGTCAGATTGGGGAACAGCGCGTAGGACTGGAACAGAATTCCGTAGTCACGGGCCTGTGGTGCGAGATGGGAAACGTCGCGTTCGCCGAGGTACAACTCGCCGCTGTCCTGTTTTTCCAGACCGGCGATACAGCGCAGTAATGTGGTCTTGCCGCAACCCGACGGGCCGAGCAGACACACCAGCTCACCGGCCGCCACGTCGAGCGAGACGTTATCCAGTGCGGTAAAAGCGCCAAAACGCTTTTGCACATTGCGCACCTTCATCGGCGCACCGGGGTTGGTCAGGGCAGTAGCGATTGCAGGGTTCATGGACAGACCTCATCGAGCAGATGAAGGTCATCCTAGAGTTGTAATGCGTCCGTCATATGGCAGTGAGGCAAAAACGGCTGATAGTGGTATTCAGGGATTTTGGTTCACAAGATTCAGGGTGTGGTGCTTGATCGGGCCTCATCGCTGGCAAGCCAGCTCCCACAGGGATCTCCAGTGAGCGCAGATTTTGTGAACACCATTGAAACCTGTGGGAGCTGCGGTGCGACGATTCGACTTGCCAGCGATGAGGCCAATAAGGGCAATGAAGAGGTCAGGCCGGGGACATTTCCTGTGCCAGGCCGAGAAACGCCGCCGGCAGCCGGGCACCTTTCCTTTCCTTGAGGCAGTAAAGGTATTCAGGAATCTGCGGCGCATTTTCCAGCGTCAGCACGCGTAACTGCGGATCGTGCGGCACTTCCTGACGGGCAATGATGCTGATGCCTATATTGCGCAGCACCGCCTCACGAATCGATTCACGACTGCCAATCTCCAGCAACGGCCCGAAATTCACCCCGGCGCCGGCCAGCAACTCTTCGGTCAGGCGCCGAGTGGTCGAGCCGCACTCGCGCATCAACAAGGTATGCCCGGCCAAGGCACTCAGCGGCACATGCTCATGCACCGCCAGCGGATGATTGCGGTGCACCGCCAGCACCAGCGGATCAGTCCCGAGCACTCGGCGAATCAGCCGAGGATCTTCAAGCAACTGCGACGACGCTGCCACATCCACCCGGTAATCCTCCAGCGCTTCGAGCACTTGCTGCGAGTTGCCGATCTCTACCGAGACTTCCACTTGCGGCAGGCGCTCGCGGAAGGTCTTCACCAGATCGAGAATGTAATACGGCGCGGTGGCGGCGATGCGCAATGTGCCCTGAACCTGGCCGCTGTTGCGCAGGAAAAACTCGATGTCGGCCTCCTGCTGCAACAGCGCCTTGACCATCGGCAGCAGCCGCGCGCCTTCGTCACTGACACTCAGACGCCGGCCGCCACGGTAGAACAGCTCGACCGAATACTGACTTTCCAGATTACGAATCTGTGTGGTCACGGTCGGTTGGCTGAGGCCGAGTTTCTTCGCTGCCAGCGTGATGCTGCCCAGGCGGGCCACCATGTAAAACGCTTTCAGCTCGGCACTCAGCACAACCCTTCCTCATCGTCTATTTGCGCAGCAGGCGCAAACCGTTGAACACCACCAACAAGCTAACGCCCATGTCGGCGAATACCGCCATCCACATGGTGGCGAGTCCGGCGAAGGTTACCGCAAGAAAGATAGCCTTGATCACCAGCGCCAGCGCGATGTTCTGTTTCAGGATGCTGGCGGTGTTGCGCGACAGGCTGATGAATGCCGGGATCTTGCGCAGATCATCGTCCATCAGGGCGACATCGGCGGTTTCAATTGCCGTGTCGGTTCCCGCAGCGGCCATCGCAAAACCAATCTCGGCCCGGGCCAGTGCCGGCGCATCGTTGATGCCGTCGCCGACCATGCCGACCCGATGCCCCTGTTTGTAGAGGTCTTCGATGGCTTGCAGTTTGTCGGTCGGCAGCAAGTCGCCCCGCGCCTGATCGATGCCGACCTGCTGAGCAATCGCCTGCGCGGTGTGCACGTTGTCGCCAGTCAGCATCAGGGTTTTCACCCCCAGTGCGTGGAGCTGCCGGATCGCCTCGCGGCTGGTTTCCTTGACCGTGTCGGCCACAGCGAACAGCGCCAGCGGGCCGGAGTTGTCGAGCAGCAACACCACGGACTTGCCCTGTTTCTCCAGCGCAAAGAGTTTTTCCTCCAGCGCCGACGAGCACAGGCCCAGTTCTTCCACCAGTCGATGGTTGCCCAAGTGGTAGGTCTGACCGTTGATTTCGCCTTTTACCCCACGCCCGCCCAATGCTTCGAAGTTATCCACAGTCAACGGCGCGAAGTTTTTATCCACAGCGGCTTTGGCGATGGCCAGCGACACCGGGTGATCAGAACGCCCGGCCAATGCAGCGGCGATGGCCGGCGCTGTGGCATCGGCGGTCGGATCGAGGGACAGGTAATCGGTCTGCACCGGTTTGCCGTGGGTAATCGTCCCGGTCTTGTCCAGCGCCAGATAGTCGAGCTTGAAACCGCCCTCCAGATACACGCCGCCCTTGACCAGAATGCCTTTGCGCGCCGCTGCCGCGAGGCCGCTGACGATGGTCACCGGGGTGGAAATCACCAGCGCACATGGGCACGCGACCACCAGCAACACCAGCGCACGGTAGATCCAGTCGAACCACACCGCGCCCATGAACAGCGGCGGAATCACCGCCACCGCGATGGCGAACAGGAACACCACCGGGGTGTAGATTTTCGAGAATTGATCGACGAAACGCTGGGTCGGTGCGCGCGCGCCTTGTGCCTGTTCGACAGCGTGGATGATCCGCGCCAGCGTCGAGTTATTCGCCGCAGCGGTGACCGCGTATTCCAGCGAACCGGCCTGATTGATGGTGCCGGCGAACACTTTGTCGCCTACGGTTTTTTCCACCGGCAGGCTTTCACCGGTGATCGGCGCCTGATCGATGGTCGAGTTGCCGCTGAGCACTTCACCGTCCAGCGCAATGCGCTCGCCCGGTTTGACCCGCACGCGGGCGCCGAGATCGATGCTTTTCACCTCCAGTTCGAGCCAGGTGCCGTCAGCCTGCAACACGGTCGCCTTCTCGGGCGTCATCTGCATCAGGCCGCTGATCGCGTTGCGCGCACGATCAAGCGAGCGTGCTTCGATCAACTCGGCGACGGTGAACAGGAACATCACCATCGCCGCTTCCGGCCACTGCCCGATCAGGATCGCGCCAGTCACGGCGATGCTCATCAGTGCATTGATGTTGAGGTTGAAGTTCTTCAGGGCGATCCAGCCCTTTTTGTAAGTAGTCAGGCCGCCGCTGAGGATCGACACCAGCGCGATGATCGCCACTACCCAGTTCGGCGCCGCGCTGGTGAAGTGGATAACTTCAGCGGCCAGCGCGCCGACACCGGACAGCGCCAATGGCCACCAGTGTTTTTTCACCGCAGCAGGCGCCGGGGTTTCGACACCCGCCTCCAGCGGCTCGGCCTGCATGCCGATGGATTTGATTGCGTCGATGATCGGCGTGGTGTCCGCCAGCGTGTGGGTCACGCCGAGCACGCGGTTGATCAGGTTGAATTCCAGCGTCTGAATCCCGGTGAGTTTGCCGAGCTTGTTCTGGATCAGCGTCTGCTCGGTCGGGCAGTCCATCGCCTCGATGCGGAAACTGCTCAAACGCGCGTCGGCGCTCGGCGCATCGCTCAGTTGCACCAGCGATGGCGCGGCGGCTTTCGACGCGCAGCAAGAATCGCCGCCGTGGGAGTGCTTATGCACAGGCTGCAATTTATGACTGTGATCGTGCCCGTCGCCGGGCTTGTGGCTGTGCTGGGAATCGCTCATTGGTCGCGTCCATGAAGGTGCCTGTTGCCAAGTAAAGACCCTGTAGCCACTATAGGGTCAAGCACCCTTTTTGGAGATCGCCGTCATGAAGATCGGAGAACTGGCGAAACTCACCGATTGCGCCGTGGAAACCATCCGTTACTACGAGCGCGAAAACCTGCTGCCGGAGCCGGCCCGCAGCGACGGCAACTACCGCGTCTACACCCAGGCCCACGCCGAACGCCTGACTTTCATCCGCAACTGCCGCACCCTTGACATGACCCTCGAAGAAATCCGCAGCCTGCTCGCCTTGCGCGACAGCCCGCAGGATCAATGCGAAAGCGTCAATGCGCTGATCGACGAACACATCCAGCACGTCAAGGCGCGGATTGATGGGTTATTGGCCTTGCAGACACAACTGTTCGACCTGCGCCAACGCTGTGGCGAAGGGCCGGGGGCGGATCAATGCGGGATTTTGCAGCGGCTGGAAGTGAGTGGCGGGGTTGTCGCAACCGAGGTTGAGCATTCGCATGTGGGCCGTAGCCACGGCCATTGAATACACCACAAAACACTGTGGGAGCTAGCCTGCTAGCGATAGGGCCGTCAGATTCAACAGTAATGTTGACTGACAGTCCGCCATCGCTAGCAGGCTAGCTCCCACAGGGGTATTGCGTTGTTGCTTAGACCGCCATCGGCGCGGTCATTGGGGCATGGTGTTCATAGCCTTCCAGCGAGAAGTCGCTTGGCTCAACCAGCTCCAGCCATTCCGGCTGATAAACACCCGTCTTGGCAAACTCCGGCACCCGATCCGAAATCTTCAGCTTGGGCATGGCGAACGGCTCGCGTTTGAGCTGTTCGTTGAGCATGTCCAGGTGGTTTTCGTAGACGTGCGCATCGCCGATGAAATAGGTGAACCAGCGCGGCGTGTAGCCGGTCAGGCGACCGATCAGGCTCAGCAGCGCGGCGCCTTCGGTGAGGTTGAATGGCGTGCCCAGCCCCAGATCGTTGGAACGGATGTAGAGGGTCAGAGAAATCTCTTTGGTCTCGACGTTCGGGTGGAACTGATACAGCAGATGGCACGGCGGCAAGGCCATTTCATCGAGCTGGGCGCAGTTCCAGCCGTGGAACAGAATACGGCGGCTGCCTGGATCATTGATGATCGTGTCGACGCACTGACGCACCTGATCGATGGCTTTGTACAGCACCACGTAGGCCTGTCCGTCTTCTTCGCCCTGAGCGATCTGCTTGTAGCCGTTGCTCAAGGTTTGCTCGATGGCGGCAGTGTTGCTCAGCGGGATCTGCTTGTACGCCGGCCATTTGCGCCATTGCACGCCGTAGATTTCGCCGAGGTCGTCATCGCCCTGGCGGAACGGGTTGGCCAGCCACTGCGCGTTTTCGTTGGCGTTCTGATCCCAGACCTTGCAGCCCAGCGCGCGGAATTCGGCAGCGTTGTTCACGCCACGCAAAAAGCCGCACATCTCGCCGATGGCCGATTTGAAAGCCATCTTGCGCGTGGTGATCGCCGGAAAACCTTCCTGCAAATCAAAGCGCAGCATGGCGCCCGGAAAGCTGATGGTGTTCACGCCGGTACGGTTGGCTTGCTTGGTGCCGTTGTTGATGACGTGCGACACCAGATCGAGATATTGCTTCATGAGTTACCTGTGTCCTTGAGCCCCGGCATCACGTGCCGGGGTTCGAATATTTAAGCTGTCGGTGCAACCGGGGTCGCCGGGGCGCGGCGGTAGGCCAGCCAGATCAGGAACAGCCCGCCGAGGATCATCGGTACGCAGAGTACCTGACCCATGGTCAGCCAGTTCCAGGCCAGATAGCCGAGTTGCGCGTCGGGTACGCGGACGAATTCGACGATGAAACGGAAGATCCCGTAGAACAGCGCGAACATGCCGGAGACGGCCATGGTCGGACGCGGCTTGCGCGAGAAAATCCACAGGATCAGGAACAGCGCCACGCCTTCGAGCGCGAACTGATACAGCTGCGACGGGTGACGCGGCAGTTGCGCCGGATCGCTGAACGGCGGGAACACCATGGCCCACGGCACGTCGGTCGCCTTGCCCCACAACTCGGCGTTGATGAAGTTGCCAATGCGTCCGGCACCCAGACCGATCGGCACCATCGGCGCAACGAAGTCCATCAACTGGAAAAACGACTTGCCGTTACGCTTGCCGAACCACAACGCCGCGAGCATCACGCCGATGAAGCCGCCATGGAACGACATGCCGCCCTTCCACACTTCGAAAATCAGCATCGGGTTGGCGATGTAAGCGCTCAGATCGTAGAACAGCACATAGCCCAGACGTCCGCCGACAATCACGCCCATCGACAGCCAGAAGATCAGATCGGAGAGTTTCTCCTTGCTCCAGGTCGGGTCGAACCGGTTGAGCCGGCGCGACGCCAGCAGCCACGCACCGCCGATACCGACGAGGTACATCAGACCGTACCAGTGGATTTTCAGCGGACCGATGGCCAGAGCCACCGGGTCGATCTGCGGGTAAGGCAGCATTGCGACTCCTCGTTAGAGTTGAAACCAGAATTCCCGGGCGACGCTGCCACCACAGGATTAAGCCAGTATTGCGACGCGGTTAAAGCAAAAAGCTCAGACCGACGCAGAACAGCAAAGCGGCGAACAGCCGTTTCAGCAACCTGGCCGACAGCTTGTGCGCCAGCTTTGCGCCGATGCGGGCGAACACCATGCTGGTCAGGGCAATCCCCAGCAGCGCCGGCAAGTAGATAAAACCGAGACTATGGGCCGGCAGCAACGGATCGTGCCAGCCCAGAATCATGAAACTTAAAGCACTGGCTAGCGCGATCGGCAAGCCACAGGCCGACGAGGTCGCCACTGCCTGCTGCATCGGCACGCTGCGCCAGGTCAGAAACGGCACGGTCAGCGACCCGCCGCCAATTCCGAAAATCGCCGAGGCCCAGCCAATCACGCTACCTGCAGCCGCCAGACCGAGCTTGCCCGGCACGGTTCGGCTGGCCTTGGGTTTGAAGTCCAGCGCCAACTGCACAGCAATCACCAAGGCAAACACACCGATGATCTTTTGCAGGTTCGGACCGGAAATCGCCTCAGCCGTCAGCGCACCAAAACCGGCGCCGACCAGAATCCCCACCGCCATCCACACGAATATCGGCCAGCGTACCGCGCCTCGTCGATGATGCTCACGCACGGCGTTGACCGAGGTGAAGATGATCGTCGCCAGCGAAGTGCCGACCGCCAGATGCGTGAGGATCGACTGATCGAAACCCTGCAAGGTGAAACTGAACACCAGCACCGGGACGATGATGATCCCGCCACCCACCCCGAACAGCCCGGCCAACACGCCAGCACAGGCGCCCAGCGCCAGATAGAGCAGAAATTCCATGACCGTCTCCCAGACGCATCCCTAAACCGGAGCGGCATGGTAACGGATGCATGGCCCGACGAGGAACTGTCGATGGATGCACGGGCGATGTCTGCGTAAAGTGAGCAAAAAACACACAAGGACTGCCTTATGTGCCTGATCGTTTTTGCCTGGCGGCCGGGGCATGCCCAACCGCTGATCGTCGCGGCCAACCGTGACGAATTCTACGCCCGGCCGAGCCTGCCGCTGGCGCAATGGCCGGAGTCGCCGCACGTGCATGCCGGGCGTGATCTGGAGGCTGGTGGTACCTGGCTGGGGATCGGCGCCAATGGGCGCTTTGCGGCGCTGACCAACATTCGCGATCCGCACCAGCCGCCGGCGCGTAAATCGCGGGGGGAGCTGGTGGCCGGGTTTCTCACCGGGGAGCAGTCGCTTGAGGAGTATCTGGCCGGGGTTGTCAGCCGTTCATCTGACTACGCCGGATTCAATCTGCTGCTGGGCAATGCCCATGAGCTGTGGCATTTCAATGCGCGGTCCTCTGAGCCGGTGATGTTGCAGCCGGGGGTGTATGGGTTGTCCAACGCCGGGCTGGATACGCCGTGGCCCAAGTTGCTCAAGGCCAGGGCGGCGTTGAGCGCGGTGCTGGATGATCCGCAGCCGCAGCGTTTGCTGGAGATTTTGGCTGATGCACAGACCGCGCCGCATGCCGAGTTGCCGGATACCGGTGTGGGGTTGGCAACTGAGGCGCTTTTATCGAGTGTGTTTATTGCCAGCCAGAGTTACGGGACGCGGGCGAGTACGGCGCTGGTTGTGCGGGCGGATGGGGGGCGGTGGATGGTGGAGCGGAGTTTTGGGCCGTTTGGTGGGCGTTTGGGCGAGGTGGAGATCATCATTTAGCGGTGATTTCACTGACGCCATCGCTGGCAAGCCAGCTCCCACAATGATCTCCAGTAAACACAGAGTTGGTGAATACCCGAGAAACCTGTGGGAGCTGGCTTGCCAGCGATGAGTCCGGCAGCGTTTAGGAGACCTTGGCCGCAGTCGGACTAACCATCTTCGCCAACCCCAGATTCTTCAGCGCCAGTTGCAGCGAGCTGTGAATCACCTGCGGATTATCAATCGTCATCAACTCCGCCAGCAGCTCCTTGGCCATCCCCAGATTGACCTGACGCAGCATCCACTTCACCTTCGGCAAGTTGGTGGCGTTCATCGACAGGCTGTCGAAGCCCATCGCCATCAACAGCACTGCCGCCGCCGGATCACCGGCCATTTCGCCGCAGATACTCACCGGTTTGCCTTCGGCATGTGCATCGCGCACCACGTTTTGCAGGGCTTGCAGCACGGCCGGGTGCAGATAGTCGTAGAGATCCGCCACGCGCGGGTTGTTGCGATCCACGGCCAGCAGGTACTGCGTCAGGTCGTTGGAGCCGACCGACAGGAAGTCCACCTGCCGCGCCAGTTCCTTGGTCTGATACACCGCTGCCGGGATTTCGATCATCACGCCAATCGGCGGCATCGGCACGTCGGTGCCTTCGTCGCGCACTTCGCCCCACGCACGGTGGATCAGGTGCAGCGCTTCTTCGAGTTCGTGGGTGCCGGAGATCATCGGCAGCAGAATGCGCAGGTTGTTCAGACCTTCGCTGGCCTTGAGCATTGCACGGGTCTGCACCAGGAAGATTTCCGGGTGGTCGAGGGTCACGCGAATGCCGCGCCAGCCGAGGAACGGGTTGTCTTCCTTGATCGGGAAGTACGACAGCGACTTGTCACCGCCGATGTCCAGGCTGCGCATGGTCACCGGTTGCGGATGGAACGCGGCGAGCTGCTCGCGGTAGATCGCCAGTTGTTCCTTTTCGCTCGGGAAGCGCTGGTTGATCATGAACGGCACTTCGGTGCGGTACAGACCGACGCCTTCGGCACCGCGCTTCTGCGCACGCGCCACGTCCGCCAGCAGGCCGGTGTTGACCCACAGCGGCATGCGGTGCCCATCGAGGGTGATGCACGGCAGATCGCGCAGGGTATCGAGACCCAGCGCCAGTTGTTTCTCTTCTTCGACCACTTCGGCGAATTGCTTGATCAGCACCTCGCTCGGGTTGGTGTAGATCTCGCCCTTGGTGCCGTCGACAATCAACGGAATGCCATCGACTTTGGCGTAAGGCAGGTCGACCACACCCATTACCGTCGGTATGCCCATGGCGCGCGCCAGGATCGCGACGTGCGAGTTACCCGAACCGAGTACCGAAACCAGACCGACCAGCGTGCCTTCCGGCACCTCGCCGAGCATCGCCGGCGTCAGCTCTTCGCTGACCAGAATGGTTTTTTCCGGGTAGACCAGATTCTGCTGACGCTCTTCTTGCAGGTAAGCCAGCAGGCGTCGGCCGAGGTCCTTGACGTCCGACGCGCGCTCACGCAGGTAGGCGTCGTCCATCAGTTCGAAACGGTTGACGTGATCGGTCACGACCTGACGCAGCGCGCCTTGAGCCCACTGACCGGTCTTGATCACAGTGGTGACTTCGCTACCCAGCGCCTCGTCGGCGAGCATCATCAGGTAGACGTCAAACAGCGCACGCTCTTCGGGGCGCAACTGAGTGGCAAGCTTGGCCGACAACGCACGCATGTCGGCGCGTACGCCTTCGATGGCGGTCTTGAACAGGCCGAGTTCAGCCTCAATGTCGCGCACGGTTTTGTCCGGCACTACATCGAGATCAGCCGGCGGCAGCATGACTACCGCAGTACCGACTGCCGCACCCGGCGAACCCGGTACGCCGACGAACTTGGCTTCCTGAATGCCTTTGCCCTGCCGGCCCAGACCGCGGATCGAACCGGTGGCCTCGGCGTGGGCGATAACACCGGCGAGCTGCGCGCTCATGGTCACGAGGAAGGCTTCTTCACCTTCATCGAACTGGCGGCGTTCTTTCTGTTGGATGACCAGCACGCCGACGACGCGGCGGTGGTGAATGATCGGTGCGCCAAGGAACGAGGCGTAGCGCTCTTCTCCGGTTTCGGCGAAGTAGCGATAGCGCGGGTGATCCGCAGCGTTTTCGAGGTTCAGGGGTTCTTCACGCGTGCCGACCAGGCCAACCAGACCTTCGTTGGGCGCCATGCTGACCTTGCCGATCGAGCGCTTGTTCAAGCCCTCGGTGGCCATCAGCACGAAGCGGTTGGTTTCGGGGTCGAGCAGGTAGACCGAGCAGACCTGGCTGCCCATGGCCTCTTTGACGCGCAACACAATAATCCCCAACGCCGCCTTGAGATCCTTGGCGGAGTTAACTTCCTGGACGATCTTGCGCAGCGTATTGAGCATGGCTCGGGGTCGAACTCCGTCGTCAGTCGCGCGTTAAAAGGCGCGGGGCAAGCTCTTTGAGAGCGCGGCGATACACCTCGCGCTTGAATGTCACCACCTGGCCCAACGGATACCAATAGCTGACCCAGCGCCAGCCATCGAACTCCGGTTTACCGGTCAAATCCATCCGCACCCGCTGCTCGTTGGAGATCAGGCGCAGGAGAAACCACTTCTGTTTCTGGCCGATGCACAGCGGTTGGCTATGGGTACGCACCAGACGTTGCGGCAAACGATAGCGCAACCAGCCCCGGGTACAGGCGAGTATTTCAACATCTTCACGTTCCAGGCCAACTTCTTCGTTCAGCTCGCGATACAAGGCGTCTTCCGGCGTCTCTTCAGGGTTGATTCCCCCTTGCGGAAACTGCCAGGCATCTTGATTGATACGGCGAGCCCATAGCACCTGGCCGGCGTCATTCGTCAGAATGATCCCGACATTGGGACGGAAACCATCGGGGTCGATCACGGCAACAACCTCGCAAACGCATGTCGCCGCATTGTTCCACAAAGATTGTGAAGGCAGCAATGAAGCTTCCTACCTTATGTGCACTCTTGTGAAAAGACCGTATTCTGGGCGCCTTTTTACTGACTTATCAGCGGGTAACTGCAATGCGCCTGGCTTTATTCGATTTGGACAACACCCTTCTGGGCGGCGACAGCGATCACGCGTGGGGCGATTACCTGTGCGAGCGCGGCTTTCTCGACAAGGTCGCATACAAGGCGCGCAACGACGAGTTCTATCAGGATTACCTGGCGGGCAAACTGGATAACGCTGCCTATCTGAACTTCTGCCTGGAGATTCTCGGCCGCACCGAGATCGCCGTGCTCGATCAATGGCACCGCGATTACATGCGCGATTGCATCGAGCCGATCATTCTGCCCAAGGCCCTCGAACTGCTGCAAAAGCACCGCGACGCCGGCGACAAACTGGTGATCATCACCGCCACCAACCGCTTCGTCACCGCGCCGATTGCCGAGCGTCTGGGCGTCGAAACCCTGATTGCCACCGAGTGCGAGATGGTCGATGGCCGCTACACCGGGCGCAGCACCGACGTGCCGTGCTTCCGTGAAGGCAAGGTGACGCGGCTGAATCGCTGGCTGGAAGAGACCGGTTATTCGCTGGACGACAGCTATTTCTACAGCGACTCGATGAATGACTTGCCGTTGCTGGAGCAAGTGGCGAATCCGGTGGCGGTGGATGCTGATCCGAATTTGCGCGCTGAAGCCGAGAAGCGTGGCTGGCCGGTGATTAGCCTGCGCGGCTAAAGATCAAAAGATCGCAGCCTTCGGCAGCTCCTACAGGGTTTGTGTCAGCCCACAATATCGGGTTCGACACAAACCTGTGTAGGAGCTGCCGCAGGCTGCGAGCTGTTCGCCTTAAACAGGTTTGGCACCCATCAACCCGGCAATCGCCACAAAACACACCAGCCCAAACAACGCCAACCCCAGACTGAACTTGCCAATCCCGCCCGGCGCCTTGCGCAACCGATTCAAGCGCACCAGCAGCCAGAACCACGCCAACGCCGCCACGGTGTAAAGCACGCTCGACGCCAGAATCCACGTCTGTCCCAACGGCCAGCCCACCAGATGCACCATCCACCAGCCGGTGAAGGGCATGCTCAGCAGCGCCAGCACGATCAAAAGCCAGACGAACACCCGTGGTCGCTGCAACGTACGGCTACCGGCTGTTGCATCACCGTTGCGCCGCGCACGCCAGACCCAGATTCCAAGGCCCAACGCGCCGATCAGCAACACCGCAGTGGCGAGCATGTGCGCCGCTTTCAGGGCGGATAACGTTTCCATGGTTCGATTTCCTCAGTCCGTGCAAATCAGCGTAGCCCCTCAGCCAAGAAACAGCTTATAGGCCGGGTTGTCGCTTTCGTCCCAGTACGGGTAACCGATTTCCTCAAGGGCTGCGGGCACCAGATGACGTTCGTCGTGCGGTACTTGCAGGCCGGCGACCACGCGACCGTCCGCTGCGCCGTGGTTGCGGTAGTGGAACATCGAGATGTTCCAGCGCCCGCCGAGCTTATTGAGAAAGTTGAACAGCGCGCCCGGGCGTTCCGGGAACTCGAAGCGCAGCACCACTTCATCGACCACTTGCGCCGCACGCCCGCCGACCATGTGGCGGATGTGCAGTTTGGCCAGCTCGTTATCAGTCAGGTCGAGCACCGGGAAACCCTGCTCGGTCAGGCTCGCCAGCAGTGCGCTGCGCGGATCGGTGTCCGGATGCGTCTGCACGCCGACGAAGATGTGCGCTTCGCTGCCGGTGTTGTAGCGGTAGTTGAATTCGGTGATCTGGCGCTTGCCGATAGCTTCGCAGAAGGCCTTGAAGCTGCCGGCCTGCTCGGGGATGGTCACGGCGATGATCGCCTCGCGGCCTTCACCCAGCTCGGCGCGCTCGGCGACGTGGCGCAGGCGGTCGAAGTTGACGTTGGCCCCCGAGTCGATGGCGACGAAGGTCTGACCGCTGACGCCACGCTGCTCGACGTACTTCTTGATCCCGGCCACGCCCAGCGCACCGGCCGGCTCGGTGATCGAGCGGGTATCGTCGTAGATGTCCTTGATCGCCGCGCAGATCTCGTCGGTGCTGACGGTGATCACTTCGTCGACGTAATCCTTGCAGATGTCGAAGGTGTGCTGGCCGATCTGCGCCACGGCCACGCCGTCGGCGAAAATGCCCACGGTCGGCAGTACCACGCGCTCACCAGCGGCCATCGCCGCTTGCAGGCAATTGGAATCGTCGGGCTCGACGCCGATGACTTTGATGTCCGGGCGCAGGTACTTCACGTACGCCGCGATGCCGGCGATCAGCCCGCCGCCGCCGACCGGCACGAAGATCGCGTCCAGCGGTTGCGGGTGCTGACGCAGAATTTCCATCGCCACGGTGCCCTGCCCGGCAATCGTGTGCGGATCGTCGTACGGGTGGATGTACACGTAGCCTTTTTCATCGACCAGTTTCAGCGAGTAGGCCAGGGCTTCCGGGAACGAATCACCGTGCAGCACCACTTTGCCGCCGCGCGAACGCACGCCTTCGACTTTGATTTCCGGGGTGGTCTTGGGCATGACGATGGTGGCTTTCACGCCCAGGACTTTCGCCGCCAGCGCCAGACCTTGCGCGTGATTGCCCGCCGACGCAGTGACCACGCCGCGCGCACGTTCTTCGTCGCTCAGTTGAGTCAGCTTGTTGTAGGCGCCGCGAATCTTGAACGAGAACACCGGCTGCAAGTCTTCGCGCTTGAGCCAGATATCGTTGCCCAGCCGCTCGGAGAGCTGGCGAGCGTTCTGCAGCGGGGTTTCTACGGCAACGTCATAAACGCGCGAGGTGAGGATCTTTTTGACGTACTGTTCGAGCATCGGAAAGCATCACTGAGCGAGTTGGGCAGGGCCAAGGAGTCTAACCCGGCTTTTGTCCGGGCGACCACACGAATCCAGAGGTTTTAGCCGGTCTTGAGGCTATAATGCCGGCCTTTCCGTTTTCCCTCTGCCCGCTTCCGGAGCCCGCATGACCCAGGATCAACTCAAACAGGCCGTGGCCCAGGCTGCCGTCGACTTCATCCTGCCGAAACTCGACGACAAGAGCATCGTCGGCGTCGGCACCGGCTCCACCGCCAACTGCTTTATCGACGCACTGGCCAAGCACAAGGGCGCGTTCGATGGCGCGGTCGCCAGCTCCGAAGCCACCGCCGCGCGCCTCAAGGGCCACGGGATTCCGGTGTACGAGCTGAATACGGTCAGCGACCTGGAGTTCTACGTCGACGGCGCCGATGAAAGCGATGCGCACCTGAACCTGATCAAGGGCGGTGGCGCAGCCCTGACCCGCGAGAAGATCGTCGCGGCCGTGGCCAAGACCTTCATTTGCATCGCCGACGGCAGCAAACTGGTGTCGGTACTTGGTGAATTCCCGCTGCCGGTCGAAGTGATCCCGATGGCCCGCAGCCATGTGGCCCGCGAGCTGGTGAAGCTCGGTGGCGACCCGGTTTACCGTGAAGGCGTGCTGACCGACAACGGCAACATCATCCTCGACGTGTTCAACATGCAGATCACCAACCCGGTTGAGCTGGAAGCGCAGATCAATGCGATTGTCGGCGTGGTCACCAATGGCCTGTTCGCGGCGCGTCCGGCGGATTTGCTGTTGCTGGGGACTAGTGAAGGTGTGAAAACCCTGAAGGCTGAGTAAACCCAGATTGCCCACTATTTATGGGCAGACAAAAAACCTGTGGGAGCGAGCTTGCTCGCGAAAGCGCCAGTTCAGCCACCATCTTCATTGGCTAACCCGACGCCTTCGCGAGCAAGCTCGCTCCCACAGTGTTTTGTGGTGTGAGTTAAGGTTGTGTTGGTTTTTTGAAGACGTAGAACAGGTTCGGCTCGCTCACCAGATACAGCGTGCCGTCGTCGTCCATCGCAATGCCTTCCGCCTGCGGTACGGTTTTTTGCAAGCCTTGCCGGCCTTTGCTCAGCGACATCGTGCTGAGCGGACGCCCGTCCACATCCAGTTCCAGAATCAGCCGCGACTCATCTGACAGCGCCAGTAAATGGCCACTGCGCTCGTCGTATTGCAGGCTCGACAGATCGCGCACGAACATCCCGGCATCGCGCTTGGGGTTGTTGATTACGTGCACCGCGTAGGATTTTTCCGGATTGAAATGCGGGAAGCCGTGCACTTCGTAAATCAGCATCGGGTCGCGCTCCTTGGCCACGAACAGGCGTTTGCCCACCGAGTCGTAGGCCAGACCTTCAAATCCTTTATTGCCGCTCAAGTGCACGCCAAGAGTCATCTGCTCGGCGTCGGCCGCATCGAGGAAAGTCGTGTCTTGTTCCAGATGGATCTTGATCAGCCGCTGCTGACTCTCGTCAGTGATCACGTAGGTGTCGGCGCTGATGAACTCCACCGCCTCTGGATCGCCGAAGCCGATCAGCGCGATGCGGCGCAGGAGCTTGCCGTCCAGCGACAGCTCGATCAGTTCGGAGTCCTTGTTGGTGACGGTGAACAGGCTTTTGCGCACCGGATCGTAAGTCAGCGCCGAGACATCGTCATTCAGGCCTTCGATGACCTGTGACTCGATCTCCACCCGATATTGATCGAGGGCGATGGATTCAACGCTGTGCGGTTGCCAAAGGGTATGCAGATTGAACCAGGCACGCTCGAACAGACGCATGTATTGGCCGAGCGCAATTAATGCGATCAGGGCAATCATCGACAGGATCAGAATCAGTGGTTTGGGACGGGCAAGTCGACGCATGCGGGCGGGCTCGGAATCAAAACAGGCGGATGAAATATCACGCGCGTCTGAACTGAAGCTTAATGGCCACTTGCCTGCGACCACAAGCAAACCCCGTGGCTGCGGTTATTTTTGCTTTTCGAAGCGATAAAACAGATTTGGCTCGCTGACCATGTACAGCGTGCCGCTGTCGTCCATGGTCACGCCTTCAGCGCGCGGGATGGTGCTTTTCAGGCCGTTGAAACCGCCGAGCAGAGTCATGAAGCTGACCTGCTCGCCCTTCTCGTCCAGTTCCAGTAGCAAGTGCGAGTCAGCGGACAGCACCAGTGTGTGGCCGGTGCGCGAGTCGATGGCCAGAGCCGAGAGGTTACGGATGTCCAGTTCATCGCTGAACAGCTTCTGCTTGTCGCCCTTGAGGATCTGGCTGCCATCGCTTTTCCAGGTGAACAGCGCCGGCGGCCGTTCTTCGCCGAGCAACAGCTGCTCGTTGCGTGGGTCCCAGGCGATGGCTTCAAAGGCTTTGTTCTGGTCTTTCGACGGGCCGAGGTCGTATTTCGGGTAGTCGTCGCGCTTCAATTCGCGGGTATCGGCGTCGATTTTGATGATCGACAGCAGGTGCTCGCGCTCATCGACGATGGCCAGCAGGCCGTTTTCCATCACCGTCAGGCCTTCGGGATTGCTCCAGCCCACCAGCGGCATCTTGCGCAGCACATCACCTTGCAGACTCAGCTCAACCAGGAACGGGTTTTTGCCCATCACCGAAAACAGGGTTTTGGTCTGTGGGTTATAGGACAGGTCGGACGCCTCGTCCTTCTCCATCCCGGGCAGCTGTTTAGCGTCGATCACCACCCGGTAATCCGGCAGCCAGACACTTTCCTTTTTCTCGGTCGGACTCTCGAAACGCTCCAATACCCAGAGCACGCCGCGGTCGTCCCAATGCATGACGAACGCCAGACCATAGACGGCCGCAGCCACCAGCAATAGCCAGGAATACCAGCGCATCGCGAAGCGTGAGCGGCGGACAGTTTTCAGCTTGGGCAGCGGTTGAGAGGCCATCAAGGGACGCGTTCCAGAAATTCAGGCTAAAGGTAATAGCACAACAGGGGTGGCTCAGACGCCAGAATCCGCGGAATTATCCAGAGAGGATGTGAAAAAAACGGCAAATGGCGCGATTGCCTTATGGGTTTGCAGGAGCGATCACAGATCTAAATGTGCAATGGCACCTGTGGCGAGGGAGCTTGCTCCCGCTGGGGCGCGAAGCGGCCCTGCTTTTCACTGCAAAAAGCAGGGGGCCTGCTGCGCAGTCCAGCGGGAGCAAGCTCCCTCACCACAGTTCGGTGTCATCCCTGAAAGTTAGCGCACGGAGCTGGTAAAGCTGCTCGCGCCCGGCAGTTCCAGCACGATTTCGTCGCCGACATTCAGCGGGCCGACGCCCACCGGCGTGCCGGTCAGAATCACGTCACCGGCCTGCAGCGAGAAGCAGCCAGCCATGTGCTGGATCATTGGCACGATCGGGTTGAGCATCGCGCTGCTGTTACCGTCCTGGCGCACTTCGCCATTGATGGTCAGGCGGATGCCGATGTCGGTCAGGTCAGCGAAAGTGCTGCCGACCACAAATGGCGCGATCACGGCCGCTCCATCAAACGACTTGGCGATTTCCCACGGCAGACCTTTGGCTTTCAGCTCGCCCTGCTTGTCGCGCAGGGTCAGGTCCAGCGCCGGGGCGAAACCGGAGATCGCGTCCAGCACTTCTTCGCGGCTCGGCTTGGTCGACAACGGTTTGCCGATCAACACGGCAATCTCGGCTTCGTAATGCACCGAGCCACGCTCGGTCGGAATACTGAAACCGCCTTCCAGCGGCACTACGCAACTGCCCGGCTTGATGAACAGCAACGGTTCGGTTGGCACCGGATTGTCCAGTTCCTTGGCGTGTTCGGCGTAATTGCGTCCGATGCACACCACTTTCCCCAGCGGAAAATGGATACGCGTGCCGTCGACATACTGGTGCTGATAGCTCATTGACCGACTCCTGGTTCATAGCTGTTAAATGCGAAAGTCAAACAGCGAAGATCTTGCCCGGATTCATGATGCCATTCGGGTCGAACACCGCTTTTACCGCTTTCATGTACTCGATCTCAACCGGCGAACGGCTGTAGGTCAAGTAATCGCGTTTGGTCATGCCCACGCCGTGCTCGGCGGAGATCGATCCGTTGTACTTCTCGACGGTCTCGAACACCCACTTGTTGACGGTGGCGCACTTGGCGAAAAATTCGTCCTTGCTCAGATTGTCCGGCTTGAGGATGTTCAGGTGCAGGTTGCCGTCGCCGATGTGGCCGAACCAGACGATTTCGAAGTCCGGGTAGTATTCGCCGACAATCGCGTCGATTTCCTTCAGGAACGCCGGCACTTTCGAGACGGTGACCGAGATGTCGTTCTTGTACGGCGTCCAGTGCGAGATGGTTTCGGAGATGTACTCGCGCAGTTTCCACAGGTTTTGCAGCTGGGTTTCGCTCTGGCTCATCACGCCGTCCAGCACCCAGCCCTGCTCGACGCAATGTTCGAAGGTTTCCAGAGCGCTGTTGGCCACTTCTTCAGTGGTCGCTTCAAATTCCAGCAGCGCGTAGAACGGGCAGTCGGTGTCGAACGGCGCAGGGACGTCGCCACGAGCCATGACTTTGGCCAGCGCCTTGTCGGAGAAGAATTCGAAGGCAGTCAGGTCGAGCTTGCCCTGGAAGGCGTGCAGCACCGGCATGATCGAGTCGAAATCAGCGGTGCCGAGCACCATCGCCGTGAGGTTTTTCGGCGCGCGATCCAGACGCATGGTCGCTTCGACCACAAAACCCAAAGTGCCTTCAGCGCCGATGAACAATTGGCGCAGATCGTAGCCGGTGGCGTTCTTGATCAGGTCTTTGTTGAGTTCCAGCACATCGCCCTTGCCGGTGACGACTTTCATCCCCGCGACCCAGTTACGAGTCATGCCGTAGCGAATGACCTTGATCCCGCCGGCATTGGTGCCGATATTGCCGCCAATCTGACTTGAACCGGCGGAGGCGAAATCCACTGGATAGTAGAGGCCGTGTTCTTCGGCGCGGTTCTGCAATTGCTCGGTGACCACGCCGGGCTGACACACGGCAGTGCGATCAGTGAGGTTCACGTCGAGAATCTGGTTCATGTAATCGAACGACACTACTACTTCGCCATTTGCCGCCACGGCTGCGGCCGACAGCCCGGTGCGCCCGCCAGACGGCACCAGCGCAACCTTATGCTCGTTGGCCCAACGCACAATGGCCTGCACCTGTTCGATGGTCTTGGGGAAGACGATGGCGCTGGGTGCCGGGGCGAAGTGTTTGGTCCAATCCTTGCCGTAAGCATTCAGGGAGTCGGCATCGGTCAGGACTTTGCCAGGCTCAACCAGGGTCTTCAGTTCATCAATCAGGGCAGGATTGGTCATCGACAGAACTCTCGAACAATTCATGGTCATCCTGAAGACGCTTCACGTCGCAGGAATGAGTGTTTAGCGGGGTGGCTATGCTAGCATACCGACCCCGCAGGCCAGTGCCCAACGGCCTTTCTGCGGTGACGGCTTTCCTGCCGTCCGGGTCAGCGTCTGCTGGCTATTTCCTGCCATTTTTCTCCGGGATACAGGTTTACGCAGATGAGCAAGACTTCTCTCGATAAGAGCAAGATCAAGTTCCTTCTTCTCGAAGGCGTCCACCAATCGGCTGTCGACGTCCTCAAGGCGGCGGGCTACACCAGCATCGAGTACCTCACAGGTTCTCTGCCGGAAGCCCAGCTCAAGGAAAAGATCGCTGACGCGCACTTCATCGGCATTCGTTCGCGCACGCAACTGACCGAAGAAATCTTCGATCACGCGAAGAAGCTGGTGGCAGTCGGCTGTTTCTGCATCGGCACCAACCAGGTTGACCTCAGTGCAGCCCGCGAACGCGGTATCGCCGTGTTCAACGCGCCGTACTCCAACACCCGCTCCGTAGCCGAGCTGGTGCTGGCCGAAGCGATCCTGCTGCTGCGCGGCATCCCGGAGAAAAATGCTTCCTGCCACCGTGGTGGCTGGATCAAGTCCGCGGCCAACTCCTTCGAGATCCGTGGCAAGAAGCTCGGCATCGTCGGCTACGGCTCGATTGGTACGCAGCTGTCGGTTCTGGCTGAAGGCTTAGGGATGCAGGTGTATTTCTACGACACCGTGACCAAGCTGCCGCTGGGCAACGCGACGCAGGTCAACAACCTGCACGAGCTGCTGGGCATGTCGGACATCGTCACCCTGCACGTTCCAGAAACCGCTGCGACCCAGTGGATGATCGGCGAGAAGGAAATCCGCGCCATCAAGAAGGGCGGCATCCTGATCAACGCTGCTCGCGGCACCGTGGTCGAGCTGGACGCCCTGGCGGACGCGATCAAGGACAAGCACCTGATCGGCGCCGCCATCGACGTGTTCCCGGTCGAGCCGCGCTCCAACGACGAAGAGTTCGAAAGCCCGCTGCGTGGCCTCGACAACGTGATCCTGACCCCGCACATCGGTGGCTCGACTGCCGAAGCGCAAGCCAACATCGGTCTGGAAGTGGCAGAAAAACTGGTCAAGTACAGCGACAACGGTACTTCCGTTTCGTCGGTGAACTTCCCGGAAGTGGCCCTGCCGGCTCACCCTGGCAAGCACCGTCTGCTGCACATCCACGAGAACATTCCGGGTGTGATGATGGAGATCAACAAGGTCTTCGCCGAAAACGGCATCAACATCTCCGGTCAGTTCTTGCAGACCAACGAGAAGGTTGGCTACGTGGTGATCGACGTCGACGCCGAGTACTCGGAGCTGGCGCAAGAGAAGCTGCAACACGTTAACGGCACGATCCGTAGCCGCGTTTTGTTCTAAACGCGATCTACGCTGTAAAAAAAGGGAGCCTACGGGCTCCCTTTTTCATGCACGCGGAAACGTTATTCGACGTTGACGGTGATTTTCTTCGAAACGATCGGCGGATCGAACGGCATGTGACCGCTGTCGCCCAGTTCCAGCTGCAAGGTGTGCTTGCCCGGGGCCAGTTTGATCGTGGCTTCAGTCTGCGCCTTGCCGAAATGCATGTGGTTAGCATCGTTGGGA
Organism: Pseudomonas sp. TWP3-1; assembly: GCF_049896625.1. NCBI lineage: Bacteria > Pseudomonadati > Pseudomonadota > Gammaproteobacteria > Pseudomonadales > Pseudomonadaceae > Pseudomonas > Pseudomonas sp. TWP3-1. The sequence continues at coordinate 134,729 of NZ_JAFCUQ010000011.1, forward strand.
ATCGGCGCACCGGCGGCCGGCAATTTGTCGACGTCGATCAGCAAATGATGGTGACCGGTGTTCTTGGTGACGTCACCGGCCGGCGCCAGCGCGACGTCCTTGGTGCCGAACTTGACCTTGAACTCCTGGGAAACCGTGGCCCCGTCCTCGGGAGAAACGATGAACACTTCGGCGCCCTTGGGGGCCGGGGTGGCCGCACTGGCCAGTACCGAAACACCCATCAGCACACCAGCCAACGCTGCACGTGACATAAAGCTTTTCATTTTCTTCTCCAGTTTTTCCGTAAAATCCGCACGGTCATGACAACTTCATGACCATTCGTTGTCGAAGGAACTCGACAACCATAGCAAAGCGAGCCTGAATCAGAGCATCGCGATAATGATTTCAAAGGAGTGACCATGCGTTTTCTGCCTGGCCTGATCTGCCTGCTACCCCTTCTGAGCCCTCTGGCTCACGCCGAACTGATTGATGACGTCAACGACCGTGGCGAGTTGCGCATCGCCATTGAGGCTAATACACCGCCCTTCAATTTCAAGGAAGGCGACACCCTCGCAGGATTCGAGGTCGAGCTTGGGCAACTGCTGGCCAACGAGCTGGATGTGCGCGCCGACTTCATCGTCACCGATGAAAGCGACATGCTCCAGGGCGTTGAAAGCGGCAAGTACGACGTTGCGCTCAACCACATAGCACTGACCCCGGAACTCAAGGATCGTTTCGACTTCAGCGAACCTTACGGCAAGGTGGATGGGCAGTTGCTGGCAAAAAAAGATGAGCAGCCACGGTCGATGTTGCTGGTACAGACGCTGACCGAGGAAAAGCCCAAAGTCGCGCCGCCGGTGGAATTGGCGATTCCGTTTCAGAAGGGCAATCCGGCGTTTCAAGCGAGCCTTGAGGGTGCGCTGGGGCGGATCAAGGCGGATGGGCGGTTGGAGGCGCTGTCGAAGAAGTGGCTTAGGGCGCAGGCCACCGAAAACCTTAAGTGAACTCCGAACCTGTGGGAGCTAGCCTGCTAGCGATAGCGGTGGATCAGTCAGGACTGATGGTGACTGACCCAATGCAATCGCTAGCAGGCTAGCTCCCACAGTGATTTGTGGCGCATGACTAGTCGAGTTGTGTCAGGGCTTTTGCAGCTTGTGGCAGTTCCAGCTCGCTGAAGACTTGCACACCATGGCGTTTGAGCAGCGCGGCGGTTACACCTTCGCCACTGACTTTTACCCCACTGAACGTCCCGTCATACGTCAGCAGATTCCCGCACGACGGACTGTTGGCCTTAAGCACCGCAACCCGAATCCTATGCTTTCGCACCAGCTCCAGCGCCTGCTGCGCGCCGTCGAGAAACTGCGCACTGACGTCCTCACCTTCAGTTGTGATAACTGACGCCAGTCCATCCAGAACCTCTGCCCCCTGCCCGCCCGGAATCTCCGCTGCCGCCCGTGGCGTTGGCAGCCCGCCAGCAACCTCGGGACACAACGGCACTACCCGGCCTTCGCTGATCCACTGTTCCAGCAGATCAAACGGCCCGCTCGCCCCACCGTCGTAACGCACGCGATGGCCCAACAGACAGCGGCTGACCAGAATCTTGTGCATATCAGAACGGCTCGTTGCCACGGCGACGGAACCAGCCCGTCAGCGACAAGCGCTCGCGATTGGCAGGCAACACTTCATGCGGCACTTCACCCGAAAGAAACACCACCAGACAACCGCCGGTAGGCTGTACGTCATGGACGCGGTCGTTTTTGAGATACATGCGCAACTGCCCGCCATCCTCCGGCAGCCAGCCGTCATTGAGGTAGATCACTGCCGAAACCATGCGCCGGTCATCATCGCGAAACCGGTCGACATGCTTGCGATAGAACGCGCCCGGCGGATACAGGGCGAAATGGCATTCGAAGTCCTCCAGCCCGAGGAACAGACCACGATTGAGCGCCTCGCGCAGGCTGTCCATCAATCCGAGGTAACGGTCGCTGGACTCGGCCTCACCCGGTTCGATCCACTGAATATGATCACCACGAATGCCCTCGCGAACCTCCGAAAACGGCCCGCGCCCGACGCCCGCCGGTGCCAGTTCGCCCTCGGCCTCACGTTTACGGCACTCAGCCGCCAGCGCGCGGGTCAGATCTGCGGGCAGGAAAATGTTCTGCTGCGACCAGCCATGTTCGGCCAGGTCGTCGACGATGCGTAACAGCAGCGGGTGTTCAGAGGATATTTGCATGGCGCGCATAGTATGCCTGCGGCGAAAAATCCGACAGAGCCACGCGGCGGCTCGCTACGAATTCTCGACAAGTACTGGCACCGCACGGAGAATAGTCCGCTGCTGACAGGAGTCCCTATGCGCCGTTTGCTTTTTTCACTGTTGATGTTCTGCGTGTTGCCCGCCTGGGCGGACGGCTACGACCAGCTCTACAAGGTCGCCGGCTGGCCAGAACAACGCGCGCATTTCAACGATGCCCTGAGCGCCGCGCAGCAGCGTTACCAGAACAGCCTGCCACCGGCGGTGTTTCAGGCGCTGGTAAACAACAGCAACCAGCGCTTCGCGCCGCAGCCGATGGATCAACGCGCCGAGGCGCAACTGCGCAAGAACCTCGCCGACCCGAAACCGGCGCTGGGGTTTTTCCAGTCGGTGCTGGGCAAGAAAGTCGTCGCTGCCGAGTTGCTGGCGACCCGGCGCGATCAACTGGCGAAAAATGCCAAAGGCCTGCCGAAGATGCCGGCCAGCGACAGCCGCCTGCTGATCATCGGCCACCTCGCCCAAGCGCTGCCGGCGCGTGAGGCTGGTGCTGAAGTCAGTCTGGCGATTGCCGGTGTGGCGGCGGACAGTTTGAGTTCGATGATTCCTGGCTTGCTTGGCGGCGGTCAGGCGCAAAACATGTTGAATGGTCAGCGCCAGCGTTTGATGGATCAGATTGGCGCCGATCTGAACAACACGCTGCTGTATGTCTATCGCGACCTGTCGGATGAAGAACTGGAAGAATTTGCGACCTTTGCCGAGTCGACCGAAGGCAAGGCTTATTACCAGGCAGCGCTGGCAGCGATTCGCGCGGGATTGGCGGTTGGACAAAGCACCTCTAACCTCAGCCAGTAGATCTCTGTTGCCTGCTAGGCCGCCATCGCTGGCAAGCCAGCTCCCACAGGGTTTCGGGCACATCCGCAATAGCACCAGCGCCCGAGAGATAGCCATCGCCAGCAAGCTAGCTCCCACAGTTGGAACTGGGTACATCTGCTAGAGATCGGTCGGCTGTCAGGCCGCCATCGCTGGCAAGTCGAATCGTCGCACCGCAGCCCCCACAGGTTTTGATCTACACACCGCATGCGGCGCAGCCGCCCCACTCAACGATGAGCGTTAGCTCGAGTAAAGCTCTTGATCTCGAGCGCCCGTCGGCAGGCTGAGTGGAGGGATTGATCCGGGGGTGGGAGCGCAGCGACCGTTTGGCGCAGCCAAACACATCGAGAGGAGGTGCAGCGCAGCAAACCGGAGGCGATGCCCCCGGAACAATCCCGGAGCGAAGGAACCCGAGCCTAAGCGAGGGCCGAACGTCAGGGCAAAAGACCTTTGGTTACTTTGGGGCGTTTGCCAAAGTGACCCGCCGTCAGGGCGGAACCCTAAGCAGCCATCACCGCAGCATCGGATATGCACCCAGCCAGAGCATCACTGCGAATTCCGCCCCTTGATCCGCCTGCTCAAGAACTCGAAATACTCCTCGCGCATCTCCGCCGTCTCGTTCACCAGATGATGCCGCCCCTCAGGCAGCAGCAATATCTGCGGCCGGTCAAACTTCCACTTCAGCACTTGCAGGTTATGCGGCCAGTCCACAGTCATGTCGGCCTGACCTTGAATGATCAACGGCCGACGCGGACTTTTCTTGGCGTACTCGACGCGACTGATCCAGCGCGACAACGCCCCCACCCACGCCGTCGGCAGACGCAGTGGCTGTAACGGATCGGCCTGCAGAAACGGCAGGAAATCCGGATCATTGGAGTTCTCGCTGAATCGCCGTGGCAGCCCTCGAACAAAGGGCCGCAGCAGGTAATAACTCAACTGCGACCAGCCCCAGGCGCGCGGACGCACCAGCGGCGCGAGCAGAATCAATTGCCCCTGCGCCGGACTGTCTTCGCCATGATTGAGCACATGGTCAACCACGATTGCTGCGCCAGTGCTCTGCCCGCACAAGTGCCACGGCTGCGGCAGCGCAATCGAACGCGCCTCGGCGAACAGAGCTTGAAGAGCATCCTGATATTCAGAGAAATCGCGGATGTTGGCCCGCGCGCCACTCGACAGTCCATGCCCCGGCAAGTCGCAGGCGATCACCGCAAAATCCTGATCCAGCGCCCACTCGATCAGATGCCGGTACAGCCCGGTGTGATCGTAATAACCGTGCAGCAAAAACAGCGTGGCTTTGGCCTTCTCCGGCCACCAGCAATGGCTGACCAGTTCATAACCGCTGACCTCGAAGCGGCCCATGCCGCGCCATACATCGCGATCCGGGAAATCGGTCTGGTAGAAGCGTTGATAAGCCTTGGCCTCATCCGACAACGGCTGCCACTCGGCCAAAGGCTTGAGGCTGGCGCGTAAATGATCGAGATCGAAAGTGGCAGGCATCAGGCAAATTCCAAAACGGTAAACGGACTTTATCGGCCTGCGATATTCATCTGTCGGAGCAAGCATGGCAAGCTAGCCGATCTCTCAAGGATCGAAAACCATGCGTTCGCCGTACCGCACCGCACTGTTTGCCAGCCTGATCGCACTAGTCTGCGGCGGGGTATTGTGGGCGGCGTATGACTGGTTTCAGTGGCGTTACCTGCGGGCGTTCAGCGAGCACACGGCGGTGTTTTCCGGTGATCCGCTGCGCCTGCCGGATGATCTGGCTGGCCCCGGCAATATTCGTCTGGTGCATTTCTGGGACCCGGCCTGCCCGTGCAACGTCGGCAATCAACAGCACCTGACGGAAATGGTCGAGCAGTTCAGCGCCAAAGGCGTGGAGTTTTTTGCCGTGCAGCGGCCCGGCAGCCACGGCCAGTTGCCCGCCACCCTCAGCAGCCTGAAAAGCATCGCGGTGCTGCCCGGTGCCGAGCAGATTCCCGCCAGCCCGGCCGTGGCGATCTGGGACCGTAGCGGCAAACTCGCGTACTTCGGCCCCTATAGCGAAGGCCTGACCTGCAACTCCAGCAACAGTTTTATTGAACCGATCCTGCAAGCTCTGAGCGATGATCGCCCGGTGAATGCCACGCACACGCTGGCGGTTGGTTGCTATTGCCCGTGGCCGGCCGAAACCAGGTAAGGCATTCCGGACTTTTCGAGGACGGCGATGCGCAGCAGCCAGGGTCTGTGCTAATTGTTGCCAGCCCGCACGGATGACCATCCGCATCGCACAAGGAGTCACCATGAAACGCGTCTTCACCGTTCTTGGCTTGCTGATCGTCGCGCTGCTCGTCGCGGTGGGCGGGTATGTGTACAGCAAGCAACCGACGCGTCAGGGCCAGGTAGAGCTGCGCAACCTGCAAGGTTCGGTCACCGTGCGTTACGACGAGCGCGGCGTGCCGCACATCCGTGCCGACAACGAAACCGATCTGTATCGCGCCCTCGGCTATGTGCATGCGCAGGATCGGCTGTTCCAGATGGAGTCTATGCGCCGCCTCGCCCGTGGCGAACTGGCCGAAGTGCTCGGGCCGAAACTGCTCGACACCGACAAACTGTTCCGCAGCCTGCGCATTCGCGAGCGCGCTGCCACTTACGTCGCCAACCTCGATAAGCAGTCGCCGGCCTGGAAGGCCCTGCAAGCCTATCTGGACGGCGTCAACCAATATCAGGACAGCCACGCCGCGCCGGTCGAGTTCGACGTGCTGGGCATCCCCAAGCGGCCGTTCACCGCCGAAGACAGCATCAGCGTCGCCGGCTACATGGCCTACAGCTTCGCCGCGGCGTTTCGCACCGAGCCGCTGATGACCTATGTGCGCGATCAACTCGGCGCCGATTACCTGAATGTCTTCGACCTCGAATGGCAGTCCAAAGGTGTGCTGGTCAAACAGCGCACGCCGGCGCCGTCGCTGAACGTCGCGGACTGGCAGAACCTCACCGCTCTCGCCCGCGTCAGCGAGCAGGCATTGATCGACAATGGCTTGCCGCAGTTCGAGGGCAGCAACGCCTGGGTCATCTCCGGAAGTCGCAGCAAGAGTGCCAAGCCATTACTGGCCGGCGATCCGCATATTCGCTTCTCGGTGCCTTCGGTCTGGTACGAGGCGCAATTGTCGGCGCCGGGCTTTGATCTGTACGGGCATCATCAAGCGCTGGTGCCGTTCGCGTTCCTCGGGCACAACATGGATTTCGGCTGGAGCCTGACCATGTTCCAAAACGACGATCTCGATCTGATCGCCGAGAAGGTCAATCCTGAAAACCCGAATCAGGTCTGGTATCGCGGCCAGTGGACCGACATGGTCAGCACCCAACAGCAGATCGCGGTGAAGGGCCAGGCGCCGGTGACCATCACTCTGCGCCAATCGCCGCACGGCCCGATCGTCAACGACGCACTCGGCACTGCCGCCGGCAAAACCCCGATTGCCATGTGGTGGGCGTTCCTCGAAACGCCAAACCCGATCCTTGAAGGCTTCTACCAGCTCAACCGCGCCGATACCTTGGCCAAGGCCCGCGCCGCAGCCGCCAAGGTGCAGGCGCCGGGGCTGAACATCGTCTACGCCAACGCCAAGGGTGACATCGCCTGGTGGGCCTCGGCGTTGCTGCCCAAGCGTCCGGCCGGGGTGAAGCCGGGTTTCATTCTCGACGGCAGCAGTAATCAAGCGGACAAGGACGGCTACTACCCGTTCAGTGCCAACCCGCAGGAAGAAAACCCGACGCGCGGCTATATCGTCTCGGCCAACTTCCAGCCCGTTTCGCCGACCGGGATGGAGATTCCCGGTTACTACAACCTCGCCGACCGTGGCCAGCAACTCAATCGCCAACTCAGCGACAAGAGCGTGAGGTGGGACAACGAGGCCAATCAGCAATTGCAACTGGGCACCGCCACCGGTTACGGCCAGCGTTTGTTGGCGCCGTTACTGCCAGTGCTGCGCGAAGTGGTGAGCATTCCGGCCGAGCTGAAACTGGTCGAGAATTTGGCGCAGTGGCAAGGCGACTATCCGCTGGATTCGGTCAACGCAACGCTGTTCAACCAGTTCCTCTATGACCTGACGGATGCGGCGATGCGTGATGAGCTGGGCAATGATTTCTTCGAGACATTGCTGTCGACGCGGGTGATTGATTCGGCGCTGCCACGGCTGGCAGCGAATGCCGATTCAGCGTGGTGGGACAAGCGCAACACGCCGACGAAAGAGACCCGCGCCGACACCGTGCGCGCCGCATGGCAGGCGAGCATGGCGCATCTGAAATCGACTTTGGGTGATGACGCATCGGGCTGGCAGTGGGGCAAGGCGCATACCCTGACCCATGGTCATCCGTTGGGTCAGCAGAAGCCGCTGGAGCGGATCTTCAATGTCGGCCCGTTCGCGGCGCCCGGCTCCCATGAAGTGCCGAACAACCTGTCCGCCAAGATCGGCCCCGCGCCGTGGCCGGTCACTTACGGGCCTTCGACGCGGCGGCTGGTGGACTTTGCTGACCCGGCGCACAGTTTGACGATTAATCCGGTTGGCCAGAGTGGCGTGCCGTTTGACCGTCACTATGAGGATCAGGCTGAGGCGTATGTCGACGGGATGTATGTGCAGGCGCATTTCAGTGATGAAGAGGTGACGGCGAATACGCGGAGTACGTTGAAACTGCTTCCTGCACGGGCGCAGTAAAAGCGCCCTCACCCCAACCCTCTCCCGGAGGGAGAGGGAGCCGACCGAGGTGTCTTGCGTCATACATCGACCTGAATGATTGGAGTCGATTATGGATTCAGCCGAGCTCGTTCAGGTCGGCGTATCCCTCCAATATCCCCCAATCGGCCCCCTCTCCCTCTGGGAGAGGGCTGGGGTGAGGGCAGGCAATCTCAAGCCTGCCCTCACCCTCAAACCACCAGCGAAAAATTCATCCGAAACTGCTGCGGTGTAACCCCCAGCCGCCGGTTGAACACCGCGCGCATATGCTGGGCATCACGAAACCCGCACTGATACGCCACAGTCTTCAACGCCGCCGCAGTGCTCTCCAGCATCACCCGCGCCGCATCCACCCGCGCCCGTTCGACGAACTCCGCCGGTGTAACTTTCGCCTCCCGCGCAAACACCCGCGAGAAATTGCGCGCACTCATGTTCGCCGCATTCGCCAGATCGGCAATCGTCAGATCCCCGGTCAGATTGGCCAATACATACAACTGCACCATCGCCACCGCCGAGGTCGGCTCGGCATGCGGTGTGAGAAACGGGCTGAACTGCGACTGCCCGCCCGTGCGCTGGGTGAATACCACCAGCCGCTTGGCCACGCTCAATGCCACCTCAGCGCCGTGATCGCGCGCCAGCAAGTACAGCGACAGATCAATCCCCGCCGTGACCCCCGCCGAGGTGTAGAGCTGCCCGTCCTCGACGTACAGCCGATCCGCTTCCACCCGCGTTGTGGGGCACAACTGCGCCAAGGCCTCAGCATCGTTCCAGTGGGTGGTGACGGTGCGTCCTTCGAGCAACCCGGCGCGAGCGAGCATGAATGCACCGTTGCAGATCGAGCCGAAGCGCTGCGCCCGCGCACTCGCATCACGCAACCAGGCATCAAACGTCTTGCCGAAATCCATGAATGGCAACTGCGGTCCGCCGGCCACCAGCAGTAAATCGTAGTCCTGCACAGCCTCGCTGAAATGCTGATGAGCGCTCAGGGTCAAGCCGTTGGAACAGGCCATCGGCCCGTGCTCGACGCCGATCACTTCCAGTCGGTAATGATCTTCGGACGGCAGAAAGCGATTGGCCTCGGCGAACACATCCATGGGCCCGCTGACATCCAGCGACTGCACGCCGGGGAACACCACGATGGCGATGGTTTTGCTCATATTCCTTGAAGCCTCCTGAGAGTCCCTGTGGCCTGCCCATTGGGTGAGTTGGCACGATTTGCCGGTTGATTGGCAAGGATCGCAGCCATGCGTCGATTGTTCGCGCTGTAACGCAAGCACAGACTTTGCCCATCAGCGCCGCCCCGGCGTTTGCGATGAGGACAAACCCCATGAGCACGACCATTGCCGGCATCCAGATCCCCGACAGCGCCCTCGCCCGGGCCACCACCGAGTACATCCGCGACATCGAATCCGATTTGCTTTACCACCATTCGCGCCGGGTATTCCTGTTCGGCGCGCTGAGCGGTGAGCGTCAGCAACTGGCCTACGATCCGCAGTTGTTGTACGTCGGCGCGATGTTCCACGATCTCGGGCTGGTCAAAGGTCATCGCAGTGACGATGAGCGTTTTGAAGTGGACGGCGCCAATGCGGCAGCGGCGTTTCTCAAGCCTTACGGACTGAGCGATGACGACATTGAACAGGTGTGGCTGTCGATTGCCCTGCACACCACGCCGGGCGTGCCCAAGCATCTGCGCCCGACCGTGGCGCTGTTGACAGCGGGTGTGGAGATGGATGTGTTGGGCATGGATTACGCGGCGTTCAGCAGCATGCAACGTGAGGCGGTGGTGCATGCGCATCCACGCGGAGAGGGTTTCAAGGAGTGCATCATCTGCGCGTTTGCCGATGGCTTGCGGCATCGCCCGCAGACCACGTTCGGCAACGTGAAGACCGATGTGCTGAAGGATCAGGAGCCGGGGTTCAAGCCGATGAACTTCGTTGAAGTCATCCGCAAATCCCCGTGGGTGAACTGACCGCAGATAAACCTGTGGGAGCTGGCTTGCCAGCGATGACGTCGTCACATCCGACATCAATGTTGAATCGAACGCCGCTATCGCGGGCAAGCCCGCTCCCACAGGGAATGGGGCTGATCACACATTTGTGATCAGCCCCATGACTGCTTACGCCGCTCCCGGCGCCGGTGCCCGGCGCACGTCCGGTTGTTTCCACGAGTCGGCGGCGCTTTCGTCGATGGCTTGCTGGATGGCTTTCTTGCGTGCTTCTTCGGCGCGGCGGCTGAAGAACCAGACCATGAAGGTCACGATCGACACCGCCAGCAGAATCAGACTGGCAACGGCGTTGATCTCAGGTTTCACGCCCAGACGCACCGCCGAGAATACTTCCATCGGCAGCGTCGTCGAACCCGGTCCGGAGACGAAGCTCGCCAGCACCAGGTCATCCAGCGACAAGGCGAAGGACATCATGCCGCCCGCTGCCAGCGATGGCGCAATCATCGGGATGGTGATCAGGAAGAACACCTTCCACGGCCGCGCCCCCAGGTCCATCGCCGCTTCTTCAATCGACAGGTCCAGCTCACGCAGACGCGCCGACACCACCACCGCCACATACGCCGCACAGAACGTCGTATGGGCGATCCAGATGGTGACGATGCCACGTTCCTGCGGCCAGCCGATCATCTGCGCCATGGCCACGAACAGCAGCAACAGCGACAGACCGGTGATCACTTCCGGCATCACCAACGGTGCAGTCACCAGACCGCCAAACAGCGTACGACCCTTGAAGTGCGTGATGCGCGTCAGCACGAACGCCGCCAACGTACCCAGCGCCACCGCTGCCACCGCCGTGTAGCAGGCGATTTCCAGCGAGCGCAGCACCGAGCCCATCAGTTGCGAGTTATCGAGCAGGCCGACGTACCACTTGATCGACCAGCCGCCCCACACCGTCACCAGTTTCGAGGCGTTGAACGAGTAGATCACCAGGATCAGCATCGGCAGATAGATGAACAACAGGCCGAGCACCAGCATCAGGCTGGAGAAACGGATGCGCTTCATTCTTTACCCTCCATTTCCTTGGCCTGACTGCGGTTGAACAGGATGATCGGCACAATCAGGATCGCCAGCATCACCACCGCCAGCGCGGACGCTACCGGCCAGTCACGGTTGTTGAAGAACTCTTGCCAGAGCACTTTACCGATCATCAGGGTTTCCGGACCGCCGAGCAGTTCCGGGATCACGAACTCGCCCACGACCGGGATGAACACCAGCATGCAGCCGGCGATGATGCCGTTCTTCGACAGTGGAATAGTGATCTTCCAGAAGCTGTTGAAGGTGCTCGAACCCAGATCGGACGCGGCTTCCAGCAAGCTGTTGTCGTGCTTCACCAGATTCGCGTAGAGCGGCAGGATCATGAACGGCAGGTACGAATAGACCACGCCGATATACACAGCGAGGTTGGTGTTGAGGATCTGCAATGGCTCATCGATAAAGCCCATGCTCATCAGGAAACCGTTGAGCAGACCGTTGTTGCTGAGGATGCCCATCCACGCATACACGCGGATCAGGATCGCGGTCCAGGTCGGCATCATGATCAGCAGCACCAGCACCGTTTGCATCTCTTTGCGCGCGCTGGCGATGGCATAGGCCATCGGGTAGCCGATCAGCAAGCAGAGGACGGTGCTGATCAGCGCCATCTTCAGCGAACCGAGGTAGGCGGCGATGTACAACTCGTCGTCGCCGAGCATCGCGTAGTTACCGAGGTTCAGCAGCAGTTGCAGCTTCTGCTCGGCAAAGGTGTAGATCTCGGTGTACGGCGGAATCGCCACGTCGGCTTCGGCGAAGCTGATCTTCAGGACGATGAAGAACGGCAGCATGAAGAACAGGAACAGCCAGATGAACGGAACCCCGATGACCAGCTGACGGCCATTTGGAATTATTCGATTAATGCGCCGTTTGAACTTCCGCATGTTCATGAGCGCAGTACCACGCCGCTGTCGTCTTCCCAGTACACGAAAACCTGATCGCCCCAGGTCGGACGTGCGCCGCGACGTTCGGCGTTGGCCACGAACGACTGCACCAGTTTGCCGCTCGGCAATTCGACGTAGAACACCGAGTGGCCGCCGAGGTAGGCAATGTCATGCACTTTGCCGCTCGACCAGTTGTACTCGCAGGTCGGCATTTCGGCGGTGACCAGCAGTTTCTCCGGACGGATCGCGTAGGTCACGGATTTGTCCTGCACCGAGGTGCTGATGCCGTGGCCGACGTAGATCTGCCGGTCGAGATCCTTGCAGGTGATGGTCGCGTAGCCTTCGGCGTCGTCGATCACTTCGCCTTCGAAGATGTTCACGTTGCCGATGAATTCGCAGACCAGGCGGCTGGTCGGGGTTTCGTAGATGTCGATCGGGCTGCCGATCTGCGCGATCCAGCCGAGATGCATGATCGCAATGCGCTCGGCCATGGTCATGGCCTCTTCCTGGTCGTGGGTCACCATCACGCAGGTCACACCCACGCGTTCGATGATTTCCACCAGTTCCAGCTGCATCTGCGAGCGCAGTTTTTTATCCAGCGCGCCCATCGGCTCGTCGAGCAGCAACAGCTTCGGCCGCTTGGCCAGCGAACGTGCCAACGCCACACGCTGCCGCTGACCGCCAGACAGTTGGTGCGGCTTGCGCTTGGCGTACTGACTCATCTGCACCAGCTTGAGCATCTCGGCCACGCGGGCTTCGACCTCGGCCTTGGGAATCTTGTCCTGCTGCAGACCGAAGGCGATGTTCTGCGCCACAGTCATGTGCGGGAACAACGCGTAGGACTGGAACATCATGTTGATCGGACGTTCGTACGGCGGCATGTCGGTGATGTCCACGCCGTCGAGAAAAATGCGCCCCTCCGTGGGCCGTTCAAACCCTGCGAGCATGCGCAGCAGGGTGGATTTGCCCGATCCCGAACCGCCGAGCAGGGCGAAAATCTCGCCTTTCTTGATTTCCAGGGACACGTCGTCCACGGCAATCGTCTCGTCGAACTTCTTCGTGACCCGGTCGATTTTGACCAACACCTGTTTCGGTGTCTGGTCGCCCTCGAGGGCTTTCTTATAGGCGCCGGAGGCAACTGCCATTTACAAAACTCCCAGAAAAAAACAGTGCAGTTCGCCCAAGCGGACGAACCCAGGATAGTTTGTGCCTTACATGCCCGACTTGACCTTGGTCCAGCTGCGGGTCATCAGACGCTGAATGTTCGGTGGCAACTCGGTCGACACATAAGCCTTGTCGATCACGGCCTGCGGTGGATAAACCGATTCATCGGTGCGGATCGATTGCTCCATCAACTTGTCCGAACCCGGATTCGGGTTGGCGTAACCGACGTAGTCACTGACCTGGGCGATCACCTCAGGTTTCAGCAGATAATTGATGAAGGCGTGGGCTTGTTTCACGTTCGACGAATCCTTGGGAATCGCCAGCATGTCGAACCACAATGCGCCACCCTCTTTCGGCACCGCGTAGGCGATGTTGACGCCCTTCTTGGCTTCTGCGGCACGGTTCTTCGCCTGGAAGATATCGCCGGAGAAACCGATGGCCACGCAGATGTCGCCGTTGGCCAGATCGCCGATGTATTTCGAAGAATGGAAGTAGGTCACGTAGGGGCGCACGGCGAGCAATTTGTCGGTGGCTTTCTCGTAATCCTTGGGATTGGTGCTGTTGGCATCCAGGCCCAGATAGTTGAGCACGGTCGGCATCATTTCATCGGCCGAATCAAGGAACGCCACGCCACAGCTTTGCAGCTTCTTGATGTTCTCCGGCTCGAACAGCACGCCCCAGGAATCGATCTTGTCGACGCCAAGCACCGCCTTCACTTTATCGACGTTGTAACCGATGCCGTTGGTGCCCCACAGGTACGGCACGGCGTACAGGTTGCCCGGATCGTTCTGCTCAAGACGCTTGAGCAGCATCGGGTCGAGGTTGGCGTAATTAGGCAGCTGCGCCTTGTCGAGTTTCTGGAACGCGCCCGCCTTGATCTGCTTGCCGAGGAAGTGGTTCGACGGTACGACCACGTCGTAACCGGTACGCCCGGCGAGCAGCTTGCCTTCCAGGGTTTCGTTGGAATCGAACACGTCGTAGACCGGTTTGATCCCGGTGGCCTTCTGGAAGTCGGCCAGCGTCGATTCGCCGATGTAATCCGACCAGTTATAAATATGCACCGTACCGGCAGCCTGGGCGCCGACAGCGATTGTCAGGCCGGCAGTGACCAGCAGGGCATTGCGCAAAGAAGAAAAAACAGGCACGTGGAGGTCCTCTAAATTAGTTGGGCCCAAGTTGCCCCGCGCTGCATGACAGCCATGGCTGCCCGACAACAAAACCGGCGCGCAACTTACCCTCGAAAAACCGATCCAGCAAAACTTTCCGTCATTTAATTATTCCGCTGGCCGCCATCGCGCAGACGACGGCCAGCGGGTGCTGCTTCAAACCGGATTACTTACCGGATTTGATCTTGGTCCAGCTGCGTGTGATCAGACGCAAAGTAGCCGCGTCCAGATCGCTGATCGCGTAGAGCTGTTTCTTCACTTCAGCCGATGGATAGATGCTCGCATCGCTGGTGATGTCTTTGTCCACTAGCGGTGTAGCGGCCTTGTTGCCGTTCGGGAAACGCACGGCGTTGGTAATCTCGGCCATCACTTCCGGCTGCAGCAGGTAGTTCATGAACTTGTAGGCGGCTTCAACGTTGGTGGCGTCCTTCGGAATCGCAACCATGTCGTAGAAGGTACCGGCGCCTTCTTTCGGAATGGTGTAGGCCAGTTTGACCTTGTCACCGGCTTCCTTGGCGCGGGTTTTCGACTGCTCGAGGTCACCCGAGTAACCCACGGCCACGCAGATGTTGCCGTTGGCCAGGTCGGAGATGTACTTGGAGGAATGGAAGTAACCAACCGAAGGGCGGATCTTCAGGAACAGATCTTCCGCGGCTTTCAGGTCAGCCTTGTCTTTGCTGTTGGTCGGCTTGCCCAGATAGTGCAGCGCCGCCGGGATCATTTCGGTCGGCGCGTCGAGGAAGCTTACGCCGCAGCTTTTGAGCTTCTCGATGTTCTCAGGCTTGAACACCACGTCCCAGGAATCGATTTTGTCGATGCCCAGCGCAGCCTTGACCTTCTCCGGGTTGTAGCCGATGCCGATCGAACCCCACATGTACGGGAAGGCGTGCTTGTTGCCCGGATCGCTGGCGTCGCCAACAGCCTTGAGCAGGTCTTCGTCGAGGTTCTTCCAGTTCGGCAACCTGGACTTGTCCAGTTCCTGATACACGCCAGCCTTGATCTGCTTGGCGAGGAAGTTGTTGGAAGGCACCACGATGTCGTAACCGGACTTGCCGGCAAGCAACTTGGCTTCGAGGGTTTCGTTACTGTCGAAAACGTCATAGACGACTTTGATGCCCGTCTCTTTCTCGAACTTGGCAACCGTGTCCGGTGCGATGTAGTCGGACCAGTTGTAAACGTGCAACACCTTGTCGTCCGCTTGAACCGCACCCGCCATCACGCCCATCAGGGACATGGCGAGCAGAGTCTTGCCAGCGAGCTTTTTGCCTAATGCCTTCATGCGTTGATGCTCCAAATTTTTCTTTTTTGAACCACATTGTTCAGCGGCCGAACCCGGACAACTGGAACCGCGGCTAGTCTGGCAAGATCCAAGGCGGTCTTTCAAGAAAAGACCAGCCTTTATGACAGCCTTGAGCGAAGTTGCAGCGCAGCCTTCGCTCAGAAGCCTAGCACTTAGCCCTGCAACGCACTCAGGGTCAGATCCAGACACTTGCGTGCCTTGGTCACCAGTTCATCGATCTCCGCTTTGCTGATCACCAGCGGCGGCGCGATGATCATGGTGTCGCCCACCGCGCGCATGATCAGCCCGTTGTCGAAGCAGAACTGCCGGCAGATCATGCCCGCCCCACGCCCTTCGTAACGCTTGCGCGTGGCCTTGTCCTGCACCAGTTCGATGGCACCCAGCAGACCGACGCCACGCACTTCACCCACCAACGGGTGATCGTTGAGTTCCCGCAGACGTTTCTGCAAATACGGTGCCGTTTCGTCGTGGGCGTTCTGGATAATTTTTTCGTCGCGCAGGATGCGGATGTTTTCCAGCCCCACCGCCGCCGCCACCGGGTGCCCGGAGTAGGTGAAGCCGTGGTTGAAATCGCCGCCCTCGTTGAGCACCGCGACCACTTCGTCTCGCACGATCAGGCCACCCATCGGGATGTAGCCGGAGGTCAGGCCTTTGGCGATGGTCATCATGTCCGGTTTGAGGTCGTAGAAATCGCTACCGAACCACTCACCGGTACGGCCGAACCCGCAGATCACTTCATCCGCCACGAACAGGATGTCGTACTTGGCGAGGATTTCCTTCACGCGCGGCCAGTAGCTGTCTGGCGGAATGATCACGCCGCCCGCGCCCTGAATCGGCTCGGCAATGAACGCGCCAACGTTGTCCACGCCGACTTCGAGAATTTTCTCTTCGAGCTGATTGGCCGCCCAGGTGCCGAACTCTTCCGGCGACATGTCGCCGCCTTCGGCGAACCAGTACGGCTGGGCGATGTGCACGATGCCCGGGATCGGCAAGTCGCCCTGCTCATGCATATAAGTCATGCCACCGAGGCTCGCGCCGGCCACGGTCGAACCGTGATAACCGTTCTTGCGGCTGATGATGACTTTCTTGTTCGGCTGGCCTTTGATCGCCCAGTAGTGGCGAACCATCCGCAGCATGGTGTCGTTGCCTTCGGAGCCGGAACCGGTGAAGAACACGTGGTTCATGCCTTCTGGCGCGATGTCGGCAATCGCCTTGGCCAATTCCAGCGCCGGCGGGTGGGCGGTCTGGAAAAACAGGTTGTAATACGGCAGCTCGCGCATCTGTTTGCTGGCGGCATCGGCCAGTTCATCGCGACCGTAACCGATCGCCACACACCAAAGGCCGGCCATGCCGTCGAGAATCTTGTTGCCTTCGCTATCCCAGAGGTACACGCCCTTGGCGCTGGTGATGATCCGCGGGCCTTTCTCTTTCAGCTGTTTGAAGTCGCTGAACGGCGCCAGGTGATGATCGTTGCTGAGGGCTTGCCACTCACGGGTTTGCGGGTTGTTGCTGGTCATGCCAATTCTCCTTGTGATCGGTGAAGGCGCGGCGTTTTGGGCGCCGCGCCGGGCGCATCAGACGGCGAACAACAGGTATTCGCGTTCCCACGAACTGATCACGCGCTTGAAGTTTTCATGCTCGGCCCGCTTGACCGCGACGTAGCCGGTGATGAAGGTCTTGCCGAGGTATTTCTCGACGGTCGAGCTGTTTTCCATACGCTCCAGCGCGTCTTCGATGGTCAGCGGCAGGCGCAGGTTTCTGCGTTCATAACCACGGCCCACCACCGGCGCGCTCGGGTTGAGGCCTTCGACCATGCCGATGTAACCGCAGAGCAGGCTCGCGGCAATCGCCAGGTACGGGTTGGCGTCGGCGCCCGGCAGGCGGTTTTCCACCCGACGGTTCTGCGGGCCGGCATCCGGCACACGCAGGCCGACGGTGCGGTTCTCTTCGCCCCACTCCACGTTCACCGGCGCCGAGGTGTCCGGCAGGAAGCGGCGGAACGAGTTGACGTTCGGCGCGAACAGCGGCAGCAATTCCGGGATCAGTTTCTGCAAGCCACCGATGTGGTGCAGGAACAACTGACTCATGCTCCCGTCTTCATTGGAGAAGACGTTCTTGCCGGTCTCGATGTCGATGATGCTCTGGTGCAGGTGCATCGCGCTGCCCGGCTCGCCGGTCATTGGCTTGGCCATGAAGGTCGCCGCCACGTTGTGCTTGAGCGCGGCCTCGCGCATGGTGCGTTTGAACACCAGAATCTGGTCGGCCAGCGACAGTGCGTCGCCGTGACGGAAGTTGATTTCCATCTGCGCCGTGCCGTCTTCGTGGATCAGCGTGTCGAGGTCCAGCTCCTGCAATTCGCACCAGTCGTAGACGTCTTCGAACAGCGGATCGAATTCGTTCGCCGCTTCGATGGAGAACGACTGACGACCGATTTCCGGACGCCCGGAACGGCCGACCGGCGGCTGCAACGGATAGTCGGGGTCGTCGCTGCGTTTGGTCAGGTAGAACTCCATTTCCGGCGCCACGATTGGCTGCCAGCCCTTGTCGGAATAGAGCTTCAGAACCTTCTTCAGCACGTTGCGCGGCGACAGCTCGATCGGGTTGCCTTGCTTGTCGTAGGTGTCGTGGATTACCTGCGCGGTCGGCTCGATGGCCCACGGCACGACGAAAACGGCGTTCTGGTCGGGACGGCAGATCATGTCGATGTCGGCCGGGTCGAGCAGTTCGTAATAGATGTCGTCTTCGACGTAATCGCCGGTCACGGTCTGCAACAGAACACTTTCTGGCAGGCGCATGCCCTTTTCGGCGATGAATTTGTTGGTCGGCGAAATCTTGCCCCGGGTGATCCCGGTCAAGTCGGCGATCATGCATTCGACTTCTGTGATCTTGTGGTCTTTCAACCAATCGGTGAGCTGGTCGAGGTTGTTACTCATAAATGCCTCTGGGCTGAGTCTCCTGACGCGTGTCAGGCAAAGTTTGACGCACGGGGCGTCGCGTGTAGGGCTTGCTTGCGCGCAGTGTCGGCTTACGCCGGGCACCGCGCCAAGACAATGAAAGAGGAGCTTACCTGCCCTTTACGCTGGCGTTGCATTTCCTGTGCACATCCGGCGCGTGCAGAATCACGAGCACGGCCAGAGGCACCGCGCAGGCCGCAGATGTGAAACAGATCTATATTGAAGGGAGAAGCGCTAAAGAGGATGCTTGGCCGTGCGTCCACAATAGAGGACGTTGCCGCGCGACCTGCCTTGGGCAGAGAATTCGCTGACCCGCTGCGAGCCTTGCTGGCTGCGCTGTGGACGGACGTATCGCCACTGATGTGATGAGCATGCAGACCGTACTGCAATGAGCAGTCGGTGACGCCGATTATCGGCAGGCGAGACATGAAGCACCCCGGTATTATTGCTGTTATGGGTTTGATCGGAGCTTAGCCTTGTTCATTTTTTTACACAACACCCCCGTAAAAAATACAACACGGCCCGCTCAAGCCTGCGGATGGCGCAGCGTTCAAAGGTAAAAAAACGCCCAAAACTGCCCCATAAATGCCCTCGCGGCGCTTTTTTAGGGCAAAAAAGGCCTCGCTTGACTTCGGCAGGCCGTTCGGGTTGACTGAAACCAGAAAAGATCAATGATTGATATTTTTAACAACAAAGGTGTTGCATCATGTCGGTACCCCCGCGTGCCGTTCAGCTCAACGAAGCGAACGCGTTCCTTAAGGAACATCCTGAGGTTCTGTACGTCGACCTTCTGATTGCGGATATGAATGGTGTGGTGCGCGGCAAGCGCATCGAACGCACCAGCCTCCACAAGGTTTACGAGAAAGGCATCAACCTGCCGGCCTCTCTATTTGCTCTGGATATCAATGGTTCAACGGTGGAAAGCACCGGCCTGGGCCTGGACATCGGCGACGCCGATCGTATCTGCTATCCAATCCCCGATACCCTGTGCAACGAGCCATGGCAGAAGCGCCCTACCGCGCAACTGTTGATGACCATGCACGAGCTCGAAGGCCAGCCATTCTTCGCCGACCCGCGTGAAGTGCTGGCCAACGTGGTGCGCAAGTTCGACGAAATGGGCCTGACCATCTGCGCCGCGTTCGAACTCGAGTTCTACCTGATCGATCAGGAGAACGTGAACGGTCGTCCGCAGCCGCCACGCTCGCCGGTTTCCGGTAAGCGCCCGCACTCGACTCAGGTCTACCTGATCGACGACCTCGACGAATACGTCGACTGCCTCCAGGACATTCTGGAAGGTGCCAAAGAGCAAGGCATCCCGGCCGACGCCATCGTCAAGGAAAGTGCCCCGGCGCAGTTCGAAGTGAACCTGCACCACGTCGCCGACCCGATCAAGGCCTGCGATTACGCGGTACTGCTCAAGCGTCTGATCAAGAACATCGCCTACGACCATGAAATGGACACCACCTTCATGGCCAAGCCGTATCCGGGCCAGGCGGGCAATGGTCTGCACGTACACATTTCGATTCTGGACAAAGAAGGCAAAAACATTTTTGCCAGCGAGGATCCCGAGCAGAACGCCGCGCTGCGTCACGCGATCGGCGGTGTGCTCGAGACCCTGCCCGCGCAGATGGCTTTCCTCTGCCCGAACGTCAACTCCTACCGTCGTTTCGGCGCACAGTTCTACGTGCCGAACTCGCCGTGCTGGGGCCTGGACAACCGCACCGTAGCGATACGCGTGCCGACCGGTGCAGCCGATTCGGTGCGCATCGAACACCGGGTTGCCGGTGCTGATGCCAACCCGTACCTGTTGATGGCTTCGGTTCTGGCTGGCGTGCACCACGGTCTGACCAACAAGATCGAACCGGGCGCTCCGGTCGAAGGCAACAGCTACGAGCAGAACGAGCAAAGCCTGCCGAACAACTTGCGCGATGCCTTGCGTGAGCTGGACGACAGCGAGGTGATGGCCAAGTACATCGATCCGAAGTACATCGATATCTTCGTCGCCTGCAAGGAAAGTGAGCTGGAGGAGTTCGAACACTCCATCTCCGACCTTGAGTACAACTGGTACCTGCATACCGTTTAAGCGGATTGCAGCTGCAAAAAAACGCCGTGGGTTAACTTAAGCCCACGGCGTTTTTTTATGGCCGCCTGCGGCGGATCGCTGGCAAGCCAGCTCCCACAGGGATCTGGGGCGGACACAGATTTTGAGTACAACACAAAACCTGTGGGAGCTGGCTTGCCAGCGATGGCGTCGTGGCAGACAACACACAAACCGGCTCGTACAATGCCCGCTGCCCCGCAGGAGACTTTCATGACGCGCCCCGCCACCGTCCGCAAACCCCGTGCCCGTAGCCAGGCGCGGATCGATTCGATTCTCGATGCCGCGCGCACGCTGCTCGCCACCGAGGGCGTGGCCAGCCTGTCGATTTACAGCGTTGCCGAGCGCGCGCAGATTCCGCCCTCCTCGGTCTACCACTTCTTCGCCAGCGTCCCGGCGCTGCTCGAAGCGTTGACCGCCGATGTGCACGCGGCATTTCGCGCCTGCCTGCAAGCACCCATCGACCACGCCGCCCTGCGCGACTGGCGTGACCTGTCGCGCCTGGTCGAACAACGCATGCTGGAAATCTATGGCGAAGACGCCGCCGCCCGCCAACTGATTCTGGCGCAGCACGGTTTGACTGAAGTCACCCAGGCCGACCGTCAGCACGATCTCGAACTGGGCGACCTGATGCACAAACTGTTCGATCATCACTTCGAACTGCCAAGGCTGCCGGACGACGTCGATGTGTTTGCGCTGGCGATGGAGTTGGGTGATCGCGTCTACGCACGCTCGGTGCAGCAGCACGGGCAGATCACCCCGCGCATGGCCGAGGAAGGCATGCGCGTGTTTGATGCTTATATCGGTTTGTACCTGCCGCCGTATCTGCCCAAACGCCCGGCCCCGGCGGGCTGAACGTCAATGAGCGCGCAGTAGCACTTTGTCCACGGAATGATCTGACGACTTGTTGATGATCAGCGTCGCGCTGTCACGGGTCGGCAGAATATTCTCGACCAGATTCTTCAGGTTGACCCGATCCCAGGTATCGGAAGCCATCGACAGCGCGTCTTCATCAGACAGATGTTTGTACTTGTTGAAATAGGACTCGGACGACTGGAAAGCCGTGTTCTTCAAGTACACAAACCGTTGCAGATACCACTTGCGGATATCATCGGTCGTCGCATCGAGATAGATCGAGAAGTCGATGAAGTCCAGAACACTCAAACCGCGGTACTTGTCTTCCTGCAGGACATTCAAGCCCTCAAGGACAATGATGTCCGGCGCCTCGATCCGCTGGGTTTCATTCGGCAGAATGTCATAGCGCACGTGCGAATAAATCGGCAGGTCGACCGGTTTGCCCTCGTTGCGCACCGAGCTCAAAAAATCCAGCAGCAGTGATTTGTCGTAGGACTCGGGGAAGCCTTTTCGATGCAACAGCTTCTTCTGTTCCAGCGTCGCCAGCGGGAACAGAAACGAATCCGTGGTCACCAGTTGCACATTCGGTGAGTCGGGCCAGGAGGCCAGCAGCGCTGCCAACACTCGGGCGAAACTGCTTTTACCTACCGCGACACTGCCGGAAACACCGATGATGAATGGCGCCTTGAACTCGGGCTCGCCGATGAAGGCCGCTTGCACCTGGCCGAACGACTGCGCAGACGCACAGTGCAGATGCAGCAAGCGCGACAGCGGAAGCAAGACATCCACGACCTCCTCCGTGGCCATCGGCTGGGCAGGACTGATCAGCGCACTCATCTGCTCGGGCGAAAGGCTCATCTCCACCTCCTCGCGAAAGGACGCCCACTGCTCGCGGCTGAACTCCCGATAGCCGAGCCCGGCGTGGAATTGCGCTGCTGCATCCCGGTTGATCGTCATACGCGTCCTGTATCTGCTGTCGCAAAAGCACGGAACATATCAGATCTCGAAAGACACGCATAAAAAACCCCGAAGGGCTGACACCCTCCGGGGCTGGTTTTTGCTCACCGGCTTACAACTTGGCGATGGAAACCTCGGTGGATTTCACAAAGGCAATCACTTCGCTGCCGACCACCAGTTCCAGCTCTTTCACCGAGCGTGTGGTGATTACCGAAGTGACGATGCCGGAAGCGGTCTGCACGTCGATTTCCGACAGCACGTCGCCGAGCACGATTTCCTTGATCGAGCCTTTGAACTGGTTGCGTACGTTGATGGCTTTGATAGTCATGGCAATGATTCCTGTCGTTTGCTTGAGTTATTGAGCCCAACGCAATTGCGTAGGCAAGGGTGAAACGGGTTCCGGTGCCGGCGGTTCGCCGGGCAGGGACAACACTCGGTTGAGGACTTCGGTTTCCAGCGCCGCCAGCCGGTGCGAACCGCGCACCCGCGGGCGCGGCAGTTCGATGTGCAGGTCGAGGCCGACTTCGCCGTCCTCGATCAGAATCACCCGGTCGGCGATCGCCACCGCTTCGCTGACGTCGTGGGTTACCAGCAACACCGTGAAACCGTGCTGCTGCCACAAGCGTTCGATCAGTTGCTGCATCTCGATCCGGGTCAGAGCATCCAGCGCGCCCAGCGGTTCGTCGAGCAACAGCAGGCGCGGTTGATGGATCAATGCACGCGCCAGTGCGACTCGCTGCTTCTGCCCACCGGACAAGGCTGCCGGCCATTCATTGGCGCGATCCGCCAGTCCCACCGATTCCAGCGCCTGCAAGGCTTGCGGACGCCAGTTGCCTTTGAGGCCGAGACCGACGTTGTCGATGATCTTTTTCCACGGCAGGAGGCGCGCTTCCTGGAACATCAAACGCGTGTCGTCGCGCGCATCGCTGAGCGGTGCGGAGCCGGCGAGCAAATCGCCGCCAGTCGGCAGATCAAGTCCAGCAAGCAAGCGCAGCAAGGTGCTTTTGCCGCAGCCGCTGCGCCCGACCACGGCGACGAATTGCCCGGCCGGAATGTGCAGATCAACGTTGCGCAGCACTTGCCGCGCGCCGAAAGTCTTTTGCAGGTTGCGCACCGCCAGCGGAATCCCGCGCAGCAGGCGTGGAGGTTGTTGAGCAGTCATGCCGCACCTCCTTTCGCCACTTGATACGCCGGATGCCAGCGCAGCCACACACGCTCAAGTCCGCGGGCCGCGAGGTCGGCGAGTTTGCCGAGCACCGCGTACAACAGAATCGCCAGCACCACCACGTCGGTCTGCAAGAACTCACGCGCATTCATCGCCAGATAGCCGATGCCGGAGCTGGCGGAAATGGTTTCCGCGACAATCAGCGTCAGCCACATGAAGCCCAGCGCAAAGCGCACGCCGACCAGAATCGAAGGCAACGCACCCGGCAGAATCACCTGGCAGAACAGGCTGAAACCGGACAGGCCATAACTGCGGGCCATTTCCACCAGCGCCGGGTCGACGTTGCGGATGCCGTGATAAGTGTTGAGATAGATCGGGAATAAGGTGCCCAACGCCACCAGAAAAATCTTCGCCGACTCGTCGATGCCGAACCACAGGATCACCAGCGGAATCAGCGCCAGATGCGGCACGTTGCGGATCATCTGCACCGAGCTGTCGAGCAGGCGTTCGCCCCACTTCGACAGGCCGGTGATGAAGCCCAGCAGCAGACCGATGCTGCCGCCGATGGTGAAGCCCAGCGCCGCGCGCCAGCCGCTGATTGCCAGGTGCGTCCAGATTTCGCCGCTGCGCACCAGGCTCACGCCGGCCTCGATCACCGCCACCGGCGCCGGCAGAATCCGCGTCGACAACCAACCGGCCGACACCGACAACTGCCACACCGCCAGCAACAACACCGGCAACGCCCAGGGCGCGAGGCTGTGGATAATTCTCTTCATGGCTGCGCCTCAGCTCTGCGACGCGGCTTTGGGCAGAATGTCGTTGGCCACCATCTCGCCGAACGGGCTGACGTAACCCGCGCCTTTCGGCAGTTCCGGACGTTCGATGTCCAGATGCGGGAACAGCAGTTCCGCGACGCGATAGGATTCTTCGAGGTGTGGATAACCGGAGAAAATGAAGGTGTCGATGCCCAGATCCGCGTATTCCTTGACGCGCGCCGCCACGGTCGGACCATCGCCGACCAGTGCGGTACCGGCACCGCCGCGCACCAGACCGACGCCGGCCCACAGGTTTGGACTGACTTCGAGGTTGTCGCGACTGCCGCCGTGCAACGCGGCCATGCGTTGCTGGCCGACCGAATCGAAGCGCGCCAGGGACGCCTGAGCGCGGGCAATGGTGTCGTCGTCCAGATGCGAGATCAGCCGATCCGCCGCTTGCCAGGCCTCGGCGTTGGTCTCACGCACAATCACATGCAGACGAATGCCGAAACGCACGGTGCGCCCGAGCTTGGCCGCTTTGACGCGTACTTGTTCGATCTTCTCGGCGACGGCTGCCGGCGGCTCGCCCCAGGTCAGAACCATCTCGACTTGTTCTGCAGCCAGATCCTGCGCTGCTTCCGAAGACCCACCGAAGTACAGCGCCGGACGTGGTTGCTGGATCGGCGGGTAGAGCAATTTCGCGCCCTTCACGCTGATGTGCTGGCCGTCGTAATCGACGGTTTCGCCTTCCAGCACGCGGCGCCAGATGCGGGTGAATTCCACCGAGGCCTGGTAGCGTTCTTCGTGACTGAGGAACAGACCGTCGCCGGCCAATTCTTCCGGATCGCCACCGGTCACCAGGTTGAACAGCGCGCGGCCGCCGGAGAGTCGATCCAGAGTCGCAGCCTGACGCGCTGCCACCGTCGGAGAAATGATCCCGGGGCGCAGGGCGACGAGGAACTTCAGACGCTGGGTCACCGGGATCAGCGACGCTGCCACCAGCCACGAATCTTCGCAGGAGCGGCCGGTGGGGATCAGCACTCCGCCGAAACCCAGACGATCCGCCGCTTGCGCGACCTGTTGCAGATAGCCGTGATCAACGGCGCGGGCGCCTTCGGCGGTGCCAAGGTAATGGCCATCGCCGTGGGTAGGCAGGAACCAGAAAATATTGAGGCTCATGGAGTGGTCTCCTTGGGGATTCGAATTACTGCGCTTTGGCCACAGCGGCCGGAGGGGTCCAGATCACGTCCTTGATGCTCAACGGCTTGGGAATCAGCTTGAGCCCGAAGAAGGTGTCGGCGATTTTCTGTTGCGCGGCGATCACTTCCGGGGTCAGGAACAGCGCGCCGTAACCCTGGCGCTTCACTGAAGTCAGGGTGATGTCTGCCGGCAGGCCGAGCAGTGGCGCGACCTGTTGCGTTACGTCTTCAGGATTGGCTTTGGACCACTCGCCGACTGCGCGCACTTCTTCGACGAGGGTCTTGATCACCTCGGGATTTTTCTGCGCATAAGGCTTGGTCGCCAGATAGAACTGGTGGTTGTCGACGATGCCTTTGCCGTCACGCAGGGTGTGCGCTTGCAGTTGTTTCTCGGCGGCGGCCTGGTACGGATCCCAGATCACCCAGGCATCCACGCTGCCACGTTCGAACGCGGCGCGGGCATCGGCCGGCGGCAGGAATACCGTTTGGATGTCGGTGTATTTGAGGCCGGCGTCTTCCAGTGCGCGCACCAGCAGGTAGTGCACGTTGGAGCCTTTGTTCAGGGCGACTTTCTTGCCCTTGAGATCGACGACCGATTTGATCGGCGAGTCTTTCGGCACGAGGATCGCTTCGCTGTTTGGCGCTGGCGGTTCGTAGGCGACGTAGAGCAGATCGGCGCCGGCTGCTTGCGCGAAGACTGGCGGGGTTTCGCCGGTGACGCCGAAGTCGATCGAGCCGACGTTCAAGCCTTCCAGCAGCTGTGGGCCGCCGGGAAACTCAGTCCATTGCACGTCGACGCCTTGGGCCGCGAGGCGTTTTTCCAGCGTGCCCTTGGCCTTCAGCAGCACTAGCGTGCCGTACTTCTGATAGCCGATTCTCAGCGTCTCGGCCTGGGCTTGAGTGATGGCGCCGAACGTCACAGCCGCAGCAAACAGAGCGACCAGACCGCGACGCAAAAATACAGTGCGCATAGCGCTCTCCTGATTTGCAGTGGGGTTTTGGCTGCACCTGCTTGCCCGTTAGCGGACCAGTAAGGTGAGTACTTCAAATGCGGGTGAAGCTTCAAATGCTCCAGCGAGCACTCAACAAACGTTCGTTCAACAGGCCCGGTTCCAGCGGCTTCGGCCGGCGGGCCATGGCGCCAATGAACTGGTCCAGCGCTTCATGCAGACGCTGCTCCAGCGCCGGTGCCAACTGCGCCTGGGCACTGCCTTCGCCGTAAGCGATCTGGCTGTCCTCGGCAAAAATCCCTTGCAGCATTTCCTGGGCTTTCAGTGCCGACAACACTGGCTTGAGGGCGTAATCGACCACCAACATATGGGCGATGCTGCCGCCGGTAGCCATCGGCAACACCACCTTGTGGTTGAGTGCGCGCTCCGGCAGCAGGTCGAGCACGGTTTTCAGTGCGCCGGAAAACGAAGCTTTGTAAACCGGTGTAGCGATCAGCAGGCCGTCGGCGTTTTCGATCTGTTGCAGCAGGTCGAGCACCTTCGGGCTGTCGAAGCGCGCGTGGAGCAGGTCTTCGGCCGGGAAGTCCCGCACCTGATAACTCACCACTTCCACCCCTTGCTGTTGCAACCAGCGTTGCGAGCGTTCCAGCAACACCCCGGAACGGGAGCGCAGGCTTGGACTGCCACCGAGTGAGACGACCAGCATTCAGACGATTCCTTACGCGTTACAGGCGATTCGCAGGTTGCGATCTCGCTTCGATGTGAGTGACCTTATCAGCTGATTTATATATCCATAAATCATATTTATTCATTTGGTTATGCGATTTGGAGATATGCGAAAAGCTTTCTACCGGGCAAAAAAACAGGCCGTGAAAACGGCCTGAAACCCTGCGTTACGGATGCTGCAAATTCTCGAAAATTACTTGTTCGGCTGCGGAGTCAGGCGCAGGTATGGCTTCACCGCGCGATAGCCTTTCGGAAAGCGTTTTTTGATTTCGTCTTCGTCCTTGAGCGACGGCACGATCACCACTTCGTCGCCGTCCTGCCAGTTGGCCGGGGTGGCCACTTTGTAGTTGTCGGTGAGTTGCAACGAGTCGATCACGCGCAGGATTTCGTGGAAATTACGCCCGGTACTCGCCGGGTAAGTAATGGTCAGGCGAATCTTTTTGTTCGGATCGATCACGAATAACGAGCGCACCGTCAGGGTGTCGCTGGCGTTCGGGTGGATCAGATCGTACAGATCGGAGACCTTGCGATCGGCATCGGCCAGGATCGGAAAGTTGACGATGGTGTTCTGGGTTTCGTTGATGTCTTCGATCCACTTGTGGTGCGAATCCACCGGGTCGACCGACAGCGCGATGGCTTTGACGCCGCGCTTGGAAAATTCATCCTTGAGCTTGGCGGTGAAGCCCAGCTCGGTGGTGCACACCGGGGTGAAATCCGCCGGATGGGAGAACAGCACGCCCCAGCTATCACTTAGCCATTCGTGAAAACGAATCTTGCCGGCGCTGGAATCCTGTTCGAAATCGGGGGCGATGTCGCCAAGTCTGAGGCTCATGGTGCGGCTCCTTATGAGTTGTTGGAGACCTCAACTGTAGCCCGGCTTTTATGCTTCTGAAAAAGAATAAATAACTAGATATCTATACCTTTAAAGAATATTAAACATCTGTTCACTGGACGCACGATGGTATCGCGACGAACATCGGTCGCAAGGTTCGAGAAGGCCTTGAGTTGCTGCAAAGAGGGAAATTCGCGTCAGGCTTACGGGGGTGAGCCTGCCGCGAAAACGCAAAAGCCCCGTCCGGCGCGATGCCGGACGGGGCTTTTTTACATCAGTAGCTTGAGCGCGCTATTACAACAGCGGGATCGAGTAGCTGACGATCAGGCGGTTTTCGTCCTGGTCGCGTTGACCCGGGATGTCGTTGCGCCAGGTAGCGTTTTTCCACATCAGGCCCAGGTTCTTCAACGGGCCTTCAGGTACTACGTAACCAACAGTCAGGTCACGTTCCCACTCGGAGCGGCCATTGCCGTTCTCGCGGCCGTTGCTAGCGACGGTATCGATGTTATCGCCACGCAGGTAAACCATACCGGCGGTCAGGCCTGGCAGGCCGACTTTGGCGAAGTCATACGAGTAGCGTGCTTGCCAGGTGCGTTCGCCGGCACGGCCGAACTTCTGGATTTGCATGTCGGTGATGGTGTAGTTCGACGAACCGTCGCCCTGGTTCAGCCAAGGGAAGTCGCTGCTACCGTTGGACACCTGATAGCCACCACCAAAGGTGTGACCAGCAACGGTGTACAGGAACAGGCCGCTGTACAGGTTGTTGTCGACTTTGCCGCGACCACTGGCGGTACCGGTGTAGTTACCGCTGCTGTAGTAAGCAGGGGTGTTACCGTTAGCGCCGTCATCGGAGCTGTTGAAGTAACGGAAGTCGGACTTCAGCACGCCCGGACCGATTGCCCAGTTGTGAACCAGACCCAGGAAGTGTTGCTTGTAGAAGTCTTCCAGATTGCCGTAGTAGTACTGGGCGGTCAGGTCTTTGGTGATTTTGTAGTCACCACCGGCGTAGATAAACTTGTTGCTGTCGCGGCCGGTAACGGTAGGGCTGTTGGCACCACCGATGGACAGTTGCTCATTGTTGCTCGAGTTACGGCCTTTCACGGCTTCGATCTGACCGCCGACCAAGGTCAGGTCCTTGATCTCGCCGGAAGTGATCTGGCCACCCTGCCAGGTTTGTGGCAACAGACGACCGTCGTTGGTCACGATTACCGGGTTTTTCGGCTGCAAGGTACCCAGCTTCAGCTCAGTCTGGGAGACCTTGGCTTTAGCAGTCAGACCCAGGCTGGAGAAGTTGTCCACTGCTTCGCCGTTGGACTTGCTCGGGAACACAGTGCCACCGTAGGAAGTCGAGGTCGCGCCGTTGGTGCCGCCGCCCGAATCCAGACGCACGCCCAGCAGGCCGATAGCGTCGATACCGAAGCCAACAGTGCCTTGGGTGTAACCGGAGATGAAGCGCAGATCGAAGCCTTGGCCCCATTCTTCGTTCTTGTTCTGCACGCCAGAAGCGGTTTTGGCAGCGCTGTCGCGGTTGTCAGTGTTGATGTAGAAGTTACGCAGCCCCAAGGTGGCCTTGCTGTCTTCGATGAAACCGGCGGCGCCTGCCTGCTGCGCCATAACCCCTACGGCCACGGCCAGGGCCAAGGTGGACTTGTTCATGTTTCGCTCCTCTCGTTTCTAATTCTTGTGTTCCTGGTCCGGAGTCTGATGCCCCTGGATCCTAAGATGCGCGATTAGCGCCAGACCGTGACTGACAAGTCAATCGTAACCTTGTGTGTCTACGACCAAGGTCTAATCGCAGTTATTTGGTCCCTGCAGGGTAACGACTTCCTGATAAAGCCAAAAAGAATTTATTCATCCTTTTTAATACCATTCAGGAATATGGCCGTGTAGTGGCCATCATCACCGGGATACAGCGTATCGGCGACTAAGCTCATTCCTAAATGGTGTTTGTTAGCCTTTTTTTAGATCGATTAGCTTTGGCGCAACCCCGAATCGTCAAACCCTATCGAAAAGGCGACGCCATGATGGCCAAACGCGCACTATCTAGTCAATTTGTTACAGTTTGTGTGTCAGCACTGATTTCTTTTTCTGCCCAGGCAGCCAACCTCACGGTGGGTTATCAAACCGGCATTGATCCGAGCAAAGTGCCGCAGGCCGATGGGGTCTACGAGAAGACCATCGGCGAGAAAATCGACTGGCGCCGCTTCAACAGCGGCCCGGAAGTTGTGACAGCCATTGCTTCAGGGGATGTGCAGATCGGCAACCTCGGTTCCAGCCCTTTGGCTGCCGCCGCCTCGCGTAACTTGCCGATTGTGGCTTTCATCGTTTCGGCACAGATCAATGCCGCTGAAGCCTTGGTGGTGCGTAACGGCAGCGGCATCAACAAGCCTGAAGACCTGGTCGGCAAGACCATCGCCACGCCTTTCGTTTCTACTTCGCACTACAGCCTGCTCGGCGCACTCAAGCACTGGGGCCTGGACGCCTCGAAAGTCAAAGTGGTGAACCTGCAACCGGCGGAAATCGCAGCAGCGTGGAAACGCGGCGACATCGATGGCGCGTTTGTCTGGTCTCCGGCACTGGGTGAAATCCGCAAAACCGGCAAGACCCTGACCGATGCGGCACAAGTCGGCCAATGGGGCGCACCGACCTTCGAAGTGTGGGTCGCGCGCAAGGACTTCGCCGAGAAGCATCCGGACGTCGTGGCCAAGTTCGCCAAGGTCACGCTGGATTCGTTTGCCGATTACGCCAGCCATAAAGACAGCTGGACGGCGGACTCGGTGCCGGTGCAGAAAATCGCCAAACTGACCGGAGCCAATGCTGCTGACGTACCGGAATTACTCGCCGGTTCGGCTTTCCCGGATGCCAAGGCACAGCAATCCAGCGCGCTGCTGGAGGGCGGCACGGCCAAGGCAATTGCCGAAACGGCGAAGTTTTTGCAGGAACAGGGCAAGGTTGAAACGGTGCTGGCGGATTATTCGCCGTATGTGAGCGCGAAGTTTGTAACTGACTGAGCGCAGGACTCTGTGGCGAGGGAGCTTGCTCCCGCTGGAGGCCGAAGGACTCCCGATCACGGCAAACGCCAATCTCGAGGCCGCTTCGCGACCCAGCGGGAGCAAGCTCCCTCGCCACAGGTGAGCCCACTGAGTCAGAGGGCTTTTTCGAAGATTTTCGAGTTGCGCTGATAGTTGTACAGCGAGGCGCGTGCCGCTGGCAGGCGTTCGACGCTGCTTGGCTCGAAGCCGCGCTCACGGAACCAGTGGGCGGTGCGGGTGGTGAGGACGAACAAAGTCTTCAAGCCCTGCGCCCGGGCGCGGGTTTCGATGCGCTCCAGCAACTCATCGCCGCGCCGGCCGTGGCGATACTCGGGATTCACCGCCAGACACGCCAGTTCACCCGCATCCGAATCGGCGATCTGATACAGCGCCGCACAGGCGATGATCATGCCTTCACGCTCGACCACGCTGAACTGCTCGATCTCGCGCTCCAGCACTTCGCGCGAACGCCGCACCAGAATCCCCTGCTCTTCCAGCGGGCTGATCAAGTCGAGCAAACCGCCGACGTCTTCAATCGCGGCCTCGCGCACCAGCTCGAATTGCTCCTGCGCCACCAGCGTACCGCCACCGTCACGGGTGAACAGCTCGGTCAGCAGCGCGCCGTCCTCGGCATAACTGACGATATGGCTGCGCGCCACGCCACCACGGCAGGCTTCGGCGGCGGCATCCAGCAGTTCGCCCTGGTAATTGCTGCCCAGGCGCTGCAAATGCGCCGGGACTTGTTGAGGGCGCAACTCGCGTACCAACTTGCCGTTCTCGTCGATCAGACCGAGGTCAGCGCCAAACAGCAGCAGCTTGTCAGCCCCGAGATCGATGGCGGCGCGCGTAGCGACGTCTTCGCAGGCAAGATTGAAGATTTCACCGGTCGGCGAGTAGCCCAACGGCGACAACAGCACGATCGAGCGCTCATCGAGCAGGCGATTGATACCCTTGCGGTCGACCCGGCGCACCTCGCCGGTGTGGTGATAATCAACGCCTTCGAGCACGCCGATGGGCCGCGCGGTGACCAGATTGCCGCTGGCCACGCGCAGACGCGAGCCCTGCATTGGCGATGAAGCCATGTCCATCGACAGCCGCGCTTCAATCGCAATGCGCAGCTGACCGACCGCATCGATCACACACTCCAGCGTTGCCGCATCGGTGATGCGCATGCCGTGGTGGTAATGCGGAGTCAGGCCGCGTGCGGCGAGGCGGGTTTCAATCTGCGGGCGCGAACCGTGCACCAACACCAGTCGCACACCCAAGCTGTGCAGCAGCACAAGGTCGTGAACGATGTTGCCAAAGTTCGGATGCTCCACACCGTCGCCGGGCAGCATGACGACGAACGTGCAGTCGCGGTGGGCATTGATGTAAGGGGACGCGTGACGAAGCCAATTGACGTATTCGGGCATGAACCTGGGCCTGTAATAAATAGCAGCCGGAAGAAGGGTAAAACGGGAAACGCACAGCGGGCTGATGGTTATCGTCGGGACAGGCTTGGCGACACGCGCGCTCTCCTCATGAATACGGGTTGAATTGCTGGCAATTTATACAAGTTTGTCCGGGGTCAGGCAGTAATGTTCAATCAACTGCCGCAATAGCTGCACAGTAGGCTGCAAACGTGACATTTCAAGGTACTCGCCCGGTTGGTGCGCGCAGGCAATGTCGCCGGGGCCAAGGACAATGGTTTCGCAGCCAAGGCGCTGAAGATAAGGCGCTTCGGTGCCGAACGCCACCGCTTCGGCCGCATGGCCGGTGAGTTTTTCGGCGATCCGCACCAGTTCACAGTCTTCGGACTGCTCGAATGGCGGCACTTCCGGGAACAGCGGCGCGTAGTCGATCTTCACTTGATGCCGCTCGGCCACCGGATTGAGTTTGCGCAGAATCTCCGCGCGCAGGATTTTCGGGTCCATGCCAGGCAGCGGCCGCAAGTCGAACTCCAGCGAACACTGGCCGCAGATGCGGTTTGGGTTGTCACCGCCGTGGATGCAGCCGAAGTTCATGGTTGGCTGCGGCACACTGAACTGCGGATTACGGAATTCGCGCTGCCACAACAGGCGCAGGCCACGCAGTTCGCCGATGGCATCGTGCATCGCTTCCAGAGCACTGTGCCCCAAGCGCGGATCCGACGAATGGCCGCTCTGCCCGAGGATGTCGATGCGCTCCATCATGATGCCTTTATGCATGCGGATCGGCTTGAGCCCGGTCGGCTCGCCGATCACCGCAGCCCGGCCCAGAGGCTTGCCCGCCTCGGCCAGCGCGCGGGCGCCGGACATCGAGCTTTCTTCATCGCAGGTGGCGAGGATCAGCAGCGGTTGCTTGAACGGTTGGTCAAGCAGCGGTTGCACGGCGTCGATGATCAGGGCGAAAAAACCCTTCATGTCACAACTGCCGAGTCCTACCCAGCGACCTTCGACTTCAGTCAGCTTCAACGGATCGGTCTGCCATAGCGCATCGTCATACGGCACGGTGTCGCTGTGCCCGGCCAGCACCAATCCGCCAGGGCCGCTGCCGAAACTGGCGAGCAGGTTGAATTTGCCCGGGCTGACCTGCTGGATATCGCAGGCGAAACCCAGATCGCCGAGCCAACCTGCGAGCAAATCGATCACCGCCCGGTTGGACTGATCCAGGCTCGGTTGGGTGCAGCTGACCGAGGGTGCGGCGATCAACGCAGCGAACTGGTCTTGCATGGACGGCAAAGGCATCGCTGACTCCAACTCCCGATTTGAAGTCCATCATAGAGCCATCCGGCGCCAGGAATAAACCGCCACAAAGCGTAGGAAGTTTGAGTCCTGTACACTGCCCGGCCTTGGCAGCCACATATTCCCCCGGCTGCGCTCCCGATCCTGGATTTTCCGGCCATGCAAAAAGAAACCGAAATCAAACTCCGCGTCAGCCGCGAAACTCTCGCTGCACTGCGCGAGCACCCGCTACTGAAAAAACGCAACAAAAGTGGCTGGGAACGCCGTGAGTTGATGAACCAGTACTTCGATACCCCGGAGCGCGATCTGGCCCAGGCCAAAGTCGCCCTGCGTCTGCGCAAGGATGGCGAAGAGGTGATTCAGACCCTCAAGACCCGCGGCCAGAGCGTTGCCGGCCTGTCAGAGCGTAACGAATACGACTGGATCCTGCCCAAAGCCAAGCTCGACGTGAAAAAACTCGACGGCGAATGCTGGCCCGAGTCGCTGGCCGAGCTGGACAAGAAAACCCTGAAGCCGATCTTCACCACCGATTTCGTCCGCGAACGCGCCGAAATTGCCTGGGGTCGTGGCAAGACCAAAGTGGTCATCGAGGCCGCGCTGGACCTCGGCCACGTAGTGGTTGGTAAACAGAAAGAAGAAATCTGCGAGCTGGAACTGGAACTGCGCGAAGGCGAGCCTGCCGCGCTGCTGGAACTGGCTGCTGAACTGGCCGCCACCCTGGCGCTGATGCCATGCGATATCAGCAAGGCTGAGCGTGGTTATCGTTTGTTCGATGCCAACAGCTATTCGCTGAGCCTGCCGGCGCCGGCGATCACCGTCGAAACGCCGCTGGACGATGCTTTCGCCGCGCTGGGCTGGCATTTGCTGGCGAGCAGTCAGCGTCTGGCCGAGCAATATCGTTTCAACGGCCACTGGCGTCTGCTGCTGGACTGGGTCGAGAATCTTGCTGAACTGCGCGCTCTGCTCAGCAGTCTGGGCCAGGCTGCACCGCGTCAGTCGACCCACGATCTGCGCGTTGCGCTGGACGCATTGCTTGAAGACTGGCGTCCACTGGTTCAGGCCGGTGTGGAAGACGAAGACGTGCGCAAAGCCGCACCAGAGCAGTTCCTCGAAGAACTCGAAGACCCACGCTGGGGCCAGTTCTCGCTGAACACTTCACGCTGGTTGCTGGCTCGCACCTGGACTGCCGACCGCAACACCCGTGGCAATCGTCAGGGCGCCGCGCAACTCGGTAGCTGGCTGCCACGTCTGCTGGGTGAGGAAGCGACTTCCCTGCAATTGCAGCGTTATCAGCAGCAGCCGGAAGATCTGGCCGAACAACTGCCGCGCATCGAGCGTATTCAGGTCTGGCTGCACCACGCGCGTAACGTGCTGGATGTGCCGGAGATGGATCGTCTGTACGGCGAGCTGAACAAACTGGCGCAACTGGCCAACGAACCGACGATCACTGACGAACTGCTCGATGCGCGCAAGCATCAGGCGATTGCCGTGTATCAAAACCGTGCCTGGAAAATGCTCCTGCGTATGTAAAACCCCTGTGGCGAGGGAGCTTGCTCCCGCTGGGCTGCGAAGCGGCCCCAAAACTGGTGTTCGCCGGGATTGGGAGTCCTCCGGCCTCCAGCGGGAGCAAGCTCCCTCGCCACAAAAAGCTATCAGTGCTACACCGGCAAGCTGGTTGTGGATTTGATCTCCGACAGCGCCACTATCGAATTCACTTCCTGAATCCCCGGCACCAGCGACAGCTTCTCGAAGAAGAATCGCTCATACGCCTCGATGTCCGCCGCAACAATGCGCAGCAGAAAATCCACCGCGCCCATCAGCACATAGCACTCCA
This sequence comes from Pseudomonas sp. TWP3-1, assembly GCF_049896625.1. Classification (NCBI taxonomy): domain Bacteria; kingdom Pseudomonadati; phylum Pseudomonadota; class Gammaproteobacteria; order Pseudomonadales; family Pseudomonadaceae; genus Pseudomonas; species Pseudomonas sp. TWP3-1. The sequence goes on from NZ_JAFCUQ010000011.1 coordinate 170,139, forward strand.
GCACTTCCGGAAACCCGCGAATCGCCTCGGTGAATTCCGTGAAGTTCGACCGCCCGTGGGCGTTGAGTTTGATCTCGGCGAAGATCTGCGTGTTCAGGCCGATTTTCTTGCGATCGAGCAAAGTCACCTGCCCGCGAATGATCCCCTCCTCCTTCATCCGCTGAATCCGCCGCCAGCATGGCGATTGCGACAGACCCACCTGCTCGGCGATCTGCGCACTGGACAAAGAAGCGTCCTCTTGCAGCAGCGCGAGAATGCGTCGATCGTAGCTGTCGAGCTCGCTGCGCATAAATATTCCTCAAACTTAGTAGCTGACGAATTGATCCTTACGATCAACCACGGATTTCGCTCATCTTAGATAAGAAATGTCCGCCAGCGAATGTAAAAATTCCTCCAGTTATTTTGGAGACCCGCCATGCCGCACCTCGAAGCCGTGAACACCCCACCGCCCCGCGCCGATGTGTGGAACGTGAGCAACGCGCATTGCCGCGCGCAATATCAGATTCTCGCTGAAGCCGAACCGGATCTTTTGTGCCGGGCACTCAATCTGTTCGCCTTGCAGTTCCTCACGCCGCAGCAGGTCAATGTCCAGCGGCTGGACGATCTGCTGTCAGTCGACATCGTCATCGACGGCCTCAGTTGGCACCGCGCCGAAGTGATCGCGGAAAAACTTCGTAACCTGATCAGCGTCTGCTCGGTGAACCTGCAAGACGCCGACGCGGCGTGGGCTGCGCCAGAGCAAGCGGCCGGCTGACAAAAACGGAAACGCCTTCGTCGGGTAGTGGCCCAGCAGTCTGTGCGGCCACGACTATCCTTTGCGCACAGTCGTTCAAAAGGAGCCCGCATGTCCGTTCAACTCGCCACTCAGGACCGCTGGCTGGATCTCAACGATGTTCTGCGTGAACTGGTCGCTCAGGGGTTTATCTGCCAGGACGCGGCCGAGCAGGCGCTGAATGCCCGTCGTCGGCATGCAGCCCATGGTCAGAAACATCCGCTGGAGTTCATCGCCAGCCAGCAACTCGACGACCTCAGCCGTCCGGGCAAACATCTCGATCTCGAAAGCCTGACCCTGTGGCTGGCGCAGCAGGCGGGTCAGCCGTATTTGCGCATCGATCCGCTAAAGATCAACGTCGCCGCCATCACGCCGCTGATGTCTTACGCTTTTGCGCAGCGGCACAAGATTCTTGCGGTGTCCGTTGACCGGGACGTGGTTACCGTGGCCAGCGCCCAGCCTTACGTCACTGGCTGGGAAGCTGATCTGACCCACGTACTCAAATTGCCGATCAAACGCGTGGTGGCCAACCCGGCGGATATCCAGCGCTTCAGCGTCGAATTCTTTCGTCTGGCCAAATCGGTCAGTGGCGCTACCAATGCCGATCAGCAAACCGGCAATCTCGGCAACTTCGAACAGTTGCTCAACCTCGGCGCCAGCGATCAGGAGCCGGACGCCAACGACGCGCACATCGTCAATATCGTCGACTGGCTGTTCCAGTACGCCTTCCAGCAACGCGCCAGCGATATCCACATCGAACCGCGGCGCGAGCAGGGCACGGTACGTTTTCGCATCGACGGCGTATTGCACAACGTCTATCAATTTCCGCCGCAAGTGACCATGGCCATCGTCAGTCGTTTGAAGAGCCTCGGCCGGATGAACGTCGCCGAAAAACGTAAACCGCAGGACGGCCGGGTCAAGACCAAAACCCCTGACGGCGGCGAAGTCGAGCTGCGGCTATCGACCCTGCCCACCGCGTTCGGCGAAAAAATGGTCATGCGGATATTCGACCCGGAAGTGCTGCTCAAGGATTTCGATCAGCTGGGGTTTTCCGCCGACGACCTGCGGCGCTGGCAGGACATGACCGGCCAGCCCAACGGCATCATCCTGGTGACCGGGCCGACCGGTTCGGGCAAGACCACCACGCTATACACCACGCTGAAGAAACTGGCGACGCCGGAGGTCAACCTCTGCACCATCGAAGACCCGATCGAGATGGTCGAGCCGGCCTTCAATCAGATGCAGGTGCAGCACAACATCGACCTGACCTTCGCCGCCGGGGTGCGCGCGCTGATGCGCCAGGACCCGGACATCATCATGATCGGCGAGATCCGCGATCTGGAAACCGCCGAGATGGCGATTCAGGCGGCGCTGACCGGGCACCTGGTGCTGTCGACCCTGCACACCAACGATGCGCCGAGTGCGATCAGCCGTCTGCTCGAACTCGGTGTGCCGCATTACCTGATCAAAGCCACGGTTCTCGGCGTCATGGCGCAACGTCTGGTGCGAACCTTGTGCCCGCACTGCAAGGCACCATTGACCCTCGGCGAGGAAGACTGGCAAACCCTGACGCGACCGTGGCAAGCGCCGCTGCCGAGCAATGCGCAACGCGCAATCGGTTGCCTGGAATGCCGCGACACCGGCTATCACGGCCGCGCAGGTGTTTACGAAATCATGCAGCTGACCGACGGCCTCAAAGCGTTGATTACCCCGGACACCGATCTGACGGCGATCCGCCGCCAGGCCTTCAAGGAAGGCATGCGCAGTCTGCGCCTGTCCGGCGCGCAAAAAGTCGCGGCGGGCCTGACAACTATTGAAGAAGTATTGCGAGTGACACCGCAGAGCGAGCAGAAATAGGCTGTCACGGAACCGGATCGGGGAAATCGCGATCCAACGCCGTAGTTAAATCAGTGGAGTCACCCCTTATGCGTCTCAAACTTGCTGTTGCTACCGTTGCCCTGTTGTCTCTGCCCGTCGGTTCGGCAATGGCCGACAGCTTTTGGCGTAACGTCATTTCCTCCGGCGCCACCACCGGCTCGACTTACCTGACGTTCAAGGATCACAAGCTGATCGTTGCTGCACAGGATGACGCCGGCAGTTTCGTTGCCAGCGAAGGCGGTATCCGTGGACCGTATCTGGAAGCCGCCATGCAGAAAGTCCGCGCTGATAACCCAGGGTTGCAGGCGACAGACATGGAATTGGCTAATGCCATTCTGGCGAAGAATGCCGTGGCGTCGGAATAACCTTCCAGACGAAAAGAAAAATGCCGCTCAATCGAGCGGCATTTCTTTGAAGCAAAATCAAAAGATCGCAGCCTGCGGCAGCTCCTACAGTAATCAGTGTGCACGGCAATTTATGGATGATCGCAAAACCTGTAGGAGCTGCCGCAGGCTGCGATCTTTTGATCTTTAACGGTAATCGTCTACCGGGACGCAGGCGCAATAGAGATTGCGGTCGCCGTAAACGTTATCCACCCGGTTAACCGCCGGCCAATACTTGTGCGCCTTGGTGTGCGCATCCGGAGTAATGGCTTGCTCGATGCTGTACGGCCGCTCCCACACGCCAGTGACATCGGCCAAGGTATGCGGCGCACGCTTCAGTGGATTGTCCTCGGCCGGCCAGTTGCCGTTTTGCACCTCAGTGATTTCCGCACGGATGCTGAGCATCGCGCCGATGAAGCGGTCCAGCTCAGCCTTGGATTCACTCTCGGTCGGTTCGACCATCAAGGTACCCGGCACCGGGAATGACATGGTCGGCGCGTGGAAGCCGTAATCCATCAGACGCTTGGCAACGTCCTCCTCGCTGATCCCGGTCAACGCCTTGAGCGGGCGCAAATCGAGAATGCATTCATGGGCGACTCGCCCATTGCGACCGGTGTAGAGCACCGGAAACGCGCCGGACAGATGCTGCGCCAGGTAATTCGCCGCGAGGATCGCCACCTCGCTGGCGTCCGCCAGTTGCGGCCCCATCATCGCGATGTACATCCAGCTGATCGGCAAAATGCTCGCGCTGCCCCAAGGCGCCGCACTGACCGCCGTGTTCTGCGCTTGCGGTCCGTCAATCGGCACCACCGGATGATTGGCCACGAACGGCGCCAGGTGCGCGCGCACGCCAATCGGCCCCATGCCCGGCCCGCCGCCGCCATGCGGAATGCAGAAGGTCTTGTGCAAGTTCATGTGTGATACGTCGGCGCCAATGTCAGCGGGGCGCGTCAGCCCAACCTGTGCATTCAGGTTGGCGCCATCCATGTACACCTGACCGCCGTGCTTGTGGATAACTTCGCAGATTTCGCTGATGCCCTCCTCGTACACGCCGTGGGTCGAGGGATAAGTCGCCATCAGGCACGACAACTTGGCTCCGGCCTCAGAGGCTTTGGCTTTCAAGTCATCGAGATCGACATTACCGGCCTCGTCGCATTCGACGATCACCACGCGCAACCCAACCATCTGCGCCGAGGCAGGATTGGTGCCATGGGCCGAGGACGGAATCAGGCACACGTCGCGCCCGCCCTGCTGTCGGCTCTCCTGGTATTTGCGGATCGCCAGCAACCCGGCGTATTCACCCTGCGCGCCGGAGTTGGGCTGCATGCAGATCGCATCGAACCCGGTGATCGCGCACAGCCATTGCTCAAGCTCTTCGATCATCAACGTGTAACCAACTGCCTGCTCCCTCGGCACAAACGGGTGCAGATTGGCCAACTGCGGCCAGGTGATCGGGATCATTTCGCTGGTGGCGTTGAGTTTCATGGTGCAGGAGCCGAGCGGGATCATCGACTGGTTGAGCGCCAGATCCTTGTTCTCCAGTTGTTTGAGGTAACGCAACATCTCGGTTTCACTGTGGTGGGCGTTGAACACCGGATGGCGCAGGTACGGCGTGGTTCTCTGCAGGTTTTCCGGGATACCGGAATCCAGCGCTTCGGCATCCAGTTCCTCGACGTTCAGCCCATGATCGGCACCCAGCAGCACGTCGAACAGTTTGGCCACGGTGGCTTCGTCGCAGGTTTCGTCGAGACTCAGCCCCAAGCGACCACGGCCGAGAATTCGCAGGTTGATCTGCGCGGCCTGGGCACTTTCGATGATCGCGGTTTGCGCGCCGCCAACGTCCAGCGTCAGGGTGTCGAAGAACTGCTGATTGACCCGGTTGATGCCATGCCGCGCCAGCCCAGCAGCCAGAATGCAGGTCAGTCGATGCACCCGTTGGGCGATGCGTTTCAGCCCTTCCGGCCCGTGATAAACAGCGTAGAAACTGGCGATGTTGGCCAATAAAACCTGCGCAGTGCAAATGTTCGAATTGGCCTTCTCGCGGCGAATATGTTGCTCGCGGGTTTGCAGGGCCATGCGCAACGCGACGTTGCCCCGCGCATCTTTCGACACGCCGATGATCCGCCCCGGAATCGCCCGTTTGTATTCTTCGCGGCTGGCGAAAAACGCCGCGTGCGGACCGCCGTAGCCCATCGGCACGCCGAAGCGCTGACTGGAACCGAACACCACATCCGCGCCCATCTCACCCGGCGGGGTCAGCAGTAACAAGCTCAACAGATCGGCGGCGACACAGACCAGCGCTTGTTGCGCGTGCAAATGATCAATCAACGGCCGCAAGTCGCGGATCTCGCCGTGGGTATCCGGGTATTGCAGCAAGGCACCAAACACTTGGTGCTGCTTCACGTTATCCACAGCGTCGATGATCAGTTCGAAGCCGAAACCTTCGGCGCGGGTCTGCACCACGGAAATGGTCTGCGGATGACAGTTTTCATCGACGAAGAACAGATTGCTTTTGGACTTGGCCACGCGCTTGGCCAACGCCATGGCTTCCGCGGCTGCGGTGGCTTCGTCGAGCAACGAGGCGTTGGCCAGTTCGAGGCCGGTGAGGTCGATGGTCAGTTGCTGAAAGTTGAGCAACGCTTCCAGTCGGCCCTGGGCGATTTCCGGCTGGTAGGGTGTGTACGCGGTGTACCAGCCGGGATTTTCCAGCACGTTGCGCAGAATGACCGCAGGCGTCAGGGTGCCGTGGTAGCCCATGCCGATCAGGCTGGTCCAGACCTGATTCTGCTCGGCATAGCCACGCAGTCTGGCCAGCGCCGCCTGCTCGTCCAGTGCTGGCGGCAGATCCAGAGCACGATTGAGGCGAATACCCGGCGGCACGGTTTGTTCGATCAGCTCGTCACGACTGCCAAGACCTAGGCTGTCGAGCATTGCCTGTTGTTCGGCGGCATCGGGGCCGAGGTGGCGGCGCAGGAAAGCCTCGGGATCGCGTAACTGGCTCAAGGACGGCAACTGGGACATGACGGGCTCTCTATTGGCTGGCGCTCGGCGTCAATGCAACACGGTCAAACCAGCATAGCAGCCACTGCCATGGGCGAATCCCGGACAGAAAAAAGCCCCGACTAATCGGGGCTTTGGATGTTGCGGGCGGCTTATTCGCCGATGGCTGCCTTGTAGGCGTCCGCGTCGAGCAGCTTGTCCAGCTCGGCCTTGTCGCTTGGCTTGAGCTTGAAGATCCACGCGCCGTACGGATCGGAGTTGAGCAGTTCAGGCGAACCGCCCAGGTCTTCGTTGACGGCAATCACTTCACCGCTGATCGGCGAGTAGATGTCGGAAGCGGCTTTCACCGATTCAACTACACCAGCCTGAGCCCCGGCGGCGAACACGGTGCCGGCTTCGGTCAGCTCGACGAATACCACATCGCCCAGCGCTTCCTGCGCGTGGTCACTGATGCCCACGGTGACGGTGCCGTCAGCTTCCAGACGCGCCCATTCATGACTTTCGGCAAAACGCAGGTCGGCGGGGATGTTGCTCATGTTCGGTGTCCTCAAGAAGTAGGTCAGCGGTGGTGTCCGCCGGAAATAAGTTAGATCAAGGTTTTGCCGTGACGGACGAAGGTCGGTTTGACCACCCGCACCGGATACCACTTGCCACGGATTTCCACTTCGGCGCGGTCGGCTGTCGCCATCGGTACACGCGCCAGGGCAATCGACTTGCTAAGCGTAGGAGAGAAACTACCACTGGTGATCTCCCCTTCGCCAACATTGGCGATGCGCACGACCTGATGCGCGCGCAAAACCCCGCGCTCTTCAAGCACCAGACCGACCAGTTTGTGCTGCACACCTGCGGCTTGCTCGGCCTGTAGAGCGTCGCGACCGATGAACTGACGCGTGGCCGGCTCCCAGGCAATGCTCCAGGCCATGTTCGAGGCCAGTGGCGAAACGTCTTGATGAATGTCCTGACCGTACAGGTTCATCCCGGCTTCAACGCGCAGCGTATCGCGAGCGCCGAGGCCGATCGGCGAAATGCCCGCGCCAACCAGATCGTTGAAAAATCCCGGAGCCTGACTGGCCGGCAGAACGATTTCCAGACCATCCTCGCCGGTGTAACCGGTGCGCGCGATGAACCAGTCGCCGTCGGCGTGGCCTTCGAAAGGTTTGAGCATCTGGATCAGCGTCGCGCGAGACTGGGTCACCAGTTCGGCAATCTTGTGCCGGGCCTGCGGACCTTGAATGGCCAGCATCGCCAGCTCGGCGCGTTCGTGCAGATGCACGTCGAAACCGGCCTGATGCGTTTGCATCCAGGCCAGATCCTGATCGCGGGTGGAGGCGTTGAACACCAGCCGATAACCGTCGTCGAGGCGGTAGACGATCATATCGTCGACGATGCCGCCGCGTTCATTGAGCATGGTGCTGTAGAGCGCACGGCCGGGGCTGTGCAGGCGTTCGACGTCGTTGGCCAGCAAATGCTGGAGCCAGACCTTGGCCTGGGGGCCACTGACATCGATCACGGTCATATGGGAAACATCGAACACCCCGCAATCGCGGCGCACCTGATGGTGTTCCTCGACCTGCGAGCCGTAGTGCAATGGCATATCCCAACCGCCAAAATCGACCATCTTCGCGCCGAGGGCGAGATGCAGGTCATACAGAGGCGTACGCTGTCCCATGGGTTTCTCCTTCCGGGCGTGGCGAAGGTGCGGACAGGCGCTGCACAGCGTGAAAGCCTTGAAATAGAAGGCTCTCAGCCGATTTCAGCAACCGGGTCTGTCAGACGGACCGCACCGAATGCCGCGCATTGTAGCCGCATGATGTAGGACTGACACCTAAGCGTTTCGATGCGCCGAACGGCGGATCAATCCGATGACCGGCAACAGACCGACCAGAACCAGGCTCAGCGCCGGCAACGACGCCCGCGCCCACTCGCCTTCGCTGGTCATTTCGAAGATGCGTACCGCCAGCGTGTCCCAGCCAAACGGGCGCATCAGCAGGGTCGCCGGCATTTCCTTGAGCACATCAACGAACACCAGCAACGCGGCACTCAAGGTCCCCGGAAACAACAACGGCAGATACACTTTGAAAAACAGTCGCGGCCCACTGACACCCAGGCTACGTGCTGCTTCAGGCAAAGATGGCCGTATACGCGCCAGACTGCTTTCCAGCGGGCCGTATGCCACAGCGATGAAACGCACCAGATACGCCAGCAACAGCGCCGCCAGACTGCCCAGCAGCAACGGTTTGCCCGCGCCACCGAGCCAGCCCGATAGCGGAATCACCAGCTCGCGGTCGAGATAACTGAAAGCAAGCATGATCGACACTGCCAACACCGAACCGGGCAAGGCGTAACCGAGGTTGGCCAGACTGACACCGGAGCGGATCGCTCGGGTCGGCGCCAGACGTCGGGCAAATGCCAACAGCAGCGCGACACTCACGGTAATCAACGCCGCCATGCCCCCCAGATACAGCGTGTGCAGAATCAGTCCGGCGTAGCGTTCATCCAGATCGAAACGCCCACGCTGCCAGAACCACGCCAGCAGTTGCAGCACCGGAATGACGAACGCGCAGGCGAACACCAGCGAGCACCAACCCGTTGCTGCCCAAGCCTTGGGGCCGCGCAGGTGATACAGCGCCTTGACCCGAGGCCGCTCGTTACTCGCGCGATTCGCCCCACGCGCACGGCGTTCGCCGTACAACACCAGCATCACCACCAGCAGCAATAGGCTGGCGAGTTGCGCGGCGCTGGACAGGCTGAAAAAGCCGTACCAGGTCTTGTAGATCGCGGTGGTAAAAGTATCGAAGTTGAACACCGACACCGCGCCGAAATCCGCCAGAGTCTCCATCAGCGCCAGCGCCACACCGGCGCCAATTGCCGGGCGCGCCATCGGCAACGCGACGCGCCAGAACGCCTGCCACGGCGACTGGCCGAGCACCCGCGCGGCTTCCATCAGGCCTTTGCCCTGAGCCAGAAACGCTGTGCGCGCCAGCAAATAGACGTAGGGATAAAACACCAGCACCAATACCACAATCACCCCGCCGGTGGAGCGCACGCGCGGCAGGCGCAGGCCGCTGCCGAACCATTCGCGCAGCAGGGTTTGTACCGGGCCGGCGAAATCCAGCAGGCCGACAAACACGAAAGCCAGTACGTAGGCGGGAATGGCAAACGGCAGCATCAGCGCCCAGTCGAGCCAGCGCCGGCCGGGGAATTCGCAGAGACTGGTGAGCCAGGCGAGGCTGACGCCGATCAGGGTTACGCCGACGCCGACACCCAAGACCAGCGTCAGGGTATTGCCGAGCAGGCGTGGCATCTGGGTTTGCCACAGGTGCGACCAGATTTGTTGATCTATGGTTTGCCAGGACAACAGCAGGACGCTGAGGGGCAACAGCACCAACGCGGCGATGGTGAAGACGATGGGGTACCAGCGGCGTTGGGCGGGGTGGGCCACTTTTAGAACTCTGGAGGGATAGGGGTGTTCTTGAGCTGCTTGTTTCAGGTCGGGATTGTTGCCCTCACCCTAGCCCTCTCCCGGAGGGAGAGGGGACTGACCGAGTTGCTCTTTCGAGTTACATCGACCTGAGATATCGAGTCGAACTCAAGTCTAGAAAACAACCCACATCGGCTCCCTCTCCCCGGGAGAGGGCTGGGGTGAGGGCAGCGATCTTAAGCGAACACAGCAATCGACAAAAACTCAGTTCCACCCCGCCCGATCCATCATCCGAATCGCCTCTGCCTGACGCTTGCCCGCCACTTCTACCGGCAAGGTGTCGGCAATGAACTTGCCCCAAGCCGCCACTTCCTCCGAAGGCGCGACCGCCGGGTTGGCCGGGAATTCCTGATTCACATCGGCAAAAATCTTCTGCGCCTCAGGTGTGGTCATCCACTCGACCAGCGCCTTGGCTGCTTCCGGATGCGGCGCATGCTTGGTCAAACCTATACCCGACAGGTTGACGTGCACACCGCGATCCGCTTGATTCGGCCAGAACAGTTTCACCGGCAGTTCAGGCTTCTGCTTATGCAGGCGACCGTAGTAGTAAGTGTTGACGATCCCCACGTCGCACTGGCCAGCGTTGATCGCTTCGAGCACCGCGACGTCATCGGAGAACACATCGGTGGACAGGTTGTTGACCCAGCCTTTGAGGATTTTTTCGGTCTTCTCGGCGCCATGCACTTCGATCATGGTCGCGGTCAGCGACTGGTTGTAGACCTTTTTCGCCGTACGCAGGCACAGGCGCCCTTCCCAGTTCTTGTCGGCCAATGCTTCGTAGGTGGTCAGTTCGCCCGGTTTCACTCGTTCAGTGGAGTAGGCGATAGTCCGCGCGCGCAGGCTCAAACCGGTCCAGGCATGGCTGGACGAGCGGTATTGCGCGGGAATATTGCTGTCGATGGTTTTCGAGGTGAACGGCTGAAGAATGCCCATCTGCTCGGCCTGCCACAGGTTGCCGGCGTCGACGGTCAGCAACAGGTCGGCGGTGGCGTTTTCGCCTTCGGCCTTGATGCGCTGCATCAGCGGCGCTTCCTTATCGGTGATGAACTTGATCTTCACCCCGGTTTTCGCGGTGTAGGCGTCGAATACCGGTTTGATCAGTTCGTCGATGCGCGACGAGTAGACCACCACCTCATCAGCGGCCTGGGCGGCAGTGCTGCCGATCAGGGTCAGGGCCATTGCGGTCAGAAGACGCTTGGATGCCAACATGGGAGTGATCTCTCGGTCGGGAAAAGTGGCCCAAATGATAAGGACTCACATTTACCAGCTCAATCTATCACTTCACCAAGGAGTTACCGGATGTTGCACGGCGCGACTTCAGGGCTTGGCGAGGGCCGGGAGATCGCCGGTCAGGCCGAGGGCCTCACGGACAAACAAGGCTTTGGCCTCAGGCATCTGCTCGACGATTTTCAGTCCGGTGTTGCGCAACCAGCGCAGCGGCAAAGGATCAGCCTGGAACAACCGCTCAAAGCCTTCCATCGCCGCCATCAGCGCCAGATTGTGCGGCATGCGCCGACGCTCGTAGCGGCTCAGGACTTTCACGTCCGCCAGCCGTTCGCCGCGCTCGTGCGCTTGCAGCAGCACTTCGGCCAGCACCGCGGCATCGAGGAAGCCGAGATTGACGCCCTGCCCCGCCAACGGGTGAATGGTGTGCGCCGCATCGCCGATCAGCGCCAGACCTTCAGCCACGTAACGCTTGGCATGGCGTTGACGCAGCGGCACGCAGACGCGCGGGTCGGCGCTGAGCACTTCGCCGAGGCAGCCTTCGAAGGCGCGCTCCAGCTCACCGCAGAAATCCGCTTCATTCAGCGCCATCAAACGCTCGGCTTCACTCGGCGTGGTCGACCAGACAATCGAGCACCAGTCCTGCTGCCCATCGCGTTCCAGCGGCAGAAACGCCAGCGGCCCGTGATCGGTGAAGCGCTGCCACGCGGTCATCTGGTGCGGCTTGCTGCTGCGCACGCTGGTGACGATGGCGTGGTGCAGATAATCCCACTCACGGGTCGCAACACCGGTCAGGCGTCGTACTGCAGAATTGGCGCCGTCCGCCGCGATCACCAGCGGTGCGCGCAATTTGCGGCCATCAGCCAGCGTCAGCAGCCAGTCGTCGCCCGAGCGACGCATCTGTTCCAGTCGCGCGTTGGCCAGCAAGCCCAGATCACAGTCGTGCAGACGGTCGAGCAAAGCGTCCTGCACCACGCGATTTTCGACGATATGACCGAGCACATCGGCGTGCACGCTGGCAGCCGAGAAATGAATCTGCCCGGTGCCGCTGCCGTCCCACACGTGCATGTCGGTGTACGGACTGCTGCGGCGGCTGGCGATGCCGTCCCACACGCCAAGGCGTTCGAGAATGCGCTGGCTGGCTGCAGACAGCGCACTCACGCGCGGCTCGAACGCCGCGTCGGCCTCGAACGGTTTGACGCTCAACGGGCTACCGTCGAGCAGCAGGACTTCCAGCCCGCTGTCCTGCAACGCCAGTGCGAGGGCGCTGCCGACCATTCCGGCTCCGACAATCAGCAGATCTGCGCGCATTTCCATGCTTTAAGCCTGTCTCGCTTGCGGCTTGAGCCGCACATAAAGGGTTTTACCGACCTGCGCCAGCAGATTGCCGGCGCCGTCATGAATGTCGACCTGCAACTGCGGCAGGTGTTGCTCCTCAGTGGCGGTCTGCCGGCGATCAAGCATCCGGCCGCGTTCCCAGCCCCATGGCCTGACGGGCGAACCAGCGTTTGGCCGGCGGCAGCAGATCGAGACCGAGCAGACCGAGGTTGCGGCCCAGCGACACCAGCGGCTGAGTGCTGCCGAAAAGCCGCGTGACCTGATCGGAGAAGCCCACGGTCAGGTCCTGATCGAGACGCTGACGCTCGCGATAGGCTTGCAACGTGGCGAAGTCGCCCAGCGGTTTATCGCTGGTCAGCAAGGCTTCGGCGAGTGCATTGGCATCGCGCAGCGACAGGTTGAAACCCTGGCCGGCAATCGGATGCAGACTGTGTGCGGCGTTGCCCAGCACTGCGAGATGCGAACGCACCTGCTCCTCGGCCTCGACCAGCGACAACGGATACAGGTGCCGCGCGCCAACCTGTTTCAGCGTGCCGAGGCGGTAACCGAACACGCCCTGCAATTCGCTGAGGAAATCACGGTCGCTCAGATCCGCCAGGCGTTGCGCGTCCATGCCCAAGCGGGTCCAGACCAGCGCGCAGCGGTTGTCCGGCAGCGGCAGCAAGGCCATCGGGCCGTCATCGGTGAAACGCTCGAAGGCCACGCCGTTGTGCGATTCACTTGGGGTGATGTTGGCGATCAGCGCACTCTGGTTGTACGGCCGCTGGCGCACGTTGATGCCCAACTGCTCGCGCAACCCGGAACGGCCGCCATCGGCGAGCACCGCCAGATCGCATTCAATCGTGGTTTCATCATTCAGGGTCAGGCGATAGCCGTCGGCCAGCGGCTCCATGCGCGTGACTTCCGCCGGGCAGCGCCAACTGATCACGTCTTTGTCGACGTGCTGCCACAGGCAGTGGCCGAGCCAGGCGTTTTCCACCACGTAACCCAGCGCCGGTACGCCTTCTTCCATCGCCGACAAGCGCGCGGTGGAGAAGCGGCCACGGTCGGACACATGAATCTGTTTGATCGGCTCGGCGCGGCGGGAGATTTCCTGCCACACGCCGAGCCGTTGATAAATCTGCCGCGAGCCAAACGACAGCGCCGACGAACGTGCGTCGTAGCTTGGCTGCCAACTGTCACCGGGGGCGAACGGTTCGATCAGCACGATTTTCCAGCCGCGCGCCTTGGCGCCGGCCTGCAGAGCCAACGCCAGACTGGCGCCGACCAGACCGCCACCGATAATTGCCAGATTGACCCGACTCATGCCGCATGGCTCCGGGCTTGCGCCATCAGGGCTTCGATCTCGGCGACGGTTTTCGGCACGCCGTTGGTCAAAATTTCACAACCGGTCTTGGTCACTACCACGTCGTCCTCGATGCGCACGCCAATGCCGCGCCATTTCTTCGCTACGTTCTGATTGTCCGGGGCGATGTAGATGCCCGGCTCCACGGTCAGCGCCATGCCGACCTCCAGCACCCGCCATTCGCCGCCGACCTTGTACTCGCCAACGTCGTGTACATCCATGCCCAGCCAGTGGCCGGCGCGGTGCATGTAAAACGCTTTGTAGGCTTCGGACGCAATCAACTCGTCGACTTCGCCCACCAGCAAACCGAGCTTGACCAAACCTGTGGTGATCACCCGAACCGTGGCTTCGTGCGCCTGATTCCAGTGCTTGTTCGGAGCGATTTCAGCGAATGCGGCTTCTTGCGAGGCCAGCACCAGCTCATAGATCGCTTTCTGTTCAGCGGAAAACTTGCCGTTGACCGGCCAGGTGCGGGTGATGTCGCTGGCGTAGCAGTCGATCTCGCAACCGGCGTCGATCAGCACCAGATCGCCGTCCTTGAGCAACGCGTCGTTCTGCTGGTAATGCAGGATGCAGCTGTTGCGCCCGGCGGCGACGATCGAACCATAAGCAGGCATTTTCGCCCCGCCCTTGCGGAATTCGTAGTCGAGTTCGGCTTCGAGACTGAACTCGTAAAGCCCGGCACGACTGGCCTGCATCGCGCGGATGTGCGCCTGAGCGGAGATGCGTGCGGCTTCGCGCATCACCTTCACTTCTGCCGCCGATTTATACAGACGCATGTCGTGCAGCAGATGATCCAGCGCAACGAATTCGTTGGGTGGCTGCGCGCCGAGGTGCGCTTTGGAGCGGATCACGTTGATCCAGTCCATCAGGTGACGGTCGAATTCCGGGTTGCTGCCCATCGCCGAATACACCCGGTCGCGGCCTTCAATCAGGCCCGGCAGGATGTCGTCGATGTCAGTGATGGGGAATGCGTCGTCAGCGCCGTATTCGCGGATCGCGCCTTCCTGGCCGGCGCGCAAGCCGTCCCAGAGTTCGCGTTCGGCGTTGCGCTCACGGCAGAACAGCACGTATTCGCCATGCTCACGGCCGGGCATCAACACGATGACCGCTTGTGGCTCGGGGAAACCGCTGAGGTACTGGAAGTCGCTGTCCTGACGGTAGACGTGCTCGACGTCGCGGTTGCGGATGGCAACTGCGGCGGCGGGCAGGATCGCGATGCTGTTGGGGACCATCTGCGCCATCAGCGCCTTGCGGCGCCGGCTGTATTCCGCTTTGGGGATATGGATCATGGGCAGATGGCTTTCCCTGTCAGGCAATCAGTGCAGCGACGGCTTGGCGGCTGGCGGCACATCGGCTTTCCTGGTTTCGGAGAACAGCAGCAGCGGCGCTACGCGCAGGTATTCCATGACTTCCATGTAATCGCTTTCGCCGTCTTCGGACTCTTCCAGTGCGTCTTGCACCTGGGAGATGGCCGCCAGATCCTGCAGCACTTCAGTGGCTTCGGTGCTCAACATGCTGCTGTCGCGGCAGTTCAGGCCAAAACCGCTGAGGAAGCCCTGGCACCATTCGCCCAGCGCAATAGCGCGCTCGGCCAGCGGTGCGTCATCGGTCGGCAACAGCAGCACGACGGTCACGTCGTCGCCGGTCAGTTCGCCTTTGACCATTTCTTGCAGGCCGATCAGGGCGGCGCGGACGTTGTCCTGTGGCTCGCTTTCAAGCAGCTCGGCAGCATCGATCAGCCACTCTTCTGCAGTGAAGCCGGCGCCGGCGCAACTGCGACCGAGCAACAGGCCGTGCAGTTCGGCAGGCGAGACGTTGTGACCGCTGGAGGTCAGCAGGGTGGCGAAGGCTTGGTACGGGGAATTCTGAATGGGCATGGGCAGCTAGGCGCCAGACGGCGCTATGTCTAGAATGAAGGCCTTGTATCCTACATCGACAGACTCGCCAAGACTATTAAAGGCTGTCCGCCAGCTACCACCCATCAGACAGTGAACCCAATGGAAGACACCGACCTGCAAGCGCTGATGGCCAGACTCGAATTGCTGATTGGCCGAGTCGAGCAACTAAAGAGCCAAAACGGACTCTTACTTGCTCAGGAAAAGACCTGGCGCGAGGAACGCGCGCACCTGATTGAAAAAAACGAAATCGCCCGGCGTAAGGTCGAGTCGATGATTTCGCGCCTCAAGGCCCTGGAGCAAGACTCATGAGTTCAAGCAATAGCGTAACCGTGCAGATCCTCGACAAAGAATATTCGATCATCTGCCCGCAGGAAGAGCGCAGCAATCTGGTGAGCGCCGCGCGTTACCTGGACGGCAAGATGCGCGAGATCCGCAGCAGCGGCAAAGTCATCGGCGCCGACCGTATCGCCGTGATGGCCGCGCTGAACATCACCCACGACCTCTTGCACAAAGAAGAGCGTCCGGATGTGCAGGCCAGCGGTTCGACCCGTGAACAGGTGCGCGACTTGCTTGATCGTGTCGATCTGGTGCTCGCCGACGATCCGACCGCGACCAAGGGCTGATTCGCCGAGCCGCTTGGGGTATACTCGCCGCACTCCCTGGGGTGCTTGCCAGTTGACGATGTCCCTGAGCCGATTTGCTATACCCTGGAGGTTGCACGTTGGGCTGGTGTGCATGTCCGCCAGACGGAAAGCCTTAAAGTCTACTGCTTCCTCCACCTTGAACTTTCGGGTTCAAGGGCTAAGTTGACAGCGGTTCATCCGGGGAGCCTGATTCGAATCCGATGTCGGTTAATCCGCCATCGGATTTTTTATGCGTGCGTTTTCGTCCCCATCCTGCCGAAGCCGAACCATGACCGAACCCGCGTTATTGCCCCGCCCTCAATTGCGCCGCCTGCTGCGCAAGGCTCGCCGCGCGCTGACGCCGAGCCAGCAACGCCAGGCCGCTGAAGGCCTGTACAAGCAACTGGCGCAACATCCGCAGTTCCGCCGCGCCAAACACATTTCTCTGTACCTGCCCACTGATGGCGAGATCGATCCGCGTCTGCTGCTGCGCGCTGCCCAGCGCCGCGGCAAGGCGACTTATCTGCCCGTGCTCAGCGCCTGGCCGCGAACCAAAATGGTTTTTCAGCGCGTGCGTCCCGGCGAGAAGCTCAAACCCAATCGCTTCCGCATTCTTGAACCCCGGGCCAATCTGGCTCGACAGCGCAAAGTCTGGACGCTGGATCTGGTGTTGTTGCCGTTGGTGGGTTTTGACGATGTTGGCGGGCGTCTGGGAATGGGCGGCGGATTTTACGACCGCAGCCTGGCGTATCTGAGCCGGCGCAATAATTGGCGCAAGCCGACGCTGCTGGGGCTGGCTCACGAATGTCAGAAAGTCGAGCGTTTGGCGCAGGCGAGCTGGGATGTACCGTTACAAGGCACGGTCACCGACAAGGCATGGTATTTCGCGGGGTAGACGCCGCATCAATCAACGGCGTCGCAAAGGCAGTGTCAGCGCTTGAAGGCTGTCGACTGTTGTACTTGTTGCGCTATTTCAATTGGAGCATCGGTCTTGTTGGCCCACAGGCTCTGCGCATAACCGGTGGTCACGACGCCCAGACCGAACAAAATTACCAGGATCCACAGCAAATCCGGTTTGCGTTTCATCGATTGCCCCCCTCAAGGCACATCATCACGATGACAGCAGCGGTTTCCATTCGTAGCCGTGCAGCAGCGTCAAGCTTTAAAGGCCGGCATTTTGCGGCAACGCGAACCGCTGCGCAAACGCTGGCGTCAACCGACCGTCGGTTTGTCATAAAATTGCCCGACAACTTGCCCACTGAACCCGTGAGGAGCAAAAAACATGGCCTACTGGCTGATGAAATCCGAACCCGACGAGCTCTCGATCAAGGGCCTGGAGAAGCTCGGCACAGCGCGCTGGGACGGGGTTCGCAACTATCAGGCACGCAATTTCCTGCGCGCGATGGCCGTGGGAGATGAGTTCTTTTTCTACCATTCGAGTTGCCCGGAGCCGGGGATTGCCGGAATCGGCAAGATCATCGAAGCGGCTTATCCAGACCCGACGGCGCTGGAGCCGGAGAGTCATTACTACGACCCGAAGGCTACAGCAGAAAAAAACGCCTGGAGCGCGATTAATGTCGCGCATGTCGAGACGTTTGCTCGGGTGTTGAAGCTGGATTATCTGAAGCAGCAGACGGCGTTGGCGGAGATGCCGCTGGTGCAGAAGGGTTCGCGGTTGTCGGTGATGCCTGTCACGGCGGAGCAATGGGCGGCGGTGATCGCGCTCAAACCCTGATCAATTTGTCGCCTGCCAAAATGCAATCGCTGGCAAGCCAGCTCCCACAGAGATCTTCAGTGAACACATAATTTGTGACCAACCGAAAAACCTGTGGGAGCTGCGGTGCGACGATTCGACTTGCCAGCGATGAGGCCCGCCCGGACAACCAATGTCTTACTGAATGATCAGGTTGTTGAACAACAGATCCTCAACCACCGGTTTCCCGGTTTCGTCATTCATCACTTGCTGCGTCTGCTTCAACGCTTCCTGGCGCAGCTTCTCTTTGCCTTCGATGCTACCCATCGCCTCGGTCGTCTGCTGGGTGAACAACGCCACCAGCTGATTGCGGATCAGCGGTTCGTTGGCCTTGACCAGTTTGGTCGACTCTTCACCCGTTACGCGCAAAGCCACATCGGCCTTGAACACTTTGAGCTTCGGCGTGCCGTCCAGCCCGTAGTTGCCCACAAATGGCGGGCTCAGGCTGATGTAACTGACCTTCGGCGCTTCGCCTTCTTTGGCTTCTTCGGCCAGCGCTGCCACAGGCAGAGACAGGGCCAGCAACAACATGATCCACGCTTTCACAATTCGCTCCTTATCCGGTTTGCGGCCTAGCATAACGACCCGCCGCGCAAGCACAAGCTTATGGCGGACTATCAGGGTCGGGCATGCTCGTTGACCCGTTGACTGCCACACCTACACTTATCGGCCATCACTCCCAAAGGAATAGCCCTGATGAAAGCCGTGCTGTGCAAAGCCTTCGGCCCTGCCGAATCGCTGGTGCTGGAAGACGTCGCCAGCCCCGTCGCCAAGAAGAACGAAATCCTGCTGGACGTGCACGCCGCCGGGGTCAACTTTCCGGACACGCTGATCATCGAGGGTAAATATCAATTCAAGCCGCCCTTCCCGTTTTCGCCGGGCGGTGAAGCGGCGGGCGTGGTCAGCGCGGTGGGTGAAAAAGTCAGCCACTTGAAAGTCGGCGACCGGGTCATGGCGCTGACCGGCTGGGGCAGCTTCGCCGAACAGGTCGCAGTGCCGGGATACAACGTTTTGCCGATTCCGCCGTCGATGGATTTCAACACCGCCGCTGCATTCAGCATGACTTACGGCACTTCGATGCATGCGCTGAAACAGCGTGGCAACCTGCAACCGGGTGAAACCCTGCTGGTGCTCGGCGCGTCCGGTGGCGTCGGCCTGGCCGCCGTGGAAATCGGCAAGGCCCTCGGCGCCCGCGTGATCGCTGCCGCCAGCAGCGCGGAAAAGCTCGCCGTGGCCAAGGCTGCCGGCGCCGATGAACTGATCAACTACAGCGAATCCAGCCTCAAGGACGAAATCAAACGCCTGACCGATGGCCAGGGCGCCGACGTGATCTACGACCCGGTGGGTGGCGACCTGTTCGACCAGGCCATCCGTGCCATCGCGTGGAACGGCCGCCTGCTGGTGGTCGGCTTTGCCAGCGGACGCATTCCCGAACTGCCAGTCAACCTCGCCCTGCTCAAAGGCGCGGCGGTAATCGGCGTGTTCTGGGGCTCCTTCGCCCAGCGCCAGCCGCAGGACAACGCGGCAAACTTCCAGCAGTTGTTCGGCTGGTTCGCCGAGGGCAAGTTGAAACCGCTGGTGTCGCAGGTTTATCCGCTGAGTGAAGCGGCGCAGGCGATCAATGATCTTGGGCAGCGCAAGGCTGTGGGCAAGGTTGTGGTGCAAGTGCGCTGAGAGATTTTGATGATCAGGGCCGGGTGGACTCACAGTATACATCCGGCCTTTTCAGTCGTTTTTTACAACTTTCACACTCGATCAACCGCAATTGAAAAGTGGTAGCTATATACCGCAGTCGCTTCAGCAGATCGCTGTAGTTTGGCCCCTTACATACACAAGGAGTCATTGTATGAGTGATCGAAACTCGCAATCCGGCCAGCCATTAGCGGCAGCGATGACCGAAGTGGAGAAAAAAGCTGAAGAGCAGAAAAAGCGTGAAATCGCAGCTGAAGCTGCGGATCGGTTCGACATCCTGTTCAGCCGACTGATTCTGAGTCAGCCAGTAGAGGCCAGCGAGAATGTTCGCGGGATGAAATACAAATATCAGGAGCTCTACGCCGCGCATGTTGAAGCATCGCAAGCCGAACGTTCGGTGAAAAATTTCCACAACTATCAAAGGCGCAAAAAACGCTGGAGCAAGATCAAGTACGTTCAAAGAAGAATTGGCGAGTTAGCAAGCCAGATATAAACCAGCCAACAGACTAGCCGTCGCCCCTTCTGCATTCCTCGCAATACACGTCCTGCAAACCTGCCCTACAACACCCCGAAAACCTGCAGGACGGTGCCGAAGCAACATTCCTCACACCGCCCCGTACTTACATCTGAGCGACATGTTCATAAAGGAACACGCGAACTGCCACATTTCCGCTGTTTCGGCGATGCGAACCGGTGCTATTTTCGGTAACGAAACTGTAACATTCGCATCCGCAGTCAAAACAAGAAATCTGGAGCTCTTGAATGTTTGCTTTCTTTCGTCCTGCCGCACATCAGGCTCCATTGCCTGAAGAAAAAATCGATAGCACCTACCGACGCCTGCGCTGGCAGATCTTCGCCGGTATTTTCATTGGCTATGCGGGTTACTACCTGCTGCGCAAAAACTTCTCGCTGGCCATGCCGTACCTGATCGACGAAGGCTACAGCCGTGGCGATCTGGGCCTGGCGATGTCGGCCATCGCTATTGCCTACGGTTTGTCCAAGTTCCTCATGGGCCTGGTGTCCGACCGTTCCAACCCGCGTTTTTTCCTGCCATTTGGTCTGCTGGTATCGGCCGGCGTGATGTTCATTTTCGGTTTCGCGCCATGGGCGACGTCCAGCGTGACCATGATGTTCATCCTGTTGTTCATCAACGGCTGGGCGCAGGGCATGGGCTGGCCGCCGAGCGGCCGAACGATGGTGCACTGGTGGTCGCAGAAAGAACGTGGCGGCGTGGTATCGGTGTGGAACGTGGCGCATAACGTCGGCGGCGGTCTGATCGGCCCGCTGTTCCTGCTCGGCATGGGCCTGTTCAACGACTGGCACGCGGCGTTCTACGTCCCGGCAGCCGTGGCTTTGGCCGTGGCGATATTCGCCTTCATGACCATGCGCGACACCCCGCAATCGGTTGGCTTGCCGCCGATTGAGCAGTACAAGAATGATTACCCGGAAGGCTACGACGCCAGCCACGAAGACGAATTCAGCGCCAAGGAAATCTTCGTCAAGTACGTGCTGCGCAACAAAATGCTCTGGTACATCGCCATGGCCAACGTCTTCGTTTACCTGCTGCGCTACGGCGTGCTCGACTGGGCGCCGACCTACCTCAAGGAAGCCAAGGGTTTCACCGTGGACAAAACTTCGTGGGCCTATTTCTTCTACGAGTGGGCGGGGATCCCCGGCACGCTGCTGTGCGGCTGGATGTCGGACAAGATCTTCCGTGGCAACCGTGGCCTGACCGGCATGGTGTTCATGGCATTGGTGACCGTCGCCACGCTGGTTTACTGGCTGAACCCGGCCGGCAACCCGACCGTGGACATGATCGCGCTGTTCTCGATCGGCTTCCTGATCTACGGCCCGGTGATGCTGATCGGCCTGCAGGCGCTGGAACTGGCACCGAAGAAGGCCGCCGGCACTGCAGCGGGCTTCACCGGCCTGTTTGGTTATCTGGGGGGTTCGGTCGCGGCCAGTGCAGCGATGGGCTACACCGTGGACCATTTCGGCTGGGACGGCGGTTTCGTGCTGTTGATCGGCGCGTGCATCCTGGCAATGGTTTGCCTCGCACCGACCTTATGGCACAAACAGGCCGCCAGTCAGACCCGCGAAGAAGCGATCGCCTGATCGGCTTTTGACTTGCAGCGCATGAGCCGCGCCTCCAGATTTTTGTCTGGCATGGCGTGGCTACGCAGGGCGTGAGCGGTCTGCTCGACGTAATCGCGAGTGGTGCCGTAACGCCCGCAAGCGCTTTCGAACACCTGCCGCAGCACATGATCCGGCAAGTTGCCGGCATAGCTCGGCAGGTGTCGCTCCAATACAAATCCCAAAGCCTGCACCTGGCTGCCATCTTCGAGACGGCAGTTGAGCCAGTGTGGGCGATAGGACGGGAACGGCATCTCGCGCTTCCATAGCGCATACAGCGCACTGTCGAGATCATCTTCCGGCAAGCGATAAGCGAAGCCGCTGCACGAACCGCCGCGATCCAGACCGAATACCAGCCCCGGCATTTCCGGCGTGCCGCGATGTTCGTGCGACCACAGGTACAAGCCACGATGGTAGCCATGCACCCGACCGCGCATGCGTTGTGCGGAGTTGCATTCCGGCCGCCAGATCAGCGAACCGTAGGCGAACAGCCACACCGGCCCGCCCTTGTGGCGCGCCATGGTCGATTGCATCGAGGCGAGAAGTTGTTCGTGCGTCAGCTGCGGCCCAAGATCGAGCCGCGGAGGGTAAGCCAGGTTCAGAAAAGCGTTTTCAATGGCGCTCATGGCGAATAGCGTTAGCTCCCCGCGGGTGAAGAATTACTTAATAGAACGCACCGCTGTAACAATAAGGCACATATGTTTTAAGGCAATTTGAGTGCCATGGCACATTTCTTAATTGACTGCCTGATTGATATATAACCTAGCGGTATTTACCCAATAAGATAAATACCAATCAGCTATATAGAGAGTTATAAGGATTTAGCTCACGCCTCAGAACGCGGCTCAAGAGCGCGGTGCGTAGGCGAACACATCCGCGCGCATTTGATGCGCATCCATCCCGGCTTCGACCAGCGCATCCAGCGTGCCGTAGACCATCGCCGGTGAACCGCTGGCGTAGACGTGCAGCGGCTTCAGGTCCGGAAAGTCCTCACAAACCGCCTCGTGCAGCATGCCGCAGCGCCCTTCCCAGCCACACTGATCGCTGACGACCTTGTGCAGAAACAGGTTGGGCAACTTCAGCCATTCGTCCCAATGTTCGATTTGGTAAAAATCTTCAGGACGGCGCACGCCCCAATACAGATGCACCGGATGTTTGAAACCGGCAGCGCGGCAGTGTTCGATCAGGCTGTGAATCTGGCCCATGCCGGTACCGGCAGCGACCAACACCAGCGGCCCGTCGGGCAATTCGGCGAGGTGGGTGTCACCGAACGGCATCTCGATGCGCACCAACGGGTTGCGTTGCAGTTGCTCGATCAGGCTCAACGCACTGGATTCGCGCGCCAGCACATGGATTTCCAGATCGCGGCCACCGTGCGGCGCCGAGGCCATGGAGAATGCCGATTTCTCGCCGTTCTCGCGCTCGATCATCAGGTACTGACCGGCGTGATAACGCGGCGGTTTGCCGGCCGGCGCGCGCAGACGCACGCGCCAGGTGTCCCCGCCTACATCCAGACACTCGATGACCTGACACGACAGGCTGCGCACCGGCAGTTCTCCCAGCGCGAGCACGCCATCCCACAGCACGACGCAGTCTTCCAGCGGCTCGGCTATGCAAGTGTAGAACTCGCCGTGGTCGCGCACCGTTCCGGCCTGTTCGACCCGGCCTTCCACCAGCAGCGCCGCGCAGACGTGGCAATTGCCGTTGCGACAGCTTTGCGGGCAGTCGTAGCCCAAGCGCCGCGCACCATCGAGAATCCGCTCGCCGGGCCGTATCTCAAGCACCGCTCCGGAGGGCTGCAGGGTTACACGCATCAATCTATTCCTAACTGATTCCAGATGGCATCGATCCGCTGGGTCACGGCGTCGTCCTTGACGATGACGCGGCCCCACTCGCGAGTGGTTTCGCCCGGCCACTTGTGGGTGGCATCCAGGCCCATTTTCGAGCCGAGCCCCGAGATCGGCGAAGCGAAATCGAGGTAGTCGATCGGCGTGTTGTCGATCATCACCGTGTCGCGCTTGGGATCCATGCGGGTGGTAATCGCCCAGATCACGTCATTCCAGTCGCGCGCGTTGATGTCGTCGTCAGTGACGATAACGAACTTGGTGTACATAAACTGTCGCAAAAACGACCAGACACCCAGCATCACGCGCTTGGCGTGGCCCGGATACGACTTTTTCATGGTGACGATGGCCATGCGATACGAGCAGCCTTCCGGCGGCAGGTAGAAGTCGGTGATTTCCGGGAACTGCTTTTGCAGGATCGGCACGAACACTTCGTTCAGCGCCACGCCGAGAATCGCTGGCTCATCCGGCGGACGGCCGGTGTAGGTGCTGTGGTAGATCGGTTTGATGCGGTGAGTGATGCGCTCGACGGTGAACACCGGGAAGCTGTCCACCTCGTTGTAATAACCGGTGTGGTCGCCGTACGGGCCTTCATCGGCCATTTCGCCCGGATGAATCACGCCTTCGAGGATGATTTCGGCAGTGGCCGGCACTTGCAGGTCGTTGCCACGGCACTTCACCAGTTCGGTGCGGTTGCCGCGCAGCAGACCGGCGAAAGCGTATTCGGACAGGCTGTCCGGCACCGGCGTTACGGCGCCGAGGATGGTCGCCGGGTCAGCGCCCAACGCCACGGAAACCGGGAACGGCTGGCCCGGATGCTTCTCGCACCACTCGCGATAATCCAGCGCGCCGCCACGGTGGCTGAGCCAACGCATGATGACCTTATTGCGGCCGATCACTTGCTGACGATAGATGCCGAGGTTCTGCCGGTCCTTGTTCGGGCCTTTGGTGACCGTCAGGCCCCAAGTGATCAGCGGGCCGACGTCGCCGGGCCAGCAGGTCTGCACCGGCAGCATGGCCAGATCGACGTCATCGCCTTCGATGACCACTTCCTGGCACACCGCGTCTTTGACCACTTTCGGTGCCATCGCGATGATCTTGCGGAAGATCGGCAGCTTCGACCACGCGTCTTTCAAGCCCTTCGGCGGCTCGGGTTCCTTGAGGAACGCCAGCAGCTTGCCGATTTCGCGCAGTTCGCTGACCGACTCGGCGCCCATGCCCATGGCCACCCGCTCGGGGGTGCCGAACAGGTTGCCAAGCACCGGGATGTCGTAACCTGTCGGTTTCTCGAACAGCAGCGCCGGGCCCTTGGCCCGCAGCGTGCGGTCGCACACCTCGGTCATTTCCAGCACCGGCGAGACGGGAACCTGAATACGTTTCAACTCTCCGCGCTGCTCAAGCTGCTGCACGAAATCCCGAAGATCCTTGAATTTCATTGACGATGGCACCCTCAAAATAGGCGTACATCCTACCTGCTATGCGGGCTGCTGGCAGCCCGTCAGTGCCCGCCATCGATCAATTGCGGCTTACACCCAGCAGCACCGGGGCAAACAATGGGGTAAGTCGGGCGCTGCCGACATCCGAGAGATGATCCTCATCTTTGTACTGCGAATGACCATTGACCTCGATGCTGCAGATGCCGGCCGGGCACATCAGCGGCGTCGGATCGATCACGTGCACACCAGGGTCGGCGGCGCTCATGGAGTCGAACAAGGTCGCGAGGAAGTGCTGGCGCGCCAGATGCTCCTCGAGTGGACGCCCCAAACCTTCGGCTGAGCGTCCGACCCGCGCCAGGCTGGTCAGGCGACTGATGATGCCCTTGCGCTGCAACGGCACCTCTTTGAACAGCCAGACTTGCGCGCCGGCCTCGCGCAACGCCGCGACCCGCGCCTTGAGCGCGGCAGCCATGCGCTGCTCGGCTTGAGCGGTGTCGTCGTGGGAGTTGAGCAAAACCTTCTTGTCGCCGTCTTCGCGGCCGTACACGTACAGGCTCCAGTTGGACGCCAGCACCACATCCTTGATCCCGAGGCTGCGCACGCGCTCCATTGTTTGCTCGTTGAAATCCTTGCAGCGCTGACGCGGATCATCGCTGAGGATCGGCGGGCAGGCGCTCATGCTGAACAACCATACCGGGCGCCCTTCGCGCCGGGCATTGTTCTCGATGGCCGGCAACAACGCGGCCGCATGGCTATCGCCCCAGAAAGCCTGCGTGGCAGGCAAATCCTGCTTGCCACCGACCAGACACGCCTTGTCCAGCGACTTGTCGGAGGTGACCAGCATGCATTTCATCTGCCCGGCCTTCCATTCCCGCGACTGCGCGTATTCCAGCGCCTTGCCGGTCAGACGCCCGGGAACACCGTCGGCCGAGCGAATCGCCGACCCGGTTACGGCGAGCACGACAACCGCCGCCAGACCGCCAGTCAAGACTGCGCGGCGACCGGCGAGCAGGCGCTTTTCACGGAACGGCAATTCAACGTAACGCAGGCTCAGCCAAGCCAGGCCCAGCGCCAGCGCGATCCAGCCGACCGCCTCCAGCGGCTGGATGCCGTCGATCGAAATCGCATTGGCGTATACGTAGATCGGCCAGTGCCACAGATACAGCGAGTACGACAGCAAGCCGACCCACACCAGCGCACGCATGCTCAGCAAGCGTGCGGTCAAGGTCGGCCCTTGCGCACCCGACCAGATCAGCGCGGTAGTACCGAGCACCGGCAGCAACGCCGCCCAGCCCGGGAACACCGTGCCTTTGTCAAAAGTGAACACCGCCGTCAACACCGCCGCGAGGCCTGCCAGACCGACGAATTGCGGCAGCCACGGCCGCAGCGCCTGTTTCGGCGCGGGCGTCACTGCGAGCATCGCCCCGCAAAGCAATTCCCAGGCGCGAGTCGGCAACGAGAAAAACGCGAAGTCCGGCTTGCGCTCGATGTAGCCAATGTTCAGCCCGAACGACACCAGCAGCACGGCAAACAACATCCAGCGCCAATGCCGGATGTAGCGCATGAGCACCACCATCAGCAGCGGGAAGAAAATGTAGTACTGCTCCTCCACCGCCAGCGACCAGGTGTGCAGCAGCGGTTTCAGATCAGACGCAGGCTGAAAATAGCCGTCCTCGCGCATGAACAGAATGTTCGAGATGAACAGCGACTGATAGCGAACCGTGCGCCCGAGCTCGGAGAAATCCTTGGCGGTCAGCAACAGCCAGCCGAGCATCAGGGTCACGACCAGCACCACGGTCAGCGCCGGCAGGATGCGCCGCGCCCGACGGGCCCAGAAATCGATGAAACTGAAGCGCTGTGCGCTGATTTCGCGGAACAGGATGCTGGTGATCAGAAAACCGGAGATGACGAAAAACACGTCAACGCCGACAAAGCCACCGCTGAACGCGCTGAAGCCGAAGTGAAACAGTACGACCGGAATGACTGCCAGGGCGCGCAAGCCGTCGATATCACGGCGATTGCCAAACGTATGCATGGGAAACCTTGTCCGCTCGGGTACAAATCCATTGAAAAGGGGCAATCACCCGCGACACTGAATGCCGGTGTGAATGGCAGTCGGTCAATAGAGAGTGGAGAAGGCGCCCCATTAAGTGGGCGCAAGTTTACAGCACGACACTTATCAATCCAGATACAAATAATTGCACGCAAAAAAAAGGCGCCCCGATCGGGGCGCCTTTCCTTTGAACAGACTGCGTGTTACTTGCGCTTCATCGACAAGAAGAACTCGTCGTTGGTCTTGGTCGTTTTCAGCTTGTCGATCAAGAACTCGATGGCGGCAACTTCGTCCATCGGGTGCAGCAACTTGCGCAGAATCCACATGCGTTGCAGTTCGTCATCAGCGGTCAGCAACTCTTCACGGCGGGTGCCGGAACGGTTGATGTTGATGGCCGGGAACACACGCTTCTCGGCGATCTTGCGATCCAGAGGCAGTTCCATGTTGCCGGTGCCTTTGAATTCTTCGTAGATCACTTCGTCCATTTTCGAGCCGGTTTCAACCAGCGCGGTGGCGATAATGGTCAGCGAGCCGCCTTCTTCGATGTTCCGCGCGGCGCCGAAGAAACGTTTCGGTTTCTCCAGGGCGTGGGCATCGACACCACCGGTGAGGACCTTGCCGGAGCTCGGGATCACGGTGTTGTAAGCACGGGCCAGACGGGTGATGGAGTCGAGCAGGATCACCACGTCTTTCTTGTGCTCGACCAGGCGCTTGGCCTTCTCGATCACCATTTCAGCCACTTGCACGTGACGGGTCGGCGGCTCGTCGAAGGTCGAGGCAACCACTTCGCCGCGCACGGTGCGCTGCATTTCGGTCACTTCTTCCGGACGCTCGTCGATCAACAGCACGATCAGATGAACTTCAGGGTTGTTACGGGCGATGTTCGCCGCGATGTTCTGCAGCATGATCGTCTTGCCGGCTTTCGGCGGTGCAACGATCAGACCACGCTGGCCTTTGCCGATCGGGGCGCACAGGTCGATCACTCGACCGGTCAAGTCTTCGGTGGAACCGTTACCGGCTTCCATCTTCATGCGCACAGTCGGGAACAGCGGGGTCAGGTTCTCGAAGAGAATCTTGTTTTTCGCGTTCTCGGGACGATCGAAGTTGATCGTGTCGACCTTGAGCAGTGCGAAATACCGCTCGCCTTCCTTCGGAGGGCGGATCTTGCCAACGATGGTGTCACCGGTGCGCAAGTTGAAGCGGCGGATCTGGCTTGGCGAGACGTAGATATCGTCCGGGCCGGCCAGGTAGGAAGCGTCTGCGGAGCGCAGGAAGCCGAAGCCGTCCTGGAGAATCTCCAGCACGCCATCACCGGAGATTTCCTCACCGCTTTTAGCGTGCTTTTTGAGCAGGGAGAAAATCACGTCCTGCTTGCGCGAACGGGCCATATTTTCTATGCCCATTTCTTCGGCCAGTTGGAGCAGGTCGGTAATCGGCTTTTGCTTGAGTTCAGTCAGATTCATATAGGAATGACGTAATCATTTATGGAGGGGGGGAAATTAAGCTTTTGGCTTAATGAGGCCGCGCCGCGGAGAAGGCGACAGGATCGCGTACTTATTCGAAAAGGAGTGCGTCGGCGACGGCTAGCAGGGGGCAATGGAGAAACCAGTGCGGGGCCGAATGTACCACCTGAATTTCGGAGCGTCTAGCCCTGAATACGCAAAAAGCCCCGCAATTTGCGGGGCTTTTTTAATGGCAATTTACAGCGACGCTTAGATGTTGGCGTCGAGGAAAGCCGCCAGTTGCGACTTCGACAGCGCGCCAACCTTGGTCGCTTCGACGTTGCCGTTCTTGAACAGCATCAGGGTCGGGATACCACGCACGCCGTGCTTGGCCGGGGTTTCCTGGTTTTCGTCGATGTTCAGTTTGGCGACGGTCAGCTTGCCTTTGTAAGTCTCGGCAATCTCGTCCAGAACCGGAGCGATCATTTTGCAAGGGCCGCACCATTCAGCCCAGTAGTCGACCAGTACAGCGCCTTCGGCCTTGAGTACGTCGGCTTCGAAGCTGGCGTCGCTAACGTGTTTGATCAGATCGCTGCTCATGGAATTCTCCAGGTTGTAAGCAAAAAAACGTGGCCCATCATAGCCGCCCTTCCCTTGTTCAGGAAGCTGCAGATGATTGAGTCTTGCTATGGTGCCCTATCAGTTTGGGTATAGCTCAAGTCACACACTGACGGGGACGATGCGGCTGATCCCGGTGCGCAAAATGGCACCGCGAATACAACTCTGCCTCAATTTAGCGCAGCGACTCCGACCGGCAACCTCGACCAAACCCGTTAAAACCAGGGCCTGTTGTGGCCATTCCGTCTTATTGGCACGCCACATGCTCTGTCCGATCGCAGAAATCACTTCCCGCCGATCCGGAGTTTTGCCATGTCCACGCGTTCCAGCGCCCTGCTCGCTGCCCTGTTTACCAGCCTGATGCTCAGCCAGATCCCCGCCCACGCCGATGGTCTGGAGGACGTGGTCAAACGCGGCACGCTGAAAGTCGCCGTGCCACAGGACTTCCCGCCCTTCGGCTCGGTCGGCCCGGACATGAAGCCACGCGGCCTCGATATCGATACGGCGAAACTGCTGGCCGACCAGTTGAAGGTCAAACTCGAACTGACCCCGGTCAACAGCACCAACCGCATCCCGTTCCTCACCACCGGCAAAGTCGATCTGGTGATTTCCAGCCTCGGCAAGAACCCGGAGCGCGAGAAAGTCATCGACTTCTCCCGCGCCTATGCACCGTTCTACCTCGCCGTATTCGGACCGCCAGATGCCGCGATCAGCACCCTTGACGATCTCAAGGGCAAAACCATCAGCGTCACCCGTGGCGCAATCGAAGACATCGAACTGAGCAAAGTCGCTCCCGAAGGCGCGACCATCAAGCGCTTCGAAGACAATAATTCGACCATCGCCGCCTACCTCGCAGGCCAGGTCGATCTGATCGCCAGCGGCAACGTGGTGATGGTCGCGATCAGCGAGAAGAACCCGAAACGCGTGCCGGCGCTGAAAGTGAAGCTCAAGGATTCGCCGGTCTACGTCGGTGTGAACAAGAACGAGCCGGCGCTGCTGGGCAAGGTCAACGACATCCTGAATACCGCCAAGACCGATGGCGCCTTGGAGAAAAACGCACAAACCTGGCTGAAAGAGCCGCTGCCGGCCGATCTCTGATCGGGCGCGCTGGAGACTCTTTATGGCTTATCAGTTCGATTTCCTGCCGGTGGTGCAAAACACCGACCTGCTGCTGCGCGGTGCGCTGTTCACCCTTGAGCTGACGGCCATCGGTGCACTGTTCGGCGTGAGCCTGGGCATCGTCGGGGCGCTGGTGCGGGCGTGGAACATCCGCCCGTTCGCGGCGATCTTTGGCGTATACGTCGAGTTGATCCGCAACACGCCTTTTCTGGTGCAGTTGTTCTTCATCTTCTTCGGCCTGCCGTCGCTCGGCGTGCAGATTTCCGAGTGGCAGGCCGCCGTGTTGGCGATGGTGATCAACCTCGGCGCGTACTCGACCGAGATCATCCGTGCCGGCATCCAGGCGATTCCGCGCGGGCAACTGGAAGCCGCTGCGGCGTTGGCGATGACGCGTTTCGAAGCGTTCCGCCATGTGATCTTGCTGCCGGCGCTGGGCAAGGTCTGGCCGGCGCTGAGCAGCCAGATCATCATCGTCATGCTCGGTTCGGCGGTGTGTTCGCAGATCGCCACCGAAGAACTGAGCTTCGCCGCCAACTTCATTCAATCGCGCAACTTCCGTGCATTTGAAACCTACGCGCTCACCACCCTCATCTATCTGTGCATGGCGTTGCTGATCCGTCAGTTATTGAACTGGTTCGGCCGGCGCTTCATTGCAAGGAGTAGCCAATGAGCGATTTCACGTTCTGGGACATCCTGCGCAATCTGCTCACTGGCCTGCAATGGACGCTGGCGCTGTCGCTGGTGGCGTTTATCGGCGGCGGGCTGGTCGGGTTGCTGATCATGGTCATGCGCATCTCGAAAAATGCCCTGTCGCGCCATATCGCGCGCACCTGGATCGAGCTGTTTCAGGGCACGCCGTTGTTGATGCAGTTGTTTCTGGTGTTCTTCGGCGTGGCGCTGGCCGGGATTGAAATCTCACCATGGATGGCGGCGGCGATTGCGCTGACGTTGTTCACCAGCGCGTATCTGGCGGAGATCTGGCGCGGTTGCGTCGAGGCTATCCCGCATGGACAGTGGGAAGCCTCGTCGAGCCTGGCGCTGAATCCGCTGGAGCAACTGCGCTACGTGATCCTGCCGCAAGCGCTACGGATTGCCGTGGCGCCGACCGTGGGTTTCTCGGTGCAAGTGGTCAAGGGCACGGCGGTGACCTCGATCATCGGCTTCACCGAACTGACCAAAACCGGCGGCATGCTCGCCAACGCCACGTTCGAACCGTTCATGGTCTACGGCCTCGTCGCCGCCGGCTATTTCCTCCTGTGTTTCCCTTTGTCCCTCAGTGCGCGCTACCTGGAAAGGAGACTGCATGCCTCTGCTTAGAATTTCCGCCCTGCATAAATACTACGGCGACCACCACGTACTCAAAGGCATCGACCTGAGCGTTGAGGAAGGCCAGGTGGTGGCGATCATCGGCCGCAGCGGCTCGGGCAAATCAACCTTGCTGCGCACACTGAATGGTCTGGAATCGATCAACGACGGCGTCATCGAAGTCGACGGCGAATACCTCGACGCCGCGCGCGCTGACCTGCGCAGCCTGCGGCAGAAAGTCGGCATGGTGTTCCAGCAATTCAACCTGTTCCCGCACCTGACCGTCGGCGAGAATGTGATGCTCGCGCCGCAAGTGGTGCAGAAAGTACCGAAAACCAAGGCAGCCGAACTGGCGCGGCAGATGCTGGAGCGGGTTGGCCTCGGCGAGAAGTTTGATGCGTTCCCGGATCGGCTCTCCGGTGGCCAGCAGCAACGGGTGGCGATTGCCCGAGCCTTGGCGATGTCGCCGAAAGTGCTGCTGTGCGACGAGATCACCTCGGCGCTCGACCCGGAGCTGGTCAACGAAGTGCTCAGCGTGGTGCGGCAACTGGCGAATGAAGGCATGACGCTGATCATGGTCACCCATGAAATGCGCTTCGCCCGCGAAGTCGGGGACAAACTGGTGTTCATGCACCATGGCAAGGTGCATGAGGTGGGGGATCCGAAGGTGTTGTTTGCCAATCCGCAGACGGCGGAGCTGGCGAATTTCATTGGCACGGTCGAGGCGACAGCCTGAAGGATCTCCGGGGCTGTTCTGGCCTCATCGCGGGCTCCCACAGGGTTCTGTGGCGGGACTGGGTTTTGTGCTCGACGCGAAAACCTGTGGGAGCGGCGGTGCGACGATTCGACTTGCCCGCGATTGACCGCGCAGCGGTCACCCTCACTCTTGTGCTGAATCAAGGGTTTGAACCATGCGCGTTGGCGCCAGCCGTTGATCGTGGCACGATGTCGGGGTTATCGACCGAGACCCCCTGACCATGCCCCAGAACCAAGCCAAGAATCTGTCCCTGATCGCCGCAATCGACCTGGGCTCCAACAGCTTCCATATGGTCGTGGCCAAGGCCCAGAACGGCGAAATCCGTATTCTCGAGCGGCTGGGAGAGAAGGTGCAACTGGCCGCCGGCATCGACGATGCGCGTCAGCTCAGCGAAGAATCGATGCAGCGCGGCCTCGACTGCCTCAAGCGCTTTGCCCAACTGATCAACGGTATGCCGCTGGGCGCCGTACGCATCGTCGGCACCAACGCCCTGCGTGAAGCGCGCAACCGTGGCGAATTCATCCGCCGCGCCGAAGAAATCCTCGGCCACCCGGTGGAAGTCATCTCCGGCCGTGAAGAAGCACGCCTGATCTACCTCGGCGTCTCGCACACCCTCGCCGACACGCCGGGCAAGCGCCTGGTCGCCGACATTGGCGGCGGCAGTACCGAGTTCATCATTGGCCAGCGCTTCGAGCCGCTGCTGCGCGAAAGCCTGCAAATGGGCTGCGTCAGCTTCACCCAGCGCTACTTCAAGGACGGCAAGATCACCCCGGCGCGCTATGCCCAGGCGTACACGGCAGCGCGGCTGGAGATCATGAGCATCGAACACGCCCTGCATCGCCTGACCTGGGATGAAGCCATCGGCTCCTCCGGCACCATTCGCGCCATTGGCCTCGCGCTGAAGGCTGGCGGCCACGGCACTGGCGAGGTGAATGCCGAAGGCCTGGCATGGCTCAAGCGCAAGCTGTTCAAACTCGGCGAGACCGACAAGATTGATTTCGAAGGCATCAAGCCTGATCGTCGCGCAATCTTTCCGGCCGGCCTGGCGATTCTCGAAGCGATTTTCGACGCTCTCGAACTGCAACGGATGGACCATTGCGAAGGCGCCCTGCGTGAAGGCGTGCTGTACGACCTGCTAGGCCGTCATCACCACGAAGACGTGCGCGAGCGCACCCTCAGCTCTCTGATGGAGCGCTACCACGTCGATCTGGAACAGGCGGCGCGAGTCGAACGCAAAGCACTGCATGCGTTTGATCAGGTGGCGGTGGACTGGGAACTGGACGACGGCATCTGGCGCGAACTGCTGGGCTGGGCGGCGAAAGTCCACGAAGTCGGGCTGGATATTGCGCACTACCAATATCACAAGCACGGCGCCTACCTGATCGAGCACTCGGATCTGGCTGGCTTCTCGCGTGAAGATCAGCAGATGTTGGCGCTGCTGGTGCGCGGGCATCGACGCAATATTCCGAAGGACAAGTTTGCTGACTTCGGTGAGGACGGCGACAAGCTGATCCGCCTGTGCGTGCTGCTGCGCTTTGCGATTCTGTTCCACCATATTCGCGGGACGCAGGCGATGCCGCAGGTGGTGTTGCATGCGAAGGGCAACACCCTGGACGTGGAATTCCCGGAGAACTGGCTGGATGAGAATCAGCTGACTCAGGCGGATTTCGGGCTTGAGGCGGATTGGCTGACGCGGGTGGGGATTGTTCTCAACGTGCATTGAGTTTTGGATGGATCGAGTAGGAGGCGGATTTACATCCGCCGTCCTCTCACACCGCCGTACGTACGGATCCGTATACGGCGGTTCAAGCTATGCGGCTAAGCCGGTTTATCGTATCCAGTACCGAGACCAACCCAAGTTGATCCCATAGCTTCTTCGGCAGCGCCTGATTCATA